>JAJXWZ010000051.1 GCA_021781345.1 Pseudomonadota bacterium
CTGCTGGTGTCCGATCGCTACCTGATCGTCGAGGCGGTCATCAAGCGCG
The DNA here is from genome assembly GCA_021781345.1 of Pseudomonadota bacterium. GTDB lineage: Bacteria > Pseudomonadota > Gammaproteobacteria > Xanthomonadales > Rhodanobacteraceae > 66-474. Next base: position 50 of record JAJXWZ010000051.1, read on the forward strand.
CGCATGAACTTGGCACCCGCGCGATCGCCCATGGCTGCACCGGGATGGGCAACGACCAGGTCCGTTTCGACCTTACGGTGAAGGCCCTGGGTGATTTCGAAATCACCGCGCCGATCCGCGAAATTCAGAAGGAACACACCGCGGTGCGCGCGTACGAGCAGGATTACCTGCAGCAACGCGGCTTCGAGGTACGCGCGAAGCAGCAGGCATACACGATCAACGAGAACCTGCTGGGCGTGACCCTCTCGGGTGGCGAAGTCGATCGCTGGCAAGCGCCGGGTGAAGGTGCGCGAGGCTGGTGCCTGCCGCGCGGCGAATGGCCTTCCGATCCATTGCGAATCAAGGTGGGCTTCGTCAACGGCGAGGCGAAGACACTGGACGGCGAGCGCGTCGCCGGGCACATGCTGCTGGCGCGATTGAACCATCTGTTCGCGCGTTACGGTGTCGGACGCGGGCTGTATACTGGCGATACGACCATTGGCCTGAAGGGACGCATCGTTTACGAAGCACCGGGCCTGTTCGCGTTGCTGGCTGCCCACCGTGCACTGGAAGAAGCGGTCCTGAGCAAGCAGCAAAACCGGTTCAAGCCGGAAGTTGCGCGCAAGTGGGTGGAACTCGTGTACGAGGGTTTCTTCCACGATCCGCTCAAGGCCGACCTGGAAGCGTTCCTGGTCTCCAGCCAGCGCTGCGTGGAAGGCGAAGTCATGCTGGAAACACATGGCGGCCGGGTGGATGCCGTGGCCGTGGCATCGAAGCATATCCTCAATGCCAAGGGTGCGACCTACGCCCAGGCCGCGGACTGGGGCGTGGCCGAGGCAGAAGGTTTCATCAAGCTGTACGGCATGAGTTCCACCCTGTGGGCCGAGGTCAACCGTTGACATGGACGCGTTGCTCGACGCCACGCTAGTCCATTTGTGTGCACTGGTCGGATTCGACACGCGCAATCCGCCGCGCGCCATCGGGACCGATGGGATCTTCGATTACCTGCGCGACCAACTGCCGGGTTTCGACGTCCGGGTGACCGATCACGGTGCGGGTGCCGTCAGCCTGTTCGCGGTGCGCGGCAAGCCCGAGCTGCTGTTCAACGTGCATCTTGATACCGTGCCCGACTCGCCGCACTGGAGCGCGGACCCTTTCCAGCTGCGCGTCTCGGACGATCGTGCGACGGGACTGGGCGCCTGCGACATCAAGGGGGCAGCGGCCGCATTGCTGGCTGTGGCAAACGCATCCACTGGCGACATGGCGCTGCTGTTCACGACCGACGAGGAAGGCGCCGACCCGCGTTGCCTGCGCGCGTTCCTGGACGACGACCACGGATTCGACAACGTGCTTGTGGCCGAACCCACGCGCTGCGAGGCCGTGATCGCGCACCGCGGTATCCAGTCGGTGCACCTGCGATTCGAAGGGCGCGCAGGGCACGCATCCATGCAGCAGCAGCCTTCCGACAGTGCGTTGCACCAGGCCGTGCGCTGGAGTGCCGCCGCGCTGGATTTTGCGGATGCCCAATTGGCATGCGGCTTTGGCGGCCTGCAGGGCTTGCGTTTCAATCTCGGTCGTATCGAGGGAGGCATCAAGGCCAACATGATTGCACCCGAGACGGAGGTCAGGTTCGGCATGCGGCCCTTGCCGTCGCAAAACATGGACCAGTTGCTGGATTGCTTGCGCAAGCTGGCCGACACCGCGCCAGTGATGTTCGAGGAAACCTTCCGCGGTCCACCGCTGCCGGCGGATCACGCACGGGCCGAGGCGCGCCTGCAGGATGCGCGAGCGCTTGCCGAAAGACTGCGTGTTCCGATCGGCGCCCCGGTCGATTTCTGGACCGAGGCCGCTTTGTTTTCGCGGGCCGGTTGTACCACGTTCGTGTTCGGGCCCGGCGACATCGCGCAGGCACACAGCGCCGACGAATGGGTTGACCTTGGACAGTTGCAAGGTTACGCGGACACCGTTCACGGCATCGTCGGCGGGAAGTTTGCATGAACGCGCATATCGACACGCGCCAGACGATCGTGCGGCTGCTGTCGGCGATGGGCAGCGCCAAGGAGGTCCAGCAATACCTCAGGCGCTTCTCGCAACTGGATGCGCGGCGTTTCGCTGTCGTCAAGGTCGGCGGCGCGGTGCTGCGTGACGACCTCGGCGAGCTGGCTTCGTCGCTGACCTTCCTGCAGCGCGTCGGCCTGACCCCGATCGTCGTGCACGGCGCCGGTCCGCAGCTCGACGACGAGCTGGTCAAGGCAGGGATCGAGAAGCGCACCGTCAACGGGCTGCGGGTGACGCCACCGGAGGCGCTCGGCATCGTGCGCCGTGTGTTCCACCAGCAGAACCTGCGCCTGGTCGACGCTCTGCACGCGATGGATACGCGTGCGTCCTCGGTGGTGTCCGGCGTGTTCGCCGCCGACTGGCTGGATCGCGAGAACTACGGACTGGTGGGCCGGGTCGCCGGCGTCGAACTGGCACCCATCGACGCCAGCCTGCGCAGCGGATCCATACCCATCATCGCCAGCCTCGGCGAAACCGAGCAAGGCCAGATCCTCAACATCAACGCCGATTTCGCCGCCAACGAGCTGGTGCGCGCGCTGCAGCCGTACAAGATCGTGTTCCTGACCGGTACCGGCGGGCTTCTGGATGGCGACGGCAAGGTGATCGATTCGATCAATCTCTCGAGCGAATACGAATACCTGATGGCGCAGCCCTGGGTCGGCGGAGGGATGCGGCTGAAGCTGGAGCAGATCGCCGACCTGCTGGGCGACCTGCCGCTCACATCGTCGGTGTCGATCACGCGGCCTGCGGAACTCGCGCGGGAACTATTCACCCACAAGGGCTCGGGCACGCTGGTGCGGCGCGGCGAAAAGGTGTTGCGTTTCGATTCGTGGGAAGGCGTCGACCGTAACCGCATGCGCGCCCTGATCGAATCCAGCTTCGCACCGCGCCGCCTGGTCGCCGACTACTTCGAGCGCACCCGGCCGCATCGCGTGTACGTGAGTGAGAACTATCGCGCCGCGATGATCCTCACGATGGAAGACGGGCTGCCGTATCTCGACAAGTTCGCGGTCCTCGACGAAGCACAGGGCGAGGGCCTTGGCCGCGCGGTATGGCAGGTGATGCGGGCGGACACGACGCAATTGTTCTGGCGCTCGCGGCTCGGTAACCCCGTTAATGCGTTCTACCATGAGCAGTCCGATGGCTGCTTCAAGACGGAGCGTTTCAGGGTCTTCTGGTACGGGCTGGACGAAGGTTTCGAGACGATCGCGCGCTGCGTCGGGCATTGCACACAGCGGCAGGCGACCTTGCTGGATGCGCCCGCATGACGCATGAAAAGAAAAGCATCGGCATCATCGGGGCGCGCGGCCATACCGGAGCCGAGCTGATCGGCTTGATCGCGCGACATCCGGCGATCGATCTGGCATTCGTATCGTCGCGCGAACTCGACGGGCAGCGCGTCGCCGACCACAACAACGCTTATGCGGGCGAGTTGCGTTATGAAAACCTCGATGCGCAGGCTGTGGCGGCAAAGGGCGCGGATGTCGTGGTACTGGCGCTGCCCAACGGCAACGCGGCGCCATATGTCGCCGCGTTGGATGCCGATGCACCGGAAACGCTGATCGTCGATCTGTCTGCGGATTACCGTTTCGACAAGACATGGTATTACGGCCTGCCCGAGCTGACCCGCGGCACCTGGCGTGGAGAGCGCCGCATCAGCAACCCGGGTTGCTACGCCACCGCGATCGAACTGAGTGTTGCGCCAATCAAGGCTGTACTGGCCGCACCGCCTGTCTGCTTCGGCGTGTCCGGCTATTCTGGCGCCGGCACCACCCCTTCCGATAAAAACGATCCCGACAAGCTGCGCGACAACCTGATGCCGTACGCACTGACCGGCCACGTACACGAGCGCGAGGCCAGCTTCCATCTCGGCGTGCCGGTGGAATTCATGCCGCATGTCGCGCCCCACTTCCGCGGGTTGACGGTCACGAGCAACCTGTACACGTCGCAAGCGATGAAAAGCGACGAAGTCGTCGCGCGCTTCCGGGATGCCTATGCCGGCGAAAAGCTCGTGCGCGTGACCGACGATCCGCCCTGGGTCAGCCGGATCGCGGGCAAGCATCATGCCGAGGTGGGCGGCTTCGCGATATCCGCCGACGGCCGCCGGGTCGTGGTCGTGGCTACGCTGGACAATCTCCTGAAAGGTGCCGCGACGCAGGCACTGCAGAACATCAATCGCGCGATCGGCGTGGAAGAATGGGCGGGGATTCCCGATGACTGATCCGGTTTGGAAAAAGCCAGATAGCGAGATCGATGCCCGCATCATGCGCTTCCTGGCGGGAGACGACGTGTTGCTCGATCGTGAATTCTTCCTTCACGACATCGCCGCGAGCAAGGCGCACGTGGAAGGCCTGGCGAAAATCGGGGTGCTGGACGCGGGGGATGCCGACGCGTTGAAGCGCGAGCTCGATGCGCTGGCCGCGGACTTCCGTTCGGGTGCTTTCGTGCTCGACGATCGCTACGAGGACGGGCACTCGGCGATCGAGGCGCGCCTGACCGAACGTCTGGGCGATGCCGGACGCAAGGTCCACACCGGCCGCAGCCGCAACGACCAGATCCTGGTGGCGACGCGCCTGTGGCTGAAGGAGAAGCTCGCGGCGCTGGAAACGAATTGCAGGGCGATCGCGAGTGTATGCCTGGAGCGCGCGGCAACCGAGTCGATCCCGATGCCGGGCTATACCCACCTGCAACGCGCGGTGGTGTCGTCCACGTCGATGTGGTTCGCGGGCTTCGCCGAGGCGTTCATCGACGATGCCTGGCGCGCAAGGCTGACGCGCGATTGGATCGATGCCAATCCGCTCGGCAGTGCGGCGGGCTACGGCGTGAACCTCAAGCTCGACCGCGACCACGCCACGCACGCGCTCGGTTTCGCGCGCCTGCAGGCCAGCGCGACCTACGCGCAGCTGTCGCGCGGCAAGTTCGAGATGGCGGCGCTCGAAGCCATCGGCAGCGCACTGCTGGACGTGCGCCGGCTGGCGTGGGACCTGTCGCTGTTCACGACTTCGGAGTTCGGGTTCATCATGCTGCCCGCCGAGTACACCACCGGCTCGTCGATCATGCCCAACAAGCGCAACCCGGATGTGGTCGAACTGCTGCGCGCGAGCTACGCGAGCATAGCCGCCGCGCGCACCGAGATCGAACAACTGCTGTCGCTGCCGTCCGGCTATCAGCGCGACCTGCAGTTCAGCAAGGGCGGCGTCGTCCACGGCGTGCATCGCGGGCTGATGGCGCTGGAGCTGATTCCGGATCTCCTCGCGCGCATGCAGTGGAACGACGTGGCGATGCGCCAAGCGATCGAACCCGCGATGTACGCCACCGACGTGGCGATCGAACAGGCCGCCGCGGGCGTACCGTTTCGCGATGCCTATCGGGCCGCCGCCGCGGCGGCGAACGAGGTGGGACAGGGCCGCACGCCGGAACGAAGCCTGGCCGCCCGCACGTCGCCCGGCGCGCACGCGGACTTGCGGCTGGATGCGTTGCAGTCGCGGCTCGATGCTTTGCAAGGATACGCCGCCGGGGAATCCCGATGACTCCGACCAGCATCTGCAACGCCGAACACTATGGATGGGGCGACGGCCGGCACCTTCTTGCAGGCGATGATCTCACCGTGATCGAGAAGCGCGCTCCCCCGGGGACGATCGGTCGAGCAGTGCCATAAGCGCGACAGCTCGAGGCAGCTCTTCTACGTGCTGGATGGCGAAGCGGCGCTGGAAGCCGGCGGCGTTCCGTGCCGCTTTTGCCGCGGCGAAGCGCTGCACGTTCCTTCCGGTGTCGTGCACCAGAAGTGCAACGAGGGCGTCGCGGTGGTGCGCTTCATCGTGGGTTCCATGCCGAAGAGCCACGGCGATCGCGTCGCCGTCGGCAGCGCCACTCAGAACGACATGAAGTAGCCACCGTTCACCGGGATGTTGGCGCCGGTGATGAAGCCGGCGTCGTCCGCGGTAAGGAAGGCCACGGTGCGCGCGATTTCCGAAGGCTCGCCAAGCCGGCCGACCGGGATCTGCGCAACGATCTGGGCGCGGATGTCGTCGGGCACCTTCATCACCATCTCGGTCTTGCAGTAGCCGGGCGACACGCTGTTGACGGTCACGCCCTTTTTCGCGACTTCTCGCGCCAGCGCCATCGTGAAGCCGTGCATGCCGGCCTTGGCGGCGGAGTAGTTGGTCTGGCCGAACTGCCCGGTCTGGCCGTTGACCGAGGAAATGTTGACGATGCGGCCGAAGCCGCGCCCGGTCATCCCGTCGACGGTGTGGCGGCACATGTTGAACACGCCGTCCAGGTTGACGTGCATTAGGTCGCTCCACTGGTCCTGGCTCATCTTCTTGAGGCTGGTGTCGCGGGTGATGCCGGCGGCATTGACCACGATGTCCACGCTGCCGTACTCGTCGGTGATGCCCTTGACCAGGTTGGAGCAATCGTCGAAGTTCGAGACGTCGGCGGGAAAGAACACGATGCTGCCGTTGTATTCGCGGGTCTCTTCGCGGAACGCGGCGAGGCGCTCCTCGCGGCTGCCGAGGTCGGCGGCGACGACCTGGCGGCCTTCCGCGGCGAGTTGCTTGCAGATGGCGGTGCCCAGCCCGCCGATGCCGCCGGTGACGACGGCTACACGTTTGCTCATTGGAATCTCCGGATATGCGGCGCAGCGGCACGTGTTGCGCCGCAACAATCAAGCGATGGTACGAAGCCCCGGATGGAGTGTCAACGGCGCTTGCGTGACGGTTTGCCGGATTCGGGTTCGTCGGGCTGCGGCGATTTCGCCGTGCCCGCGCCGGCGCCCTGCAGCGATCGCCAGAGATCGAGGTTGCGTTCGGTGACCTCGTTCAGCATCGACCATGGCGTCTGGCCGAGCAGGCTGTTGAGTTGGTCGCGGAACTTGTGCTGCTGCTCCAGGAATACCTTCAGGCTGTTTTCGAGGTAGCCGCCGACGAAGCCCTGCATGGCGTCGCCGTAGAAACGGATGATCTGCGACAGCAGCGCGGTGGAGAAGATCGGCTGGCCGTGCTGTTCGTGTTCGGCGATGATCTGCAGCAGAACCGCTCGCGTCAGGTCCTCGTTGGTCTTGGCATCGCGTACTTCGAACGCTTCGCCGGACAACACGAGCTGGCGCACCTCTTCCAGCGTGATGTAGCTGGAGACGCGGGTGTCGTAGAGGCGGCGATTCGGGTATTTCTTGATGACGCGCGGTGATGCCATGCCGCAAAAGTAGCACGGGATGCGGCGGCGCACCAGCGAGGCCGGGTCATGGGGTCGCCCCGGTGCCATGCCGGCGACGATGCGCTGCCAGCGGGTAAGCGGCTACCTTCGTCGCCGGCAGCGCAACGATGCGCACCGGCTTCAGTCGGATGGCGTGGCGCGGTTGCCGGTTTCGCCCAGCGGCAACACATTGCTGCCGTGCAGATCGTTGATGATTTCGGCCGCAAAGATATAGATGCCGAGCACGGCGGCGACCAGGCCGATGTAGCCACCCAGCACTTCGAGCGCGCCGAAGTGCAGCCACGACGCCAACGCGAACGCGACCAGCATCAAGCACAGGCCGGCGGCAAACAGCATGCGGGCCATGTCCGCCTTCCATGCCGCCAGCCAGAGACAGAACGCCACCAGCGCCCACAGTGCGTAGTACCAGCCTACGAAGCCGGGCGTCGGCCCGTAGGCAACGGCGCTCCACGCATGCTGCCCCAGCGCGGCGATCCACCAGTAGCCGGCGAACGCAAGGAACAGCAACGCATCCAGGCCGCGTCCGCCCAGGCATTGCCCGATGCCCGCGACGGCGAGGACGCAACCGCCGAGCACGACGACGACCAGCGGCAGCAGGACGTTGCCGGACTGCACGACTAGCAGGGATGCGAGTCTGCCACCCGACGATTCGAACCAACCCGCCGGACCCATGCAGGCCAGCCACAAGGTCAGCGCGAATGCCGCGTAACCCAGGGTGGCAATGTTCGCGGTCTTGCCCATGCCTGCCTCCATCTGCGACTTGGCCCGGTCAATGCGTGGATTGCCCGGACCGACGCCGTGCCGTCGATTATCGACAAGCCGTGTGTAGAAACGGTCACGATCAGCGCTGCACGCGGGCACGATGTCGTCACGCGGCTCGCATGCGACGGCGCGCTCCGGTTGCGAGTCACGGTTCACTGTCCGGCGTCGGCCACCTGCAAGATGCCTCCATCGGCCGTCGGCATCGGGTGGAGCTTGCGTGCCGGCACCGCGAATTCGATGCCCAGTTCCTGCCATGCGTCGAGCATGTCCAGGTTGATGCGCTGCTGGATGTCGACGAACACGTTGTAGCCGGGGTCGAGTACGTAATACACGAACTCGAAATCCAGGCCATACTCGCCAAAACCCGAGAGGTAGCCGCGGTCGAACCGGGTTTGCTTTTCTTTTTCGATGAAGCCGCGCACCCGCGCGACGATTTCCGGCAGCTTGTCGCGTGGGGTGTCGAATGGCAGGCGGAAGTTGAATACCACCCGGCGCTCCTGCATCCGCGAGTAGTTGTGGATGAGGTTCCTGAGCAACTGCGAGTTGGAAATCGCGAGTTCCTCGCCGGACAGCGAACGAAGTCGCGTGGACTTGATGCCGACCTTGGTGACGGTGCCCTGGTCGGTGCCGAAGGCGATGTACTCGCCGACCTCGAACGGCTTGTCCAGCCCGATGGCGATCGACGAGAACAGGTCGGTCAGCACGTTCTGCAGCGCCAACGCCACCGCGACGCCACCCACACCGAGGCTGGCCACGAAGGCGGTGATCTTGACCCCGCCGTTGGCCAGGGCTGCCAGCAGCAGTGTGATCCAGATGATGGACTGGATGACCCAGGTGAGCACGCCCAGCATCACCGGATTGACGGGGTGTCCCTCGTCGCGTCCGGCGACCCGGTTCAGCCAGCCCACCACCAGCGCCCCGACCCAGAACGCCGACTGGATGCCGATCAGCACGAAGGTCAACTGCCCGAGCCAATGGCCCGCGTTTCGGCCGAACTGCAGGAAATCCAACGCCGCCACGATCGCGATCAACGCCAGCAGCCACCCCCGCGTCGCCCCGGCGACATCTGCAGCGACGAACAAGCCCGGGCGCTGGGTACGCTCGGCCAGCTTGCGCAGGCGCGATTTCAGGAAGATCGCGATGCTGTGCGCGACGAGGTATCCGAGCAACGCGCCGGCGCCCGCGATCACCCACGCGAGCACGGGGTTGCCGAACCAGTGTCCATGTAGAAGCCAGTCGTGTGTCAAGGCGATTTCTTTCCTCCCGTTGTGTTGCCGGATGCCCGTCCGCTCACGCGGTCGGCCGCGCTCCGGGCGTGCCGCCCGGATTGCCGGATTGCTGGAACACCCGCTTCATCACGAAATCGGCGCTGATCTGCTCGCCCGTCAGCAACATCGCCGCGAGTTCGCCGCCGAGGATCTGTGGCGCGATCACCACGTCCGGTTGCACCAGCTGCACCCGCGCCAGGTGGTTGGCATCGTTGACCGCCGCGACGGTGCGAGCCTTGCCCGACAGCTCGCGCACCGCCAGCACCACGAAGGCGTTCTCCGAATCGTCGTCCAGCATCGCCAGCACGGCCTGCGCCTTGTCGGCGCCAGCCTTGCGCAGCACATCGGCGTCGCTGGGCTCGCCGATCACCATGTCCACGTCATCGGGGATCCCGGTCTCCGGTTCCTGGCGCAGCAGGCGGGTCACCGGATGGCCTCGGCGCGCGAGCTCGCGCCAGGTGTTGACCGCCAAGGGTGTCTTGCCGATCACGACGAAGTGGTTTTCGCGTTGCATGCGTTTGTCCTTGCGGTTGACGATGCGTTGCAGGCTGCGGGTGACCAGCGGCGCGATCACCGCGGTCAGCGAGGTCGCGAACACCGCTACGCCGAGCACGATGATCGACACCGCGAACAGCTTGGCTTCCGTGGTCTGCGGCGTGATGTCGCCGTAGCCTACCGTGCTCATCGTGACCATCGCGTAATAGAGCGCGCTCACGAGGTCGGTGACCCTGGGCTTGAAGTCGGCGCCGAGATAGAAGGTGCCGAAGGTCGCATAGACCAGCAGCATCACCACCGAAGTGAGCGCGAACAGGGTGCTGGCGGTGACGCTGGTGCGATCGAACTGCCGCCATGCGAACGCCAGCAGCGCCAGCATCAGGATGAAGTAACCGAGCAGCAGGTGGGGCTGGCCGTGTGCCCCGAAATACAGACTCACCGCGGCGGTCGCGGCCAGCAGCAACGCCATCAACCAGGCGAGCCGCGAGCGGAACAGCAGGCCGATTGCCATGATCAGCATGCCGAGGCCGATCAGGATCGGCGGCAGCAAGCCGGGACGCAGGTCCATGTTGCCGTTCAGCACGTGGGCCACGACATTCCGCCACTGCCGGCCGAGGTCGTTTTGCAGCAGCCAGAAACCTCCCAGCCCGAGCAGGATGGCCAGCGGCACGTGCGGAAACCAGTGGCGGCCGCCGACGCGTCGGTGCAGTTGCTGGAGCCGGTTTCGCAGGAGCTGGGTCGGACTGGGCAGCATGGGCTCGCGGTTCGGCGCGACTGGGAGGGCCGGGATGCGGACGGGAAGGCCCACGATAACAAGCGCCGCGCGACCGGCCAAGTTCCGGTGCCGGCGGCCGGGGATCACTCGGGCGCGATGCGCAGGAACGGACTGGGTTCGCGCCTTATGAACTCGCGTTCGACGTGCGCGATCAAATCGCGCTGGCTGCCGAACGGCAGCATGCCGGCGGCTTCCTCGATAGATACCCAGCGGAACGCCGAGTGTTCGTGATTGAGCCGTAACTCGGCATCCGCGGCAACCCTCGCCACGAACGCCGGCACCACCTGCACGTCATCCGACCGGGGATCGTAGAACTGTTCGCAGAAGCTCGTCGCGTGGAAGTCGAGCGGGTTCAGCCCGGTTTCCTCGCGCAACTCGCGTCGAGCCGCCTGCCAGCCGGATTCGCCCGGCTCGACGTGTCCGGCGATGTAAGTCCAGGCGCCGTGCAGGTGGGGGCCGGCGCGGCGCACCAGCAGCAGCCGCGACTCGCTGGCGGTTCCGCGCAGCACCACGACGGCAACCATTTCGCAGCGAACGGCCAGGCTGGGCGACATCGGCGTCACGCCTCCTGTTGCAGCAACAGTACCGTCACGCGACGCAGATCCCGGACGGCGGTTCTGGATTGGACGGCCATCGATCCGCGTCGGTCCCTGGCCGAATCGATCAGCCGGTGTCCCGGGCCGGAACGTGATCCACCGATGGACGCCCGAACCACTCGCGAGCATAGTACGCCTGTCTCCCGGCGGTTCCTCGATGGGCAACCTCCAGCTTCCAGCGGCACGCCAGTCTCGCGACCGGTTCCGTCCGGTGGCGGCGATCCTGTGCGGCGGTTTGATTGCGGGAACCCTGGATATCGGCGCGGCGGCGCTGATCAACACGATCGATCCGCGCATCATCCTGCGCTTCATTGCCGGCGGAGTGCTGGGCAGCTCCGCGCTGCGGGGTGGCGCGGGCGTTGAGTGGGCGGGCCTGTTCCTGCAATGGGGCATGTCGCTCGTGATCGCCGCGATCTTCGTGCTGGCGGCCTTGCGCCTGCGCTGGATGACCGCGCGCTGGATGGTTGCCGGCCTCGCCTACGGGGTGGTCGTTTTCCTGGTGATGAATTACGCGGTCTTGCCGGTTTCCGCATGGCACCGGATCAACCATTTCACCCCCGCGAAACTGTTCGCGAACCTGCTGGCGATGCTGGTGTTCGGCATGATCGTGGCACGCAGTGCGCGTTACTTCCTGCACGGGCCGCCGCGCGGGTGACCGCGGCAGGCGGCGATCACCGGGGCCTCGCGGGGATGCGAATCGGCCCGTGCAAATTCCGGCGATCTCGCGTAAAAGGGGGTGTCCTGCCGACGCGCGGTGCGCAGGCAGCGTTCCGGGGAAATCCATGATCATGAGAGGGGTGGCAATGAAATCCGTTTGCATGCGCAAGTTGGGGGTGGCACTGGCGTGCCTGTCGTTGACGGGTCTGGCGGGCGCGGCGACGCCGGCTGCAGGAGCGGCGCAGGCTGGCGGCGCCATGCTGGGATTCACGGCACGCGGCGCGGCCAGCCAGCGGCAGCTCGAGCAACGCTTCGATGCGCTGTTGAGCGCGGGCGAGATTCGGGCGTGGCTGCAGCGCATGTCGTCCGAGCCCAACCAGGTCGGTTCGCCGCACGACAAGGTCAACGCCGAATGGATGCTCGCGCAGTTCAAGAAGTGGGGTTGGGACGCGCACATCGAACAATTCGATGTCCTGTATCCGACGCCGACCAACGAACTGGTGGAGATGGTGGCGCCGACCACCTACAAGGCCACCCTGCACGAACCGCCCATCAAGGGTGATCGCACCTCCGGGTTGTCCGGCGCGCTGCCGCCGTACAACGTGTACGGCGCCGACGGCGACGTCACCGGCCAACTGGTGTACGTCAACTACGGCATGCCGGACGACTACAAGGAACTCGCGCGGCTGGGCGTCAGCGTCAAGGGCAAGATCGTGATCGTGCGCTACGGCGGGGGCTGGCGTGGCCTCAAGCCGGAGCTGGCCTACCAGCATGGCGCGATCGGTTGCCTGATCTACTCCGATCCGCGCAACGACGGCTACTTCACCGGCGACACCTACCCCGAGGGGCCGACGCGCCCGGCCGAAGGCGTGCAACGCGGTTCGGTCGAGAAGATGCAGCTGTATCCGGGCGATCCGACCACGCCGGGTTACGGTTCGGTCCCGGGCGCCAAACACCTGCCTCTGAAGGACGCCAAGACGTTGCTCAAGATTCCGGTATTGCCGATTTCCTACGCCGACGCGACGCCGCTGTTGAAGGCCATGGGCGGGCCGGTGGCGCCGGAGAGCTGGCGCGGCGCGTTGCCGTTCACCTACCACGTCGGCGCAGGCCCGGCCAAGGTGCACATGCTGGTGAAATCGGACTGGAGCCTGAAGCCCATCTACGACGTGATCGCCAAGCTGCCGGGTTCCGGCGATGCCGGCCAGTGGGTGCTGCGCGGCAACCACCACGACGGCTGGGTGTTCGGCGCGTTCGATCCGTTGGCCGGCATGGTCACGGAACTTGCCGAAGCCAAGGCCATGGGTACGCTGTACAAGCAGGGCTGGCGGCCGAAGCGCACCATCGTGTATGCCAGTTGGGACGGCGAGGAACCGGGCCTGCTGGGTTCCACCGAATGGGCGGAAACCCACGAGCAGGCCTTGCGGGAACACGCGGTGGCGTACATCAATTCCGACACCAACGGGCGCGGCATCCTGTTCGCGGGCGGCAGTCATTCGCTGCAACACCTGGTCAACCAGGTCGCCGCCGGCGTGACCGATCCGGAGACCGGGGCCAGCGTGCAGCGGCGCCAACGCGCCGTGCTGGACGTGCGTGCCGCGCGCAAGGGCGCCAGTCCGGAGCTGAAACAGGATGCGAAACTGGCGGGCGCGAAGGGCGACATCCCGATTTCGCCGGTGGGTTCGGGCTCGGACTACAGCGCGTTCCTGCAACACGTGGGCATCGCGACGCTCGATCTTGGTTTCGGCGGCGAGGCCAACCAGGGCGGCGTGTACCACTCGCGCTACGACTCGTTCGACCACTTCGACCGCTTCGGCGATCCGGGCTTCAAGTACGAGGTCGCGCTGGCCGAGGTGGCTGGGCACATCGTGATGCGCGCCGCCGATTCGGACGTGCTGCCGATGCGCTTCGGCGACTTCAGCCATACGCTGGACCGCTACCTGAAGCAGTTGCACAAGCAAGCGGACAGCGAACGCAAGGCGGCCGAGGCGCAGCACGCATTGCTGGACGCCGACGCATACAAGCTGGCGTCCGATCCGCTGCACCCCGTGGGGCCGCCGGAACGGCTGTCCAGCGTGCCGAAGATCGATTTCCAGCCACTTGATGTGGCTGCAAAGAAGTTGAAGAAAAGCGCACAAGCCTATGAAAAAGCGTACAACGCAAGCGCCGAGGCCGGTCTCGATATCCCGGCGGCACAGCTTGCGAAGGTCAACCAGTTGATGGGCACCATGGAGCAGCGACTGCTAGATCCGCGGGGCCTGCCCGGACGTCCCTGGTACAAGAATATGATCCAGGCGCCGGGCGAGTTGACCGGCTATGCGCCCAAGACCATTCCCGCCGTGCACGAGGCGCTGGACATGCGCGACTGGAACAGGGCCGACCAGTACGCAGTGGTCACCGCCCATGTACTCGACGGCTACCGTGCGCAACTCGACCGGCTGACGGCGTTGCTCAAGCAGTAAAGTGGAAAAGGGTGCGCGGAGCCTTGCGCTCCGCGCACCCCTCCGTCACCGGGTCCCCAACAAGGCGTTTGTTCGGGGAGTTGGCTCCGTAAGCTGGCTGCGCCGGAACTGCGCGAGATCGGTCGATGCCGGCTGGCGGGAGCAGCCAAACTCTGACGCTCACGGCTTTTTGCAAGCTGCCGCGAGGCGGTCGGTGAGGGACTGAAGCTGGCCCCATCGATGCCACGGCGTGCCGATCCGTGGTTCCAGCAACTCGCGAAGGAGTACACCACCGAGACGTTAGCGGGGCGCTGCACGGCGCGATCCCGCCGGGCCCGATCCGGCGCGGGCAGAGCGGTACCATGTTCGCGTGGCTGTCCGGCGATGCTTTCGGCCCCTTGACCTGGGTCAACGGTATCGCCGCGCACCATGACTAATTTGATACGACCCGGCGGCGCCCGAAGCGCGTGCCCGCGCCGGACACGCCCAAAGCCCATCGATCCGCGAAGCACCCCTCGAACATGAGCCGCCTGCACAAGGAACGTCACCTGGTCGAACGCATCGGATGGTTGCGCGCCGCCGTGCTGGGCGCCAACGACGGCATCATTTCAACCGCGAGCCTCATCCTCGGCGTCGCGTCCGCCGCTTCCTCCGCTTCCTCCAGGAGTGAGGCCCTGGTCGCGGGCATCGCCGGTCTCGTCGCCGGCGCGATGTCGATGGCCGCGGGGGAATACGTTTCGGTCAGCTCCCAGGCCGACACCGAACGCGCCGACCTTGCCCGCGAGAAGGCCGAGCTTGCAAGCGACAACGCTTTCGAAACCGAGGAACTGGCCCAGATCTATGTCGCGCGGGGCGTGGAACCGGAACTTGCCCGCCAGGTCGCACGCCAGTTGATGGCGAAGGACGCGCTGCGTTCGCATGCGCGGGACGAGCTCGGCATCTCCGACATCAGCACGGCCCGACCGGTACAAGCCGCGCTGACGTCGGCCGCCACATTCTCGGTCGGCGCGGCGGCGCCTCTGGTGTTGGTACTCGTGGCGCCGGCGAGCTGGTTGCGCCTGATCGTGGCGTTGGGGTCACTCGGGTGCCTGGCCATTCTCGGCATGGTCGGCGCGAAAGCCGGTGGCGCCGGTCTCCTCAGGCCCACGCTGCGCGTGACCTTCTGGGGCGCGCTGGCGATGGTCCTGACGACCGCGATCGGCGCCTGGGTCGGCACGGCGGTCTGATCGCTGCAAGGTGATGGAGCTCATCGCGGCGCTGCAGGTCGCCGGCAAACCCTACGAGTGGCTCGCCGAGCCGCACGAGCTGCACGGCTTCGTCAGCGACCCGCACAACGAATAACTGTTCACGATGATTACCGCGTTCCTCGACAAATGCATCGGGCCGGGGAGTGCGCCGGCGAGCAGCGCGACGGCGAAGTAGGATAAGTGATGATTGCAGCGCAAACCGGAAAGACTGACGTCCTATGTCGCAGGATTTGAGACAGAGCCGATATATCTAGGCTTATGCCATCGCAGAACGGATCTATTCGCAGTTGCTGGTCGCATAAAACAAAAGCCGGCACGAGGCCGGCTTTCGGATTTGGTGCATCTTTCAGCTTAGAGCTGATCAGCTTGTTAGCGGAAAGAGCGCATGGGTTTTACCCCGATTCCGCGGACACTTCCAAGTAAGTTCATCATGAGCAGAGAGGGGTGTCATGGCAAGGTTCGTGTTCGAATTGAACGTGTCGCTGGATGGCTACGTCGACCACCAGGCATTCGGGCCGCCCGATCCGCTGCTGTTTCGCCACTTCACGCAGCAGGTGCGTGGCCTGGCCGGCATGGTTTACGGGCGCGGCATGTACGAGGTGATGCGTTACTGGGACGATGACCGCCCGGAGTGGGACGCGGACGAACGGAACTACGCCGCGGCATGGCGGGGCCAACCGAAGTGGGTGGTGTCGCGCTCGCTGGATTCGGTCGGCCCGAATGCCACGCTGGTTGCCGACGGCGTCGAAGCGGCGATGCGGCAACTGAAGGCCGGGCAGGACGGGGAGATCGAGGTCGCCGGACCGGGGTTGGCGCAAAGCCTGGGCGAGCTGGGCCTGATCGACGCATACCGGCTCTATCTGCACCCCGTCGTGCTCGGCCACGGCAAGCCCTTCTTCGTGGGTCCGCGCCCGCGGCTGCGACTCGCGGCCAGCGATGTGGTAGCCGGGGGCGTGGTCAGGCTGAGCTACGTTCCGGCGTAGGTGCGCGGCAAGCCGGCTTGCATATCCGTGGAGTGCGCGTCGTAGTCGTCGTCGCCCTCGATCGGCACTTCGCCTGGCTGAACGAACCCTGCACCCCGGCAGTGCCGGGTCAACGTGTCCGTGTCTCTGGCGTTTTTTGACTCACGAGGCGCAGCCCGCGCCCGATTGCCAGGAGATATACCATGCGCTTGTCACCTCGTACCACCGGCATCCTGTTGCTGGGTCTTTCTGCCGTGATGATCGCGGCCCCAGGGTTTGCCGGCGACCGCCATTTCGACCGCCACCATCCGCGCCGTGACCAGGTGATGGACCGCACGCAACGGCAGAACCATCGCATCACCCGTCAAGTCCGCGAAGGCGAACTGACGCACGCCCAGGCCCACGCATTGCGCGCCGGCGACCGTTCGATCCGCCAGCAGCAGCGTGCCGATGCCAGGGCCAATGGCGGCTACATCACCAAGCAGCAACAGAAGAACTTGAACAAGGAATTGAACGCCAACAGCAAGCAGATCGGACACTGAGCCGACGGCCACGCGGGGCAGGGAAGCCCCCGGCTGCCAAGCCGGATCCGGCCTGCGAGCGACGGTTCGCGTATTGCCTAGACCGACCGCCGATCCGGTCGCCGTCGAGTGGCGGCCGGAATCGGGAACCTGGCTGCGGGTTCGGTAGCCGGGATCAGTGGTCGTCGATGGCCAGGATCGCGCCGGCGCGCGGATCGCACACGAAGACATGGCCGGCGTTGTCGTCGGCGACGCAGTGCGCATGTTGCGCGGTCCTGTATTCGGCCACCGGCTTAAGCGCACCCGAGGCGGCCACGTCGAAGATCGTCAGGGTGGCGGCGCGCGCACCGGGCACGTACAAGTGGTGCAGTTTCGGGCTGTAGCTGATGATGTCGATGCCGGCGCCGGCCGGCGCACTCGCGATCACCTTGCCGTGCCCGGCCGGGGCCAGCGTCACGACCTTGCCTTCGCCGCAGGCAACGAACACGTGGTCGCGGGCTTCGTCGATGGCGATGCCGTTGGATCCCTTGCAGGTGTTCGGCCACTCGGCCAGCACCTTGTGCGTGGTCAGCGCCATTTCTACTGTCTTGTCTTTCCAGAGATTCGAATAGGCGCGGTTGCGCCGGTCGTCGATCTCCAGTGACTCGGGGCCGCCGGAAATCGGGATCACCGTTTCGGGCGTCAGCGTCGGCCTGGGATCGACGGCAAGCTTGAACACTTGGATCTGCGCTTTGCCCGGTTCGGTCACCCAGACCTCGTGGGTGCGTGCTACGTAGCGGACGTAATCCGGCCCGCTCTCGAGCGGCGTGCGTCCCAGCACGGCATGCGTTTTCGGATCGATCGTCACGATTTCGGTCGGATCGTGGTCGCTGGCGAACAGGTAGCCCTCGGCGTACATCGCGGAGGTGGTGCCTTCGCGGAACGACTTGACCTTCGGGGCGGTGCTCACGCCCGGGATGACGGTCAGCGCGTGCGTCACCGGATCCATCAGCACCAGGTTGCCGGTGGTGCCGGCAGGGATCGTGACGCGTTGGAGTTGCGGGACGTAGCCGATGTCGTCGAAGCCGATGCCGCGGGCGCCGCCGGGCATCTTGATCACGGCTTGCGGTGCGAGCGGCGCAGGGGCCGCGAATGCGGCGAGGGGTGTCGCCGCGGTCAGCAGGATCAGCGGGAGCAGTGCTTTCATGGTGGGCCTCGTGTCGATCAGGACGGAAGTATTACCGGTTTGCGACGCTTCAGGGTAGCCGATTGCACGGCCGCGCAAGCGTACCTTTCGTCATGCACGCGAACGAGGGGCGGAGGCAATCCGGACAGCCCGGTTGCGCATCGCGGTAGCGACTTCTCGCAAGCGGTTTGTGGAGTCGAGGGCATCCCCGCGAAGAAGAAACGGGATCATCGATGCGCTTCATGAAAGCGGGATGACGGCAAGCGGCAAGAAGCGGCCGTCCCGCGTGTCTATCAGGTCACCTGATACGGCCGTTGGAAATTTTCTTGTGTATCATGAAGATGACGCGTGGAGCTGGACCCACGCTTCAAACGATGCAGCGGATAAGCGGACCGAGCTCGGCCAGGTTTCAGCACCATCACGGGTAGCGCTACCTTTGCCGGGAGTCCGCTGCGATTTGTATTGCAAGACGGTGAATACGCAGATTCAGTGGTTCGACGCCAGACGAGGGTTTTGAGCATGACGGCAATTGATCCTGTCAAATGTTCCATCACGCCTTGGCTATCCCTTCGCAACGGCACCCGAGCGATAGAGTTCTACAAGTCTGCATTTGGAGCGCGAGAGGTGTATCACGTTGAAGCACCCGACGGCGAAGTCGTATCCAGGCTGTCAATCGACGGCGCCGAGTTCTGGCTCAGTGACGAATCGCCCGAGCACGAAAATTTCAGTCCGGAGTCGTTGGGCGGTGGGTCCGTAAAAATGATCCTGATTGCGCAGGACCCCGATTCGGCATTTGCCCAGGCTATTGCCGCGGGTGCTCGCGAAGTCTATGCGGTTCAAGAAGAGCATGGTTGGCGCATAGGGCGTGTAGCCGATCCCTTCGGGCATCATTGGGAAATCTGCCGGCCTATTGGCGACGCCGGGAAAGGCACGTCGTAGTTGCTGGATCCGGATGATGCATTGCAGCGGACGTGCCGCGTGCATCACTTAGTTCAAGCGCTGAATAGAGAGCCCGAAAGACGCCTTCGGCCACCATTCGCAACGGGTCGGTCTGCACTAATCCGTGCGGCCCGTAACGGAGCAGGGTGACGGTACATTCCCAACAGCAAGGCCTCGCTGGCGCGTTCTTCAAGCGCCAGCAAACGTGCTTCCGCTTGGGCACGCACCTCGTTGAGCAACGTGCCGAGCGTCGACACGGCGGTTCCGTTATCCCGAAAGCGGACCGTTGCCGCTGGCCGCAACGAGTCGTAAGCGGTGGGTCGCTGATCGGCCGCCGCTTGCCATTCGACCTGTTCAAATGCGCTCACGGCAGCGCCTTGGCATCGGTGGTCGTGGGCAGGCCGACCTTCTTGCAAAATGCGGCAAAGCGCGGGTCGTGCCGGTAACGCAGGATCAGCGGGTCGTAGGTCAGGTACTGGATGCCGTTGTCGCGATTGGCCCAAGCCTGGTCCAGCCACTTGAAGACGCTGTCCGGATCGCGACGGAGTGCATATGCGTCGGCGATCTGGTACGACGAATCGCCGGCATGTCTCGCGATCAGGCTTTGCAACGCCGCATCCGCCGCTTTGCGGTTGGAGCCGATCTGCAATGCCCACGCCACTGCGATGTCGTGGTTGCGTCCCGGCGGTGTCTGTTGTGCGGCGTCCAGCGCCGCGGTCGCGTTCCCGCGCAAGACTTCGATGAAGGTCAAATCGCGGTAGCCCAGCGTCTCTTGCGGTTCCAGGTTGATGCTGTGCCGTGCTGCCGCCTCGGCCGCGTCGAACCTGCCGAGCGCGCCCAGGTAGGACGCCTGCCAATCGTGCCAGAACGCGCTCAGCGGATTCTTTGCCAATGCCTGCTGGATGGAACCCAGCGCGGATTCGACGTGACCGGAAAAGGCTTGCGTCGTCGACAGCGAAAAAAAGGCCTCGGGATCGCCCGGCGCCAGTTCGATGGCACGCCGGATCTCGGGGCCCGCGCCGCTCCAGTCCAGATCGGCATTGATGATCAACGCGGCATTGGAAAGATGCGCCTCGGCCAGGTCCGGGTCCAGGCGCAAGGCCGTATTGGTCAGCGTCCGCGCTTGCGCATAGGCGCCCGGTATCTCGGCACCTCCGAGGTAAAATCCCGCAAGCCGCGTCAAGGTTCGCGCCTCGCTTGCATACGCAGCGGCGTAGTCCGGATCCAGGTGCGCGGCTTCGGCGTACTTCGCGATGGCCTGCCGCAACGCCGTCTCCGAGCCGCGCTGGTCATAGAACCGTCCCTGCAGATAGGCGTTGTACGCACCGAGACTGCCGCTCGGCGGACGGTCGCTTTGCGTCACCGCGCCCCCGGCGTCGAGCAGCCTGGCCTTGAGCGCCAGCGCGACCGCCTTGGTGATGGCGTCCTGCAATGCGAACAGGTCCTGGTAAGGCCGGTCGTAAGCGTGTGACCACAACGCGCTCCCATCGGCGGCATTCACCAGCTCGACGCTGATGCGCACTTCGCTTCCCGCCCGCTGCACGCTGCCCTCGAGCAGGTGCGCCACGCCGAGCCTGGAGCCGATCGTCGCGCTGCTGTCGTTGCTGTTGCGGAAACGGAACGATGAATCGCGGCTGATGACCTTCAGCCCGGGAAATTGCGACAGCGCGGTGATCAGGTTCTCGGACAGGCCATCCGAGAAATACTGCTGATCCTTGTCACGGCTTTCGTTGGTCAACGGCAACACGGCGATGGATTTGGCGGGAATCGGTTGCGCCGCGATCGGCGGCACGGCGGTCTATGCGCTCGCAACCTTCGTTGTTGCCCCCGACTTGTCGGGCATGCGTTGCGTCGATGCAACGGGTGCATCGCGCTCGGCGCCGGTGCGTTCCGTTTGCCACCACACGCCGCCCGCGAGCACTGCGATCAGTACGCCTATCAATCCGACCGCAATGCCTGCGCGGCGCGAACGGCGTGCCGTCTGCACGTCCGCGTTGTCCTGCGCGTCGGTCCGCACGATGCCGTGCGGCGTGGCATCGAACGCCCACGCCAGCACCAGCGCAATCGGAAAGCCGACAAGGATCAGCAGCACGACCGCCTGGTCGATCCAGTCCGGCAGGTGGAACACCGGGAATACTTGTGTCGCCACCTGGATCAGCAGCCAGCCGACAATGGCATACGCCGCCGCCACGCGGTAAACGTGTCGGCGCTTCAGCTCACGCCAGAACCCCCTGTTGGCCATACGGTTACGCTTGGTGGCGGAAGCGCGTCATCCATGCCCGTTCCGCGGCGGCATTGTGGCATGGACGGCCCCCGGGGAACAAAGGGGTCAGGTTCAATTAATCCACGCAGCCGTGTCATTCCACCACGGCGCACTTCGGGTTGGCGAGCGTGCCGGTGATGCGCAGCGGAAACACCAGGCGTCCGTTTTTCTCGTGGGCTTCCTTGAACACGCGCGCGAACAGGCTGGTGATGAAGCCCTGCTTCTGCAGCACGATCGCATTGCCGTGGTAGTCCAGCGCGCCGTCCGTCACCGACGTGTTGCCCGATCCGACCACGTCGGTGCCATGGAAATCCACCGCGACCCGTTGGCTGTACAGGTGGTCGTCGCGCAGCTCGATATCCCCGGAGAACGAGGAGAACGCCGAGGCCGGCAGGTTGCCCGTGCCGGGCGGACGGAAGCGTTCCAGTTCGATCATGCTCGGATCGTTGTCGAGGCCCGGCAGCTCGCCATCGCTTACCGCGACGGTGCCGGTGCCGTGCATGCCCGCCAGCGGGGTCGAGGTATGCGCGATGGCGCCGGCCAGGGTCACCTGCGCCTTGAGCGTGCCGGTCATCCTGGGCGGACCCTTGCGGAACTCGGCCAGCAGGTCGGGCACGCCCACGCCGCTCACCTGCAGGCTGGTCTTGAAAGTCGCGGTCTTGCCGCCGTAGTCGAGCGAGAAGTCCCCGCCGGCGCGTCCGCCGTCGGCGTTCGCGGCGAAGTCCTTGAACGCCACGCGCCGCGAGGTGACGCGCAGTTGCGCATGGACGTCGCTGGCATGGATCGCGCCGAAGCGCGCGTTGTCCGCGGCCAGCGTGCCGGCGATGGCCTCGAGGTTGCCGGAACCAGAACGCGGGTGGAAATGGATCTGCTTCAGGCGCGCGGAAAAATCGCGCAGTTCAAGCACCACCGGCCCGGGCGCGTCCGAGGGGTCGATCAGGTTGGAACCCTGCAGCGTGCCATCCTCGATGCGCAGGCTGGCGATCACGCCGGTGGGAAAGTGTACGGGCGCCTGCTTGCCGCTGGCCGGGTCCTGGTAGTTCCACAGGCCGTCCGGATCGGAAATGACGTCGATGACCGGCTTGTGCAGCACCAGCGACTGGATCGCGATGCGGCCGCCCAGCAAGGGGCCTTTTTCGATCGCGGCATCGACGCTGGGCACCTCGAGGAAATCGCCGGCCGGGAACGGTTTCGGATTCCTGATCTCGAGCCCGTAAACCCGGACTTCCAAGGTCGGGAATACCCGGACGTCCATGTGCCGGATCTGCACCTGCAATCCGGTCTGCTGCCGCAGATAGGCCGTGATGCGCGGGATGAAGCGGTCGGGATTGCGCAGCGCATACCAACCCGCCGCCAGCGCCAGCACGACCACGCCGGCGATGGCGATGAGGACGATCCGGATGTATTTGCGCGGTTTCAACGCCCGGCGTCCAGCTTGCTTTCCAGGAAATCCACCGTCGCGGTGTCGGCCTTCAGCCACGAGGCGTAGCGCAGGAAGCCGTGGATCTCGTTGGGGATCACCATGGCCTCGAACGGCACGTGGTGCTTGCGCAGGCGCGGCACGATGTCTTCCATCTGCAGGAAATGCACGTTGCGGTCGTCGTCGCCCTGGATCAGCAGCACCGGCGATTTCCATTTCGCGATGGAGGCGTCGGGCGAGGAATCGAACGCGACTTTCATGGCCTGCTTGTAGTCGCCCTGTTCGTAGCGCGCGCCGGGCTTGCCGAACCACGCGCCGACGTCACGCGACCAGTCGTACAGGCCGTGCATCGCGACGCCGGCCTTGAAGATGTCGGAGTTGCGCGCCAGCGCCAGCCCGGTCAGGTAGCCGCCGTACGAGCCTCCCCAGATGCCGATCCGCGCGGCATCCACGCCTGGCAAGTGTTGCAGGTACTTCGCGCCCGCCACCACGTCCTGGTATTCGGATGCGCCGGTCGGGCCCCAGTGCGGCGGATGGTGGAAGGCGTGGCCATAGCCGATGCCGAGGCGGTAATTCACCGACAGCACCGTGAAGCCGTGGGTGGCAAGGTACTGGTTCACCGCATAACTGTTGGAGTAGTAATCCATGTAGTGCCAGCCCAGCAGCATCTGCCGCGGCGGCCCGCCGTGCACGAAGATCACGCCGGGCTGATTGGCGCTGGCGTTCGTGCCGCGGAACAGTTGTCCGTGGATCAGGGTGCCGTCGGCGGCCTTGAAGCTGACCGACTGCGGGACCACCAGTTGCGCGGTTGGGAAGTCGGCCGGGATCAGGCTGGCCTGTAATGCGTGCTGTCCACTGCCGTCGGCGTGCATTACCGACACCAGCGGCGGGCGCTGCGCGCCGGCATCGACGTAGGCGACGGCACCGGCGACTGCGGCGGGCGAGGACTGGATGGATATGCCTTGGGTAAGCGGTTGCGGTTGCGCCTGGTTGACCGACACGCGGAACAGGTGCCGGCGGTCGTCGTCGTTTCGGGTGCTGCCGGTGTTGGCGCTGTACACGATCGAACGGCCGTCGGGCGCCATCACCACGTCTTCGACCATGAAGTGGCCGGGCGTCAGCAGCAGTGGGGTGCCGCCATGCGCGTCGATGGAATACAAGTGCGGCCAGTTGTCGAGGTCGGCGAGGAACACAAGTCTCGAACCACCGTCGGCCCAGTGCAGGTTGGAACCGCCGGCGGTTTCAGGATAAGAGCCGAGCAGGGTGTCGGGACTGCGCCAGACCACGCGGATGTGTCCGCCGGCGACGTCCGCGACGCGGATCGTCCACGGTTGCGGCGTCTGGGTCAGGATCGGGCGTGGTGGCCCGCCGATGCCGGGCTGGCGGGTGAACGCGATGTGCGTGCCGTCGGGCGACCAGCGCGGATCGCCGTCGTTGCCGGTCGAGGGCGACAGGTACTCGATCGGCGTGTGGTCGTCGGTGAACACGGCGATGAAGGCGTGGTCGTCGCGGTTCGACACGAACGCGAGCTGCTTGCCGTCCGGCGACCAGTGCAGGTCGCCGTCCTTTCCGCGATCGAACAACAGTCGCCTGGGTTTCTGTTTCGCATCGGCGGCGAGCGGCGCGGTCCAGACCTGGTTGTCCTTGACGTAGGCGAGTTCGCCTTGCGACGAAATCGCCGGCGCGTCGCCTTCGGTCAGGGCGCGCGCGGTGTCGTGCCGCAGGTCCACGCTCCAGATCGTCACCTTCTGCTGGACCGGGCTGGACGCTGGATCGGGTGCGAGTTTCTCCGGCCAGTTGGCGTCGTGGTCGCCGCCGCGCACGAACACCAGCGCGTCGCCGGACGGCGAGAAGGTCAGTTGGGTGATTTCCTGGCCGTCGTCCTGCTTGAAGTCCGTGACCTGCCGCGGCTCGAAGCCGGGCGCCTGCGCGACCCACACGTTGCGCACGCCTTGCTGGTCGATCACCCAGGCGATGCGGTCGCCGTGCCTGGCCGAGGTCAGGTCCAGCGGGAACGGATACGACAGCACCTGCGCCATCGTGAAGCCGGCCCGCGCCGGGGCAGCGGCGCGCACGGTCGATGCGCCCGCGAGGACAAGCCCGGCGAGCATGAACGCATGGAATCGGTACATGGTGTGTCCCCTCGGCTGGATGGCTCGATGATTCGCCCGTGGCGCGTTGCGGGCCAGTGCCGGCCGTCACGGGCAAACGAACGACCCATCCTACGCCGCGATGCGAATCAGGTGAACACGTTTCGCCTGCGTGCAGGCCTCAGGTCCACGCGGGCCGCACCCAGCGCGGCCAGGCGGCGCATGCCCCGAAAACGGCCTTGCCGCGTTCGCTGGTCCACAGGTCGGCGACCGCGATCAATGCGTCGCGCTCGAAAATCAGCGGGCAGCGCTCGCGCAGCCACGGTTCGATGCGGGCCTGCTGGAACAGATCGCGCAGTTCGCGCGTGTGCGGATCGTCGCGTGGCTTGATGCGTTCGCCGCCGCGGCGGAAACGGACCGTCAGCGGATGCGGCAGGCGGGTCGATGCCGCGCCGCCGTGTTCCGTTTCGAGCAGCAAGGCGCCGCAATCGGCCGGCAGTTCCAGCACGGCCCCGGTCCACGCGGCCTGCCAATCCTCGGGTGCTGGCGCCAGTGGCGGCGTTGCGTGCAAGCGGCCATCCCAGGCGCGCACTACGGTATCAGACCACGCGACGAGGGGAACGCGATCGTCGCCGGCTTGCGCGGCCTGGCGTTCCAGTTCGGCGCGCGAGGCATCCGGCGGAACCGTGAAGCCCCGGGCATGCAGCCACGAATCCAGGACCGGTGCGCGCAAGGCGTGCGGCAACGCCAGCCAGCCCGCGGCATCGAGGGTACCGGCATCGCGCCACAATCCGGCCAGCGCGCCGTCGGCTTCGCCCCATACATAATCCGCCGTGTCGCGACAGAGCCGGGCCGCGTGCAGGATCGCTGCGTCCGCGTTCGGCCAGTGCTTCGCGATGGTCGGCAGCAACACGTGGCGGACCGCATTGCGGGCGAAACCTGGATCATCGTTCGCCGGGTCTTGGATGCTGGATAACGCGTTTTGAATCAAATATTTGAGAACCACATCGCGGGTTGTTTCGAGCAATGGTCGCCAGAGCACGCCGCGCCCGAACGGCCGCCGTTCGCGCATGCCGCCCAGGCCTTCCGGGCCGGCGCCGCGCAGCAGTTTCAGCAGCACGGTTTCGACCTGGTCGTCGCGGTGGTGGGCGAGCAGCAGCCACTCGTTCCCGCCCAGTTGTTCGGCGAAGGCCTTGCGGCGCGCGTGCCGGGCCGCGGCCTCGATGCCTTCGCCGCGTCCGGTGTCGACATCGACGCGAACGTTCGTCAGCGGCAGTTCGAGCGCCGCGCAGAAATCCGCGCAGTGCTTCGCCCAGGCCGCGCTGTCCGGATGCAGCCCGTGGTCGACGTGGATGGCGCGCAAGCCGCGACCGCGTGCTTCCGGAAGGTGCGCCAGCGCGTGCAACAGTGCGGTCGAATCCGGGCCGCCGCTGTAGGCGATGCACAGGGCGGGCGGTGCGTGCTTGCGCAACGCATCGCGCAGGGTTGCGGTCAACGCCTGCGGATCAGCCGCGGGCGGCTTTCTTGCGGTTGCGCACATGGATGGTCTTGGGACGGCCTTCGCCGGTGCTGCGGCGCTCGATCTCGAACAGCGTCGTGGCGGCGACCAGGTCGCTCAGCTTGGCGTAACCGTAGTTGCGCGCATCGAAGTCGGGACGCTGTTTGCTGATGATCGACCCGACCGGACCCAGCCCGGCCCAGCCGTCCTCGTCGGAGGCGGCGTCGACGGCGTTGCGCAGCAGGTTGACCAGGCC
The DNA here is from genome assembly GCA_021781345.1 of Pseudomonadota bacterium. GTDB lineage: Bacteria > Pseudomonadota > Gammaproteobacteria > Xanthomonadales > Rhodanobacteraceae > 66-474. The sequence goes on from JAJXWZ010000051.1 coordinate 26,653, forward strand.
CGCGTCCTGCTTGAGTTGCGCGGCGCTGCGCGGTTTCAGCGGCGCCTCTTCGTCCGGCTTTCCGGACAGGTTTTCGACGTAGATGAACTTGTCGCAGGCGGACACGAACGGCTCGGGCGTCTTGCGTTCGCCGAAACCGTACACCGCGAGGCCGGACTCGCGGATGCGGCCGGCGAGGCGGGTGAAATCGCTGTCGCTGGAAACGATGCAGAAACCGTCGAAGCGCTCCGAGTACAGCAGGTCCATGGCGTCGATGATCAGCGCCGAATCAGTGGCGTTCTTGCCGCGGGTGTAGCCGAACTGCTGGATCGGCTGGATGGATTGCCTGAGCAATTCGTCCTTCCAGCCCTTGAGGTGGGTGCCGGTCCAGTCGCCGTAGGCACGCTTGACGTGCGCGGTACCGTACTTGGCGATTTCAGCCAGCAGCGCGGCGATGATCGCCGGCTGCGCGTTGTCGGCATCGATCAGCACCGCCAGTTTGGCGGCGGATTCCGAGGACATGCGGAAAGCTCCGTTGCGCGGTTGCAACGATGGTAACGGTTTCGCGTTGCGCGGGCGGCGTGGGCGCTGCGCGCGTCGTTTATTCCTGGTAAGCGCCCATGCCGCGCAGGCGCGCGTAGCGCTGTTCCAGCAGCGTGTCGACCGGCAGCGCGGTGAGTTCGTCGAGCTGGTTGAGCAAGACCGCTTTCAGGCGGATCGCCATCGAGCGCGGGTTGCGGTGCGCGCCGCCGGTGGGTTCGCGGATCACCTTGTCGATCAGGCCGAGTTGCTTCAGGCGTGGCGCGGTCAGGCCCAGCGCCTCGGCGGCATCCCTGGCGCGGTTGGCACTCTTCCACAGGATCGACGCGCAGCCTTCCGGCGAGATCACGGAATAGGTCGAGTACTGCAGCATGTTGACGCGGTCGCCGACGCCGATCGCCAGCGCGCCGCCGGAACCGCCTTCGCCGATCACGGTGCACACGATCGGCACCTTGAGTCCGGCCATGGCCTCGAGGTTGCGCGCGATCGCCTCGCTCTGGCCGCGTTCCTCGGCGCCGACGCCGGGGTAGGCGCCGGGCGTGTCGATGAAGGTGAGCACGGGCAGGCCGAAGCGCTCGGCCATCTGCATCAGGCGCAGCGCCTTGCGGTAGCCCTCCGGGCGCGGCATGCCGAAGTTGCGACGCACCTTGGACTTGATGTCGCGGCCCTTCTGGTGGCCGATCACCATCACCGGGCGTCCGACCACCCGGGCGAGTCCGGCCACGATCGCGGGATCGTCGGCGTACATGCGGTCGCCGGCCAGCTCGTGGAACTCGTCGCAGATCACCGCCACGTAGTCGTGGGTATAGGGACGGCCGGGGTGCCGCGAGAGTTGCGTGACCTGCCACGGCGACAGGTCGCGGAAGATTTCCGCGGTCTTGGTGCGCAGCTTGGCGCGCAGCTTGCCGACCTCGTCGTCCACGTCGATCGCGTTGTCGCGGCCGGCGGCCGTCAGCTCGCGCAGCTTGTCTTCCAGCTCCGCGATCGGCTGTTCGAAGTCGAGGAAGTTGGGGTTCATGCCAGGGTTCGGTGGGCGAAAGCCGCGATTATAGCGGTGGCCGTTCAGGGCGCGGCCGGGCGCGCCAGGGACGGCTGGACCGACTTCACGCCGGGCACCCCGGCGAGTGTGCGCAGTAGGCCGGTATCGACCCGCACGCGCCAGTCGTCGCCGAGGCGCAGGTCCGCGCTGCCCGCGGCGTTGTGGTAGCCGGTCAGCAGCAGCGGGGTGCGTCCGCCGCAATGCCCGGCCAGCGCGCGCTTGAACTGCAACACGAATCCTGCGTCGATGCCATTGACGCCCACGCGCAGCACGCGCGCGCCAGCTTCGCAGGCCTCGTCCAGCGTC
>JAJXWZ010000057.1:0-2995 GCA_021781345.1 Pseudomonadota bacterium
CGCCCGACCGGTGGCGGGCTGCCGGACCGTGTATTGCGAACGCGGCTAAACCACGTAGGTTCGAATCAGCATGTACACGCCGATCGCGAAGATCAGTCCAGCGAAGACCGCGTTCAGTACCCCGCGCTTGGTTGACAGGTGGCGCGCCAGGATCGCCCCGATCCAGCCACCGACGATCCCGCCCAGGATGAACTCGCCCGCGATAGGCCAGTTGATCAAGCCCGAGCGCGCGTAATTGAGTGCGGTGGTCAACCCGAAGCTGCCCACCCCGAACAACGACGTACCTATCGCGTCGATGATCGTCATGCGTGCCGCCAGCATCAATCCCGGCACGATCAGGAATCCGCCGCCGACGCCGAAAAATCCCGAAATGGCACCGGCGCCAAGACCCGTACCCGAGAGGCGCAATCCAAGCCACCTGGGCAAGCCGGAGCCCTCCGTGGTCGACAGCCTCCGACGCGGCCTGACCATCAGCACGGCGACGAGCAGCACCAGGATCGCGAACAGACCGACCAGTTGGCGGCCATCCACCCACTTGCCGATCTCCGACCCCGCGAATGCCCCGACGATGCCCATCGCGGTGAAGATGATGCCCGCGCGCCAACGCACGTGGCCGGCACGCGCGTGCAGCAACAGGTTGGCGTAGGCGTTGATCGACACCGCCAGCGCGCTGGTGCCGATGGCGATGTGCGGATCGCGTACGCCCACGACATAGAGGAGCAGCGGCACGGCCAGGGTGGACCCGCCGCCACCGGTCAGGGCCAGCGAGAATCCGACCAGACCGCCACAAATCATCGCGAGCAGGTTCGGCAACACCGTTGAGTCCTTGGCTGGTGCGGTCGGCAGGGCCGGGCCGTTCGATCGCAGAATGGCATCGTTGCATCAGCCATCCGGCAGGATCGACGTCCGCAACTCGGCCGCCTGCACTGCCCGTGGCCCGGGATGGAGGTGATGGGCGGTTCCGGAATCAATGCGTGGGTCATGCCAAACACACTTCGACGCATGCCCCGCAGGGTATACGATCGCCTGGAGACCGGACAGCGACTTGAATCCGTGACCAAGCTCCGGCTCCTGCGCTGCAATGGATGGAAGAATAAGTGATGTGCGTGATGTCGGCAGCAGCCGCCGGAACATCGCCTCGCGCCTGGTGCGCAGCGAGGGCCAGTACGCGGCATCAAGTCCCTCGTCGAGCACGGCGCGGATTGCGAGACGATCGCTCCCCGGATGACGCCGGCATGGCGTGCGCTGCACCGCGCTATTCACGAAATGCTTGAGTGCAGCATGCTGGACCAGCTCGAAAGCGCCGCCGTGGTCAGGAAAATCCGTGCATCCGTCGACGAGCTCGCGCACCTTCTCGTGAAGTTCGCCTGGCACGGCAATCAGCGCCGCGCCCGGGACTCCGGCCGCGAACACAATCCACTACCAACATGCGAGGGCCGGAGCCATGATCAATGCCGTCGACATACCGGGGTTGCCGAACGCGAAGTATCCCGCTCCGGGCTACATCTCCGGCGGCCAGCCCGATCCGGATCAGCTGGCGAGTGCCGTTCATGCGGGCTTGCGCCGAGTCATCAACCTGAGGCCGACGAGCGAAGATGCCGGTTACGACGAAGCCTCCCTTGCTGCAGAGCTTGGCGTCGAATATCACGTCGTGCCGGTGGCCGGACCCCATGACCTGACACCGGAACGCGTGCGTCGGCTGGACGAACTGCTCGCGCAGGATGGCTTGCCGACGCTGCTCCACTGCGCCAGCGGTGCCCGCGTCGCGGCCATGATGGCGTTGCGCGCCGGCTGGATCCAGGGTGCGCCAAGGGCGCGGGCACTGGAGATCGGCCGGCGTTGGGGCATGTTGGCAAAGATGGAAGCCCTCGTGGGGACGCTGCTGGATCGAATGCCGTAACCCCGCGGCGAACAAGGAAGTCCCGAGGGCGCGGGATCCGGGGATGGCAACGACGACATCGACGACTGGAGGGATTCATGCCGGCGATGGCCACGGGCCGGCGGCGGGTCGCGCATCACCACGATCGCGTGAGCCGGCGCAGGGGCGTGTCTGACACGCCACGGCTTCGGCCTCACTGCGGATTCGAACCGTAGCGCTCCGAGTATTCTTCCACCCGTTGCAAGAATGGATGCGCCGCCGGCGCAAGTTGCTTGTGTGGCAACGTGACCCTAAGCAGTTCCCGATGTACTGGCGGTCCCCGCAAGGGAATGCGTACCAGCGTACCATTGTCCAGCTCGTTGACCACCGTGAGGTTGGAGGCTACCGCCAGACCGGCGCCGCGCTGTACCGCACGCTTGACGGCTTCGGGGCTTCCCAGTGTCAGGTTGAAGCTGTGCTCGCCCACGCCTGCTCGTTCGAGCAGCGCATCCATGGCCTCGCGCGTGCCGGAACCGGATTCACGCATCACGCAGCTGTGCTGGCACAGGCGATGGAAGGGCATCGGACCGAGTCCCGCAAGCGGGTGGTCGGGCGAGGCTATGACGATCAGTTCGTCGTACATGAAGCGTTCGACGTCGTAATCCCCGTTGTCGCACTTGCCCTCGATGAACCCGATATCGACCCGGCCGTGGCGAATCGCGTCGATCACGGATTCGGTGTTGCCGACTTCGAGCACGATTTCGATTTCGGGATGGTCGCCGTGGAAGGCCGCAATGACCTCGGGAAGGAAGTAGTTGCCCAGGCTCATGCTGCCGCCGATGCGCAGCTTGCCGGTGTGCAGCGAACGCAGGTCCGCCAGCACCTCTTCGCCCTGGGATGCGATTGCAAAGATCCGCCGGGCGTAGTCGGCGAGGATCTGGCCGGCCTCGGTCAAACGGACGCCGCGCGGCTGGCGCTCGAGCAAGGTCAAGCCGAGCGCTTCCTCCAGGATCTGGATCTGGCGCGAAACCGCAGGCTGGCTGATCCGCAATCGCTGCGAGGCGCGGTTGATCCCCCCCGCTTCGGCCACGGCGTTGAAGACAGCCAGGTGATGCAGATTCATACGTATAACCTTTA
>JAJXWZ010000057.1:3005-6989 GCA_021781345.1 Pseudomonadota bacterium
TATTTGAACTATACATCGAAATCGCTAATAAATACCTGACGCCGATGTTCCGGTCGCCGCGTCAGGAGTTTCCGGTAGTGGGGCCAAGCTGCAACCACAGGCGCAAGTCGCCTGCCGGCAGTCGATGGACGCAGCAGACATGGGTCTGGACGCGAACGACTTTTGGATTCGGCGCCGCCCATGCGTCCCTCCATCCGCGACCATCTCGGCACGAGCTGTCGCACCGTCCAGCAGGCGCCCTTCGTCGACAACCGATGGCGGCTCGAGCACGACCTGCGATTTACCGCGCCCCGGTCAGGGCGTTCCATGCATCCACGAACAGGAGTGAACACCATGAAATCATTTTCGATCAAGGTCGTCGGCGCCGCCGCGATATTGGCCCTCGCCGGTCTGGCAGTCATGCCCGCCTCGCACGCAGAGGCCGCGAAGTGGGCGTGGAGCCATCCGGCGATCGCCAATTACGGCCCCGTGCGCTCGCTGCCCGACGCTGCCGTGCAACCGAACAAGCATCATGTCTACAAGGCGATCTTCGACGTCACCTCGGGTTTCAAGGATCCCGCCAAGCCGGACGCCGGCCTCGACCACGTGGCTCGCGCAGTGAACGTGTTCGCGTCGGCAGGGGTGCCGCTCAAGAACCTGCGCTTCGTCGCCATCCTGCACGGACCCGCCACGACCGCCGTGCTATCGAACGCGGACTACAGGGCCAAGTACGGGGTCGACAACCCCAATATCCTGCTGATCGATGCGCTCAACAAGGCGGGCGTGCACGTGGACGTTTGCGGGCAAGCCCTGGCCGACATGGGCATCGCGCACTCCAAGGTGTACGCCGGTGTCCACGTGACCCTGTCCGCGCTGTCCACCGTGGTGATCTACGGCAATGAAGGCTACGCGTACATGAAGCAGTGATCGCCGGATCGTGCCCGGCCCTCGCGGGCCGCCATCGCTACACCCTGCCGAAAAGGAGGAGGAACATGTCCAAGTTGCGTCTGCGCGATGTATTGCCGATCGCTCTCGCGGTCCTGCTGTCCGGCTTGGCCTGCCCGGCCTTCGCGGCCGGGCAGGCCCCGCAAGGCTCCAACAAGTCGAGCTACACGAGCGATTTCCCGAAGGCGTTGCGCGAGGTCCAGCCACCCTGGAGCACACCGTTGTACGAAGGCACGGAAGTAACGGTACCGGGTCTGGAGAACGTGCCCGACATCCACGGCGAGATCATCGATCCGCAACTCGTGGTGTTCTTCGCCGGTAACCAGTACATGGTGGTCAACAAGCTGCTGCGCGCCTTCATCAAGGCCAATCCGCAGTACCCACGCGTGGTGGCATTCACGTTCCCGCCCGGGCGCCTGGTGCGAGCCATGGAGCGCGGCAACGGCATCTTGCTTGGCAACATGCACATCTCCCTGAAACCCGACGTGTTGACCGCCGGACAGGGCAGCATGACCGCGGTCGAAGCCAAGCACCACTGGTTCAGGCAGACGGAAGCCTACGCCAGGAACCGGCTCGCCATCATGGTGTACCGGGACAATCCCGAGCACGTCACCGGACTAGCGGGCCTGGCAGCACCGAAGCTGCGCCTTTGCATGCCCAATCCGGAGTGGGAAGGCATCGCCAGGCACGCGATCATCCCCGCCTTGCGAGCGACGGGCGGCGAGGCACTGGTGGATGCCGTGTACAAGCACAAGGTCGAGCAGGGCACGACGTTCCTGACCCACATCCACCATCGGGAGACGCCGATCCGCATCATGGATCACCAGTGCGACGCGGGCGTGGTGTGGTACACGGAAGCGTATTTCCACGGCCGGATCCTGCATCATCCAGTCGACATGGTCGACATCCCCGCGGCGGACAACAAGATCGTCACGTACATCGCGGGGTCGATGAAGGATGCACCGCATTCCGGGGCGGCCGGGGCATTCATGAAGTTCCTCGTCAGCCCGGAGGGCCAGGCGATCTATCGCGAGTTCGGATTCATGAAACCGTGACGAGGAGGCCCATGCGCAACCGGACCAAGCCGGAAAGAGGGCGCTTCATGGAGCGATTCGCGGTTGCCATGTGCTTCACGTTGCTCGCCGGCACCGCGGCGGCGGCGGCGCCTCCGGCGGCAACCATCGTGAAGGGGGGGAATGGCCGCGGCGCCCCGGCCTGCGCGAGTTGCCACGGTGCGGACGGAGGCGGACAGGCCGCCGCCGGTTTCCCGCGCCTGGCAGGGCTCAATGCTGCCTACCTGCAATACCAACTCGACAGTTTCGCCACGGGCACGCGCTCCAATCCGGTGATGAGCCCGATCGCCAAGGCACTCGACCAGGACGAACGCCATGCCCTGGCGGAGTATTTCAGCAGGCTGCCCATTCCGGCTGCCGCCGCGAACGGCACGGCGCCACCCGCGGGCGATGCGTTGGGCGAACACCTCGCGACGCGCGGGCGCTGGAGCAGGCAGGTGCCGGCATGCATCCGTTGCCACGGGCCGCGCGGCGTCGGCGTCGGCACCAGCTTTCCGCCACTGGCCGGTCAATCGGCCACCTACCTTGCCAATCAGTTGCGTGACTGGCAGCAGGGCAAACGCAAGAACGATCCGCTCGGGTTGATGCAGCACGTGTCGTCGGTGCTCGATGAAGCCGACATCGAGGCGGTGTCCAAGTGGTTTGCCGCGCAGCCGGCCGCTCCCAAGGGAGGCGAATGATGAATACCCCGTGGATGGTGGCAGGCGTGGCCATCGCCCTGTCCGTGACAGCGTTGGCGTCGTGTTCGCGAGAGGCGGCAGGCACGGCATCGATGACATCCGGCATGGCCTCTTCGGCCGCCACCGTGCAAGCGAGCACTGCCGCGGCCGGCACCGCCGCGCCAGGTGAATCCACGGTCCCAAAGCGGCGCATGGAAGCGTTCACGCCGCCACCTGATTCCACGATCCCCGACGACAAGTTCGGTGCCATGGTGCGGGAAGGTCGCGACATCTTCACTAACACCCGCAAATATGCCGGACCCTACGTGGGCAACGGACTCAACTGCGAGAATTGCCATCTCGACGCCGGACGTCGTGCGAATTCGGCACCGATGTGGGCGGCGTACGTGCGCTATCCGCGCTATCGGCCGAAGAACGGCAAGGTCAATACCTTCGCCGAGCGCCTGCAGGGCTGCTTTCGTTTCAGCATGAATGGCAAGGCGCCGCCTGCCGACAGCGAGGTAATCAAGGCGCTGACCACGTACTCGTACTGGCTGGCCAGCGGCGCACCGACCGGCAGGAACCTCGAAGGGTACGGCTACCCCAAGCAGGGCTTCGAACCACCCGAGCCCCCCGATTACACGCGCGGCAGGACGGTGTACGCCGACCACTGCGCGCTGTGCCACGGCGAGGACGGCCAGGGCCAAAAAGTCGAGGGCGAATACGTGTTCCCGCCGCTCTGGGGGCCGGAGTCATTCAACTGGGGCGCCGGGATGGGCAACATCAACAATGCGGCGGCCTTCATCAAGGCCAACATGCCGCTCAGCCGCGGCGGCACCCTGAGCGACCAGGACGCCTGGGACGCGGCGATGTTCATGGATGCCCACGAACGCCCTCAGGATCCACGCTTCGCCGGCAACGTTGCAGCCACCCGCAAGCAGTACCATGACAGCAAGTGGTCGCTGTACGGCAAGGAGGTCAACGGACACCTGCTCGGCAGTGGCGCCACGGCACCGAAACCTCGCGCCGCCGGCGCGCCAGGCCAAGGTTAGGTGACGGGCGGGCACCTCGAAGCTGCCACGCCCGTCTGCGGCGGATTCCGTGGCATCGACATGAACGCTGGCAGCGCCTAGGACACGCCCCGAGGGAAACGGTCGCTCGCGAACGATTACGGCCCCCGATCACCCGGCTACCGGGGCAACGCCGATCGGCGTGAACCCGGTGACCAGTGCACATCGCGCCCCGGTGGACTCTGGCGCATGACTCACAGCTCGCGCAGGGCCGTCGTCACGGGCAGGCGCGCTGCGCGCGCCGCCGGGAACAGGCCG
>JAJXWZ010000191.1 GCA_021781345.1 Pseudomonadota bacterium
CGCCCGGGCCCATCACCGCGTGCAGATCGATGTTGTGCGCCATGTGCGAATCCGCCGCGTTCTTCAGGTGCAACTCGACGGTGTCGCCCTGGCGTACGCGGATCATCGGCCCCGGCACGGTGCCGTTGAAGGTCCAGAAGTCGTAGCGCACGCCGTCGGCGATTTCCTTGACGACTTCGCGGGTCTCCAGGCGCACGATCACCCGTGCCGGGTAGCCGCGATGGATCGGCGGCGGCACGTTGGGCGGCGCGACCAGGGTCTCCTCGATCGGCGCGCCACGCGGCGGGCCGAGATCGGCGGGATCGGCGGCGGGCGCGGCATCCGCCGTTCCGACGACGACATTGAGCAGCAGGCTGCAGCAGACCAGCGCGACACGTTTCATGACGGTCCCCTCGGGATGAACGACGACGACGACGCTACTCCATGGTATGAATTCCGTATTGATTTCGATCAGATCGCCGCGACCGCATGCCGCAGGCGTGACGTGGCATGAGGCGCACGACGCCGCGCCCGGCCGCAGCCGCGACGCTTGCTATCATCCGGCGCGCGCTCTTCGCGCACCGCCAGGTTCAAGCCACGCCGTCATGCCGACCCCGCGCCCCCAGCGTCCCGATCCGCGGGCGAATCCGATCGCCGACGACGGTACCGAAGTGCGCTTCTGCAGCACCTGCGCCTTTTCCGGCGCCTGCATCGATGCCGGTTACGACAAGATCGCGCTGCGCGACCTGCATGTGCTGGTCGAGCACGTCGGGCCGTTTCGCGCCGGCGAGCACGTGTTCCGCAGTCGCGAGCCGTTCAAGGCCATCTACGCGGTGCGCGCCGGCCTGGTGAAGACGGTCGCGGTCGATCCCGAGGGCAACGAGCAGGTGCTGGGCTTCTACCTGCCCGGCGAGGTGGTGGGGCTGAATGCGATCTATCCCGAACACTACCCCTGCGACGCGGTGACGCTGGAGACCACGCATTTCTGCCGCTTCTCGTTTCCGGCGATCAGCGCGTTGGCGGCACGCATGCCGGGCCTGCAGCAGCAGCTGTTCCGGCTGCTGTCGAAGGAGCTCGGCATGACCTCGCTGCTGGCCGGCGACCATGCCGCCGAGGAGCGCGTCGCGGCCTTCGTGACCGATCTCGGCGAACGTCTGGCGGCGCAGGGCTTTTCCGGCACGCGCCTGCGGCTGAGCATGTCGCGCCTGGACATCGCCAACTACCTGCGCCTCGCCGCCGAGACGGTCAGTCGCATCTTCACCCGACTGCGCGACCAGGGCCTGATCGCGCTGGAAGGCCGCGATCTCGAGATCCTCGACCCGTCCGGACTGCGCGCTCTGGCGCGCAACGTGCGCGACCGCTGAGGAAGGCCTGAACAGGTTCGGATCTTCCGCAAGCCCGGGATGGCCTGCCGCGCGTCGAGCAGGCATGTGCCTGATGCGGCATGGCCGTGTCCGGGCCTGCGCCGGACTCGGCGCCCTCACAAGTCCAGGACGGACTTGTCGGACGTTCCCGGAGCCCACCGCGATCGCGACGTGTTGCCGCAGCCGCGGCTGATCCAGATCAGGAACCGCCGCGCCGGCGGTGCGCAGCATCCCCGCATCGCATCCGCGAGCAACGGGGAGAGCCGAAATGGATGTTGCGTCGACAACCGCGGGCCGCGCCGGCCCGCAGGACCGCGTCAGCCGGGTGCTGATCTGGATGCTGCTGATCGCGACCGTCGTCTGCTGGGGCGGCATGATCATGGCCACCGTCGCCACCTACCGCCAGGCCGCGCCGCTGCCGCAGCGGATGGTCACGCGCGACGGCGCCACGGTGATGAGCTACGCCGACATCGTCGCCGGCAAGTCGGGCTTCCAGCAGGCCGACCTGATGGACTACGGCAGCCTGTACGGCATGGGCTCGTACTTCGGCGAGGACTACACCGCCGAATACCTGGTCCAGCTCGGCAAGGCGGTGCAGGACAACCTCGCGCAGGCGCGCTACGGCAAGCCGTTCGCGGACCTGACCGCCGACCGGCAATCCGGCATCACGCGGGCGATGCGCGCCGACCTGCAGGGCATCGATCTCAGCCAGCCCACGGTCCTGCTGCCCGATGCAGTGGCGCAGGCGCTGCACACGCTGCGCGGCCGGATCGCGCAGTCCCTGCTGACCGACAACTTCGCCAAGGGCTATACCCGCGCCTACAGCCTGACCCCGGCGACCGCCGCGCAGACGGCCGACTTCCTGCTCTACTCCTCGCTGACCACGGTGGCTCGGCGTCCCGGCAAGGACTATTCCTGGACCACCAACTGGCCCGCCGAGCCCCTGGTCGGCAACAGCCCGACGTCGGCCACGTTCCTGTGGACCTGGGCCTCGTTCACGATGGTGTTCTTCGCCATCGGCGCGGTGATCGCGATCTTCCGCATGTTCATCGAGCCGAAGACGGCGAACGAGACCTACGAGCCGACCCTGCGGACGTTCGCCGCGCCCACGCCCAGCCAGAAGGCGCTGTGGAAGTATTTCCTGGTCGTCGCGGCGGTGTTCCTGATCCAGATCGGCGCCGGCAGCATCCTCGCCCACTACTACTCCGAGCGCGCCAGCTTCTACGGCATCGACGTCGACCGCTGGCTGCCGTTCGCCTTTCTGCGCTCGCTGCACCTGCAGGCGCCGATCGTCTGGATCGGCGTCAGCTGGATCGGTGCGGGCCTGTTCCTGGCGCCCATCATCGGCAAGCGCGAGCCGGCCGGCCAGCGCCTGCTGGTCAACCTGATCTTCTGGGTGCTGGTGGTGATCGTCGGCGGCGCCGTGCTCGGCAACTACCTCGGCATCATGGGCGTGATCGGCAAGCACTGGTTCTGGTTCGGCAACCAGGGCCTGTCGTATCTGGAGCTGGGGCGCTTCTGGCAGATCCTGTTCTTCGTCGGCCTGGCGGTATGGAGCCTGGTCCTGCTGCGCGCGTTCTGGCCGACGCTCAAGGCGCTGTTCAAGGAAGGCGGCTCGCTCTACAGCCTGTTCCGCATCGAGCACCTGCTCTGGTACAGCACGCTGGGCGTGGCGGTGATCTACGTGTTCGGCATGATCCCGCTGACCTCGCCCAACCCGTCCTTCGCGATCACCGACTTCTGGCGCTGGTGGGTGGTGCACCTGTGGGTGGAGTGGGCCTTCGAGCTGTTCACCGCCGCCGTCACCGGCTACTTCCTGATGGCGCTGGGGCTGGTGTCGCGGCAGCTGGTCGAGCGTGCGGTGCTGTTCGAATGGATCCTGATCCTGGTCAGCGGCATCCTCGGGACCGGCCACCACATGTACTGGGCGGGCGAGCCGGATCTGTGGATCGGCGTCGGCAGCATGTTCTCGTTTCTCGAGGTGCTGCCGCTGTTCCTGCTGGTGCTGGAGGCGATCGACCAGCGCCGCCACATCAGGGAGCAGAGGGACTTCCCCTATCGCCTGGCCTATCTCTACATCCTCGGCTCGGCGTTCTGGAACTTCGTCGGCGCCGGCGTGTTCGGTGGCGGCACGCTCAATGCGCCGCTGGTCAACTACTACGAGCACGGCACCTTCCTCACCCTCAACCACGCGCACACCTCGATGTTCGGCGCCTTCGGCCTGCTGGCGCTGGGCCTGCTGTACATGGCACTGCGCTATCTCAACGGCAGCCGGCCCTGGAGCGACCGTCTCGGCGTGTGGGCGTTCTGGCTGTACAACGCCGGCCTGGTGATGTGGATCCTGTTCAACTTCTACCCGATCGGCTGGCCGCAGCTCGAGGCCGTCTACACCCACGGCTATGCCTACGCGCGCAGCCTGCAGTTCTACGACACCACGCTGTTCTGGCAATGGATGCGCATGCCCGGCGACATCGTGTTCGCCGCCGGTGCCGTGCTGATGGCCTGGGACTTCATGCGCAAATTGTGGATGCAACGCCAGTTCGCACGTGCCGGCATGGCGGCTTCCGCGATCGCGCTGGCGGATCGGGATCGCTGACTGATCAATGCCACTCGGCGAGGGCCGCCCTCACGGCCCTCGCCCTTTTCCGGAGCACGCCATGCTGCTCTACGACGCCGACAGCCCCGCCCCGCGCTGCTTGCGCATGTTCCTGATCGAGAAAGGGCTGCAGTTGCCCGCGGCACATGTCGATGTCTTCGCCGGCGAGAACCGCACGCCTCCCTTCCTGGCACTCAATCCGGCCGGTCAGACCCCGGCCCTGCAGCTCGATGATGGCCGCGTGCTGGCCGAGGCCGTGGCCATCGCCGAGTACATCGAGGAGTTGCACCCGTGGCCGGCGCTGATCGGCCGCAATCCGGCAGAGCGCGCCGAAACCCGGCAGTGGTGGCGGCGCGTCGAGCTCAACATCACCGAGTTCATCCACAACGCCTATCACTATGCCGAGGGTCTGGCGCGGTTCCGGGATCGCATTCCGGTGGCGCCCGAAGCCGCGGCGGGCCTCAAGCGCATCGCGCAGGACCGCATCGCCTGGCTGGACGGGCTGATGGCGGACGGCCCCTGGCTATGCGGCGAACGTTTCAGCGCCGCCGATATCTGGCTGTATGTCTGGCTGGATTTCGGCGGCGCCGTGCAGCAACCCTTCGACGCCACGCTGCCGCACATCGGGCCGTGGTTCCGCCGCATGGCGGCGCGACCCAGCGCTGCGCGCAGTCGCGCACCGCATCCCGGAACCTGATCGTTCGCGCAGCACGTGCTCACGCACACTGACCGGGTGCGACGATTCACCGCGTCTGGTGGATGCGGACGCCGGTTCGCGCACCATTAAGATAGTAATTGATTACTTTCAAGGTGCGCGATGAATACGCATGCAATCCGTCTGCCCGCCGATGCGCGACGCGAACTCACCGTCGAAGCCGTGATCGCGCTGGCTGCGCGGCACAGTCCGGGTGAGATCACCACTGCCGCGATCGCCCGTGAAATGGGGCTGACCCAAGGCGCGCTGTTCCGCCACTTTCCCAGCAAGGGCGCCCTCTGGGAGATGACGATGGACTGGGTGGCAACGCGACTGCTGGCGCGGGTGGATGCCGCCGTCGCCGCGCACACTCGTGCGCTTGACGCGCTGCAAGCGGTGTTTCTCACGCATGCTGATTTCGTCGCCGCACATCCCGGCGTGCCACGCATGCTGTTCAGCGAGTTGCAACGCGTCGAGGACACCGCCGCCAAACGCGTTGCGCGCAGCCTGCTGGCGGCTTACGGCAAGCGCTTGCGCGAACTCATCGCCGGCGGCCAAAGGCGCGGCGAACTGAGCCCGGATATCGACGCCGAAGCCGCCGCCGCGCTGTTCATCGGCACCATCCAGGGCCTGGTCATGCAGACCTTGCTCTCGGGAAAACCCAAACACATTCGTACCTCGGCGCCGGGTGTGTTCGCCCTCTATCGCCGCTGCATCGGGAGCACGCCATGAGATTCTTCGCCATCAATCGCCGCACCTTGCTGTTGCTGGCGGTGCTGGCGCCACTGCTCCTGCTGCTGGGCTACGTGGCGCTGCGCACCGGTCCGCTGGCGGCGGTGCCCGTCACCGTCACCAGGGTGGAGAACCGCAGCATCCGCCCGGCGCTGTTCGGCATTGGCACGGTGCAGGCGCGCTATACCTACAGCATCGGCCCGACGGTGTCGGGCCGTGTACTGCGTGTAAACGTGCATGTCGGCGATACAGTGAAAGCCGGACAGGTGCTGGGCGCCATGGACCCGGTCGATCTCGACCAGCGCATCCAGGCGCAGCAGGCCGCAATCGGCAGCGCCGAGGCGCAACTGCGCCAGGCACTCACGCAGCGCGATTTTGCCGGCAGCCAACTCGCGCGTTACGCCAGGCTGCTGCCGACGCACGTCATCAGCGAAGAAGTCGTCGCCACGCGTCGACAGGATTTGCAGGTGGCCGAGGACGGTGAGCGCGCGGCGCGCAATGCGCTGAGAGGCGCGCGCGCCACCCTGGCTGCACTCGAGGCGCAGCGCGGCAATCTGGACTTGATCGCCCCGGCCCATGGTTTGATCACTGCGCGCGATGCCGACCCCGGCACCACGGTGGTTGCAGGCGCCCCGGTCATCGAGATGATCGACCCGAACAGCTTCTGGATCGATACCCGCTTCGATCAGCTTTCTGCCACGGGTCTCGCCGCGGCACAACCCGCGTCCATCGTACTGCGCTCGCGCGCCAACCAGCCATACGCGGGCGAGGTGCTGCGCGTCGATCCGTTGGCCGACTCCGTAACCGAGGAAACCCTGGCCAAGATCCGCTTCAAGCATTTGCCGCAACCGTTGCCGCCGATCGGCGAACTGGCCGACGTGACCGTCACCCTGCCCACCCTGCCCGCGCGCCCGACCGTGCCCAACGCCAGCCTGCAGCGCGTGGACGGCAAGCTCGGCGTGTGGCGCGTGATTACGGACAAGTTGGCGTTCGTCCCGGTGAAGGTGCTGGGCAGCGACCTCGATGGGCAGATTCAGGTCGATGGCCCGAAGGCAGGCGACCGCGTGGTGGTGTATAGCCAACGCACCCTGGGCGCGCGCAGCCACATCAGCGTCGTCGAACGCATTCCCGGGGTGTCGCCATGATCAGCCTTGCCGGGCGCGACATTCTCCACGCCTGGGGCAAGTTCGTGTTCACCGGCATCGGTCTGGGGCTGTTGATCGGCGTCACCCTGGTCATGGCCGGGGTGTATCGCGGCATGGTCGACGACGCCATGGTGCTGCTGGACAACAGCGGCGCCGACCTGTGGGTGGTGCAGAAGGACACCCAAGGGCCTTATGCCGAATCGTCCAGCTTGTATGACGATGCCTGGCGCGGCATTGCCGCCATGCCCGGCGTGGCCAGCGCCACCGATATCACCTATCTCACCATGCAGGTGCGCGCCACGAATCATGGCGAGCCGCGCGACGTGCGCGCCATGGTGGTCGGCATCGCCCCCGACGGCCCCGGCAGCGCGGGCTGGCCGCCCTACCTGGTG
>JAJXWZ010000172.1 GCA_021781345.1 Pseudomonadota bacterium
GTTCGTGCCGTTCGTGGCGGTGCTGTTCCTGTTCGGCATCGCGCTCGGCATCTTCGCCAGCGCCATGGTGCTGCGGCTGGGACCGGCGTCGGAATGGCTGGTGTGGCCGATCCCGGCGCTGCTGTCGCCGTTCGCGGCAGTGTTCTATCCGCTGGCCACGCTGCCGGCGTGGATGCAGTGGGTCGCGCACGCGTTGCCGCCGTCGTACGTGTTCGAGGGCATGCGTGCGATCGTCGCCGGGCACGCGGTACCGCTCGGCACGTTGGGGATCGCCTTCGCGCTGGCGGCGCTGCAGATCGTGCTGGCGTACGCGTTTTTCGTCGTCGTGTTCCGCGCCACCGTGCGCAGCGGGCTGCTGGCGCGCTACAGCGCCGAGAGCGCGGCCTGAGCGCCGCTCAGTCGCGGAAGTTCTCGAACTGCAGCGGCAGCTCCAGATCGCTCTTGCGCAGCAGCGCCATCGCCAGCTGCAGGTCGTCGCGCTTCTTGCCGCTGACGCGCAGCTTGTCGCCGTTGATCTGCGCTTCCACCTTGAGCTTGGCGGCCTTGATCGAGGCGACGATCTTCTTCGCCGTCGCCTGCTCGATGCCCTGCCTGATGGTGACCTTCTGGCGCGCGCCAGCGAGGTTGATCTCGGGATCGGCGAGGTCGATGCAGCGCAGGTCGATGCCGCGGCCGGCCAGCCGTCCGCGCAGGATGTCGAGCATCTGCTTGAGCTGGAAGTCGCTGGGTGCGAACTGGGTCACCACGAACTCGTCCAGCTCGAAGCGGGCGTCGCTGCCCTTGAAATCGAAGCGGTGCGCCAGCTCGCGGTTGGCCTGGTCGACCGCGTTGGTCAGTTCGTGCTTGTCGACCTGCGAAACGACGTCGAAGGAGGGCATGGCGGCGCGTAGGTGATGGACGAAGCGGAAGCGTAGCGCAGGTGGCTTGCGTGCGGGCGCGGCACGGCACGGCTCGCTTCCCGGTCGCGCCGGAAGACCGGGCAGGCGCGGGGCGGTCGGCGCGCAACCGGCGCACCCGGACCGGCATTTCGGCGAACTGGCACAGGACCCCGGCGGGCATTGCAGCCACGCTCGCGTGCCTCTCGACGCGGTGCTCATGCGACACCGGCATAATCGGGCCCTCTCGTTGTGGAATCGTTCCCGCGATGCACGCACGCCTTCCGGTCTGGCTGCAGATACCACTGGCTTTCCTGCTGATCGCCGCCAATACGCTGGCGCATACCCTGCCGCTGTTCGCGATCGCGCTGCTCAAGGCGCTGCTGCCGTGGGCGCCCTGGCGCCGCGGCTGCTCGGCATTGCTGGCCGGCCTCGTCGAGAGCTGGATCGCCGTCAACAGCGCGCTGATCGGGGGGATGACGCCGACGCGGTTCCATCTCGAAGGTCTCGACGGGCTGCGTCGAGACGGCAGCTATCTGGTGCTGGGCAATCACCAGAGCTGGGTCGACATTCCCGTGTTGCAGAAGGTGTTCAACCGGCGCATTCCGTTCATGCGCTTCTTCCTGAAGCGGCAGCTGATCTGGGTGCCGGTGCTGGGCCTGGCCTGGTGGGCGCTGGATTTCCCCTTCATGCAGCGTCTGGATCGCGAGACACTGAAGAAGCACCCCGAACTGCGCGGCAGCGACGTCGAAGCCACGCGCCGCGCCTGCGCGAAATACCGCGGCATGCCGGTGACGGTGATGAACTTCGTCGAGGGCACGCGCTTCACGGCCGAGAAGCACGTTGGACGTGTGTCGCCGTTCGCGCATCTGCTGCGGCCCAAGGCCGGCGGCGTGGCTTTCGTGCTCGATGCGATGGGCGACGCGCTGCAGGCGATCCTCGACGTCACCGTGGTCTATCCCGGCGGCCGACCGACGATGATGGACCTGCTGGCCGGCCGCATCCGCGAGGTGCGCGTGCAGGTGCGCGAACGGCCGATCCCGGCCGAACTGCAGCATGGCGACTACGAGAACGACAGCGCCTTCCGCGCGCGCTTTCAGCAGTGGGTCAATGCGCTGTGGATCGAAAAGGACGCGCTGATCGCGCGCATGCTGGCCGACGCGGCGGGCTGAATCCGAGTCACCGCCACGCGGCGCTTGGCGTCCCGCGGCACGCACAGGAAAATCGCCATGATCACCGTGCACCACCTCGACCACTCGCGCTCGCAGCGCGTGCTCTGGCTGCTCGAGGAACTGGGCGTCGATTACGAAGTGACGCGCTACGCGCGCGACGCCAAGACCCTGCTGGCGCCGCCCGAACTGCGCGCCGTGCATCCGCTGGGCAAGTCGCCGGTGATCACCGACGACGGCGTGACCGTGGCCGAATCCGGCGCCATCGTCGAATACCTGCTCGACCGCCACGATCGCGGCAACGCCCTGCGGCCCGCGCCCGGCACGCCGGAGCGCCTGCGCTACACCTACTGGTTGCACTACGCCGAAGGCTCGGCGATGCCGCCGCTGTTGCTGAGCCTGGTCTTCGCACGCCTGGCGCATGGGCCGATGCCGTTCTTCGTGCGACCCGTCGTGCGCGGCATCGCCGACAAGGTGCTGAGCGGCTACGTCAATCCGCAGATCACGCTGCACCTCGACTTCATGGAAAGCGAACTGGGCCGGAGCGCGTGGTTCGCCGGCGCGGCCTTCAGCGCCGCCGACATCCAGATCAGCTTCCCGATCGAGGCGGCGGCGGCGCGCGGCGCCCTCGGCACGAGCCATCCGCGGCTGCAGGCGTACCTGGCCGCCATCCATGCGCGTCCGGCCTACCAGCGTGCGCTGGCGAGGGGCGGGCCTTACGATCTGCTGCGTTAAATCAGGGCGACGCCTCTCGAGGGAGCGAGGGAAAGGGGATTCCCTACATCCGGCTCGTGTCGCCTCACCCTTCATGCTCCAAAGCCCGGCACAGGTCCGGCAGTCAGGGGGATGTATGCCGCATCGCTATGGTTTGCGCTTGGCGCTCACGCTCTTTGTCGTGATCTGCGTCGGCTATCTCGGTTACATGGCATTTGCGGGCATCGTTGGGGGCTTGCCTTTCGGCGTCCGCATCGTCGATCCGCAGACTTTGGTGATCGAGCCGCTGGCGGGCCGGTCGCTGCCGGGCGAGCTGCGCGCCGGCGATCGCATCGATCTGGGGGCCTCGCCGCGCGCGACACGCATCGCGCTCGCGGTCACTCATTTCAGCGACTTCTATGTGCCGCCCGGCCACACCTATGCGCTCGCGCTGCGT
This sequence comes from Pseudomonadota bacterium, assembly GCA_021781345.1. GTDB lineage: Bacteria > Pseudomonadota > Gammaproteobacteria > Xanthomonadales > Rhodanobacteraceae > 66-474. The sequence continues at coordinate 3,195 of JAJXWZ010000172.1, forward strand.
CGCGACAGCGGTCTGGTCATGGTGCCGGTCACCAGCGTGAAAAGGATCAATCCCGATCCCGGCGCTGCCCGTCTCGATGCATGGATGTTGCTCAGTGACCCGATCCTGTTGGGGGTGATCGGGCTGATCGCGCTGTGGCGCGGTCGCGACCGCGCGGCGGCGGGCATGACACTTTGGGCTCTGACGTTTCTGGCTGGCCTGGTCAGCGGCTTCGGCAGTGCCCAGAACGACGGGATGGCGGGGCTGGGCATCGCCTTGATCGGTACGGGCTTCTATCTGCTCGCTCGCTGCGGTTTCTATCTGATGATCGAGGGGATGGTCGAGCCGGTGCTCACGCGCGGATCGCGCAGGTTCTGGCGCGCGGGATTCCTGGCGCTGCTGGCCTTCGGAGCGGCGCCCAGGCTTGCGGGTTCGGTGTTCCTGGTCGCCTTCGGCTGGGCCGGGCTCCTGCAATTCCCGGATGGTCTGGTTTTCAGCATCAGCTATCTGGTACCGCTGGCGCTGCTGGTGTTCAGCTACGGACGCGCCGACGTTACCCGGCGCCTGCGTCTGCGCTGGATGCTGTGGGCCGGCAGCGTCTTCATACTGAGCATTTTCCTCTACAACAGCGGATGGCTCGGTGATCCGGATTCCGGCATCGTCACCGATTTCCTGATGCTGCTGAGCTTCTCCGGCTTCGTCTACGCCGTGCTCAGGCATCGGGTCATCGACATCAACTTTGTCCTCAACCGGGCGCTGGTATACGCGCTGACCATGAGCCTGGTAATGGGTCTGTTCGCGCTGCTGGAGAGCGTGATCGAGCGCACGACGCTCGGCTACGGCGCGAGTCTGCTGCTCGAACTGGGTGTGCCGCTAGGTCTGGGCGTTGCGCTCAGCACCATGCACCGGCGCATCGACGGCCTCGTCGAGCGGCTGTTCTTTCGCCGCCAGTACCGCGCCGCCAGCGCGCTGGGCGAGTTTGCCCGCGATTGCGCCTTCATCACCCGCCGCGAGCGGCTGCTGGATCAGACCGTGGACCAGATCATGACCCACACCGCCGCCCTCGGCATGGCCGTCTACGAGGTCACCGCGGCGGGCGCCGCGCGGGTGCGCCAGCAGGGCGCGCAGACCTTCCCCGAGCAGGTCGATCTCGACGATCCCGCCCTGGTGCGGTTGCGCAGCCGCAATGCCGAACTGGCCCTGCACGACGGCAGGAGCCGTCTCGGCCAGGAGGGTTATGTCTTTCCGATGATGGTGCGCGGCACGCTGCTTGGGGCGATCGTGCTCGGTCCGCGACCGGACGAACGCTACGCCCCTGACGAGCGCGAACTGCTGTTCCATGTGGTGCACGAGGTCGGCGCGGCCCTGCTCGCGCTGCGTGCGCGCGAGAACGAGCAACTGGTGGAGCGGCTGGCGACCGGCCTGCTGAGCCCGTACCAGGCACAGCAGCAGGCGCGGTTGCTGACGGCGCAGCCCGAGGCAGTTTGAGTGCGGGAGAAACCCGGGCTGAAAATGAAAATCAGAGTTTCAAGTGCAAATAATGCAGCCTGATCCGCGATGATGTATTGATGGGTCGAAGGGCAGGGGGCTGCTCGCGCTCACGCGATCCGGATTGAACCGGGTTCAGGGGGATCCATGCGTCGATCCATTCCCGATGCTTCGCCGCGCATGCCGCGCTGGCTGCTCGCGACGTTGATTCTGCTCGGCCTCTCGGTACTGATCAATTATATCGATCGCGGCAATCTCGCGACCGCCTCGCCGCTGATCAAGGACGAACTCGGCCTCTCGACGACGCAGCTCGGCTTTCTGCTCACGGCCTTTTTCATCGTCTATGCGCCGATGCAGATCGTCGTAGGCTGGCTGGTCGATCGATTCGGCGCCGCCCGCGTCCTGCTGACGGGTTTCATCGTGTGGTCGGTCGCGATGTCACTCACCGGTCTGGCACACGGCTTTGCCATGCTGATCGTGCTGCGAGTACTTCTGGGTCTTGGCGAGTCGGTATTCTATCCGGCCTCGTCGAGCATCGTCGCGCGCTGTTTTCCGGAGTCGCAGCGGGGCATCGCCAACGCCGTGATCATGACGGGCATGGCATGCGGCCCGGCATTCGGCATTTTCTTCGGCGGGCTGCTCATCGCCGCCTACGGCTGGCGTCCTTTCTTCATCGGGTTCGGGCTCGTCAGCCTGGCCTGGGTCATTCCCTGGCTGGCGATCGCGCAGCGCCGCCTCGTGGAGCGCTGCGCCGAGGATTCCGGGATTCCGCCCGCGACGCTGGTCATTCTGCGCGAGCGTTCCCTGTGGGGCGCCGGTCTGGGACATTTCTGCGCGAACTATGTCTGGTACTTCGTGCTGTCGTGGATGCCTTATTACCTGGTACGCGAACGCGGCTGGTCGCTGACACAGATGGCGATGATCGGCGGCAGCGCCTACCTGCTGATGGCCCTGACGACCATGGCCACCGGCTGGGACACGGATCGCCGGATCGCATCGGGATCCTCTCCAACCCTGGTGCGCAAATCGTTCATGGGCGCCGGCATGTCATTGTCCGCGGTCTTCATCGTCGGCAGCGCCGTGGTGACCAGTGCCGGAACATCGGCGCTGCTGTTCTTGCTGACGGGTGCTGCCTTCGGTCTGGTTTCTCCAAACATCTATGCCGTCGCCCAATCGCTTGCCGGCGCCCCCGCGGCGGGCCGCTGGATGGGTATCCAGAATGGCATCGGCAACATCGCCGGCCTGGTTGCTCCGTTTCTGACCGGGGTGCTCGTCGATCGAACCGGCAACTTCATGCTGGCGTTCCTGATCGCAGCGGCGATGTCCGTGCTGGGAGGGTTGGCCTGGGTCTTCGTCGTCGGACCGGTGCGGCCGATTGACTGGGCGCGTCGGGATCGAGCGCCTGCAGCGGCGACACCCATGGCCACAGCCGCCGATTGACGCCCGGCCGACTCAATTGCCGCCGTCTCCTTCGGCCACTGCTATGCTCGAAAACGGAAGGGTTGCTGCGGCCGATCCCGTATCGAGGGTTGACAGGCATGGCTGACGTCTTCGTTTCCTACGCCCGCAGCGACAAGGCGCGGGTCGCGCCGCTGGTGGCCGCGATCGAGGCCAAGGGCTGGTCTGTCTGGTGGGATCCCGAGATCAGCCCCGGCCAGGAGTTCGACGACCAGATTGACGCCGAGATCGAGGCAGCCAAAGCGGTGCTGGTGGTGTGGACGCCGACCTCGGTGGTATCGCGTTGGGTACGCGGCGAAGCGCGTGAAGCGGCCGAAAGGGGAATTCTGGTGCCGGTGCGTTTCGAGCAGGCGCGCCTGCCCATGGACGTGCGCGCCATCCACACCACCGATCTTGACGGTTGGCGCGAAGATACATCTAGTCCGCCAGTGCAGGAGTGCCTGCGTGCGTTGGGCGCGATGATCGCCCGTGCACAGACCGCGCAATCCACGAAGGCGGCAAGCACTTCGACATCTTCGGATTCGGACAGGCAGGCCGTACGTTTTTCGATCTGCGTGCTGCCCTTCAACAACATGAGCGGCGATCCCGAGCAGGAGTATTTCAGCGACGGCATCACCGAAGACATCATCACCGACCTCAGCAAGGTCTCGGCGCTGGAAGTCGTCTCGCGCAACGGTTCATTCCTATACAAGGGCAAGCAGGTCGACGTGCCCAAGGTCGCGCACGACCTCAAGGTCACGCACGTACTGGAAGGCAGCGTGCGCAGG
>JAJXWZ010000035.1 GCA_021781345.1 Pseudomonadota bacterium
CCCCGTCGTCATGGAGTTTCCACGGTGCGCACCCACTCGCTGGCAGCATTTCTCTAGGTTCCTCCACGTTCCAATACGGGTACCGTTTACAAGGCGCCACCTATCCAAGCCAGTAGCGGGACACGTTTGAGCGTCGTAGCATGAGCCCTTACAACTCATTCAAGCCGACGCCGCTTCGCGGCGCGGCTTAACTCGGGCGTTAGCGAAGAGAAGGAGGGTCTTATGAAACGCAACGTACTGACAAGTGCAGTCCAAATACAACAAGACCGTAACGCTTTCCGATGGTAGCAAGCGCCACATCGAGCTCATACCAATGATTCACAACGGCATGCAGGTCGTGGAGTTCAAAGACAACGGCGGTCACACGTACATGGGGCTAAACGGTATGACTACAAACGGCGCGCTCATGGTTCAAGTTCGCAATGTCGCAATCATGCAGCGGCAGCTCAAGGCCGAGGGCTGGCCGGGGTCTGTTCACTCAAGCGGACGCGCTGCGCGCGTCGCCAAATTCAGGCATTGATCACGTGAAATACCTGCGCGCCATCGCCATGCTGTCAGCGTTCGCGCTAGCTGCGTGTGCCGCCAATCCCAAGCCAATCGCATCCGAGTCCGAAGTCCTGGCGGCCGCCAAGCGGCTGTCCGCGAGAGACTGCGACCCGGGCATGCATAGGAGGGAGAGGATGGTCGGCTGTCGGTATTCGGCAACATTCGTCGATGGCCGATGGCAGGTCCGTCGCATTTACAAGGTGGTGGATCGCGGTCAACGCGTCGGTACGTCGGACGACCTCATCTATGTCTTTGACCGTACCGGAAAACTCATCAAGGTCGTGGGTGGCACGTGATTCTTGCTTGTTCCGGCGCTACGCTGCGCGCACTGCCAGAGGCGGGCGCTGGGCCCGCAGGGCAAGGGGGTGGGTCGTGGGCGATTCGATTCCGTGGCGCGTTCTTCGCTATCTGTTCGCTGCGTACTATTTGCTCATAGGCGCCTATCTCGCGCTGGCGCTTGCGGGCGTGGCTCCACTCCCGCACCCGAAGGTCAGCGGTTCGTCCGCAGAATTTCAGGCCGCGCTCGGCAAAACCGGCTTCGTGTTTCCGCTGCTTGCGCTCACGTATGTGGCATCGGCCTGCGCGCTGTTCGTCCATCGAACCGCGCCGCTTGGCCTGGTGCTGCTAGCCCCGGTCGCCGTCATCATCTTCTTCACGGACACGCTTCTGGACACGGCCTGGTTGTCCGGCACACTCAATGCCGTGGTTCTGGCGGCGTTGGCGTGGCACTTCCGGTCCGCGTATCGTCCGTTGTTTTCTTACCCGTCCGGAGCGCAGCCAACCCATGAGCGCAACTGAGATCAAGGTCGGGCAACTGGGCATCCGGTACCTCGTCGATGGCTCGCGGGATGCCGGGATGGGCATCTTTGAACTCACGGTGCCCGCGAATTCGAACGTGCCGCCCCCGCACAGCCATTCGAACAACGAAGAGATCGTGTATGTCCTCGAGGGTACGCTGCGATACACGGTGGGCTCCGACACGCGGGACCTCGCGCCCGGGCAGGCCATGCACACGCCGAAGGGCACCGTGCACGGCTTCTCGAATCCTTCCGGCAGTCACGCCCGCGCCCTGATCGTGCTGTCGCCGGACATCGGCGCCGGTTACTTCGAGGATGTCGCTGCCGTGGTGAATGCGGGCGGTCCGCCGGACATTCAGGCGCTGGTCGCGGTCATGCGCCGGCATGGGCTGGTTCCGTCGGCGCCGAGGTGACGCGCTGCAAACCGTTCCAACGGACACCACCTTCCGTGGCGGTCGATGAAGAGCGCCTGCGTGCATGGATGCGTATGTCCGTGCAGATCGAGCACGCGCCGGAACACCATCGACGCCCGCGCGCGCGTTCGACCCGGGGATTAGCGGTGCCTGTGCGGCTCGTCAGCATGCGCGGGCGCCGGTATCGTTGTGGGCCACCATCGCTGCAGGAGATCGTCGCATGTCCGGACCCGTGGCTCCCGAAGCGGTCGCGGCCGCGTTGCCCGAATTGTGGTCGCCGCGCGTGGTGGCCGAGCTGGATGATTCGTACGTGAAGGTCGCCCGGGTCCACGGTACGCTAGCCTGGCACAGCCACGATGCGGAGGACGAGCTGTTCTACGTGCTCAAGGGGCGGTTGCGCATCGAGATGGAGGCCGCCACGGTGGAGCTGGGCGAAGGCGAACTGTTCGTCGTGCCGCGCGGCGTGCGCCACAACCCCGTGGCCACGGAGGAGTGCCTGCTGATGCTGATCGAGCGCAAGAGCACGCTGCACACGGGATCGGAAGTGACCCCCAAGACCCGCTCGCTCGCCGAGCAGTTGCGGCCGCTGCCTTGATCTGCGCGTCGACGCCCGTGCAGTTTCGATACCCTCACCGGTGAACGAGGCATGACCTTTCCAGGCTGGACGCCGTGGCTGGCGGCGGTCGTGCTGTCCGTGGCCGCGTTCATCCGTTCGGCGTTCGGATTCGGCGAGGCGCTGGTGGCGGTGCCCTTGCTGGCGCTCGTCATTCCGGTCCGGGTAGCGGCGCCGCTGGCCGTGCTGCTGTCCATCACCATCGCCGCACTGATCGTCCTGCAGGACTGGCGCCACGTCCATTTCCGGAGCGCGGTGGTTTTGTTCCTGGCTACGGTGGCGGGGATTCCATTCGGCCTACTGTTGCTGGCCACGGCGCATGCATCGGTGGTCAAGGCCGTACTGGGATGCCTGATCATCGCCTTTTCGTCCTGCCTGCTGGCGCTTCGCGGGCGAGTGGTGCTGATGAACGACAGGCTGGCCGGTTGGTTCGGGTTCGGGGCCGGGATCCTGGGTGGCGCGTACGGCATGAACGGGCCACCGCTGGTGATGTACGGAACCTTGCGGCGCTGGTCGCCGCGGCATTTCCGCGCCACCCTGCAGGGTTATTTCCTGCCCGCGAGCAGCGTGGTCATGGGCGGATACTGGGCTGCCGGACTGTGGACGGCCACGGTGACACATCTGTACTGGATCGCATTGCCGGGCGCGCTGCTGGCGACGCTGCTGGGCAGGTTCGCCAACCGGCGCATGCACGGCCACGCGTTCATCCGCTACGTGCACGTCGGCCTGATCGTTGTCGGGGCGGTGTTGCTGGTGCAGGCGCTGGCCTGAGCTGCCGTCGCAGCGCGATCGCGGCGTCGGCGGGCGAAGCCGGGTGAAGGGTTCGGGCGGACCGGTTAGCATGGCCTAGCGCCCGTGGCGATTCGAGCGCCGCGGGCGGAGGCAGGCAACGCACCAACCGGCCCCCGGCATCGGCCCGCGCCTGCGCGCGCCTCCGCATCGAACATGGAAAGCCGCCATGTGGCTGTACGTCGTCAAGGTCCTGGTCACGGCCGTCGTGGTCGTCGCGGTCTCCGAACTGGGCAAGCGCAGTTCCCTCTGGGGCGCGGCGCTGGCGTCGCTGCCGCTGACTTCGCTGCTCGCGTTCGTCTGGTTGTATACGGGCACGGGCAATGTGCGCGACGTGGCCGCGTTGTCGCAAGGCATCTTCTGGCTGGTGCTGGCCTCGCTGCCGCTGTTTCTCATCTTGCCGGCTTTGCTTAAAAACGGTGTCGGGTTCTGGCCGGCACTGGCGGCGTCCTGCCTGGTCACGGTGGGCGCGTACTTCGCCCTGGTCTGGGTGCTCGGTCGCTTCGGTGTGCGCCTGTAGTCGCCGAGCGGGACGAGCGATGCTGGTTCCGTTGCGCCCGAATCCGCGTCGCGCGGGGTTGACGGGGTGCGCCCGCTGAACCACAATACGCGCGCCGACTGGCGCATTGCGCCAGCGCGGCACTGTCCTTCACTAACCATGACCATGGACGTACACCCTAGTCGCACCGCCGACATCCGCTTGCATCGGGTGACGGCGGCCAAAATCGAACCGATCCGCGGCGACCGCGCCCGGCCGGCTGGCACCTGCCTCGACTAGGCACGTCCGGCCCGTCCCCGAGCGGTGCTGCGGCACTGCTTGAAGAGGAGATGGGCCATGAACCTCCTTCGGAACTTCATTCGCGCACGCCTGGCTGCCCGCCATGCGCCGTTCAACCGCCGCGATGCACGCCGTCGCGAGTGGCACGTGACCGTGCCCGCGCCGCGCCAGGCGGCTTGACCGTCCGGATGACCGTCGCGTGATTGCAACAGTCCGCCGGTATTTTCGAAGACACCGCCCTCCGGGAACGGAGGGGCGAGCGCGCGCGCGAAGATCCTTCATCCGCGCCGGCATGATCCCGCACCATCGAATAGCGCGGCCCGGCCGCCGCCCTTGAGTCCACGGCTCCGTCACTCGCTGCGTGGACACGCGTCCACCTGCACGGAAACGAGTGATGTCGATGACTCCCTCACAGCCCAACTCCCGATTGGCGCCCGCCAAGGCCCGCGCCGCGCACGCGCGGCCGGTCGTAGCGGACAGCGCGTGGACCGATGACGCCGCGCTGCTGGCATCGCTGGAGACCAGCCCGGCCGGACTCGACGAGGCGCAGATCGAGGATCGGCTGGACCGCGACGGCGCCAACGAGGCCGCCCACGAAAAGCCGCCGCACTGGGCGCTGCAGCTTGCCTACGCGTTCAGGAATCCCTTCATCTTCGTGTTGCTGGTGCTGGCGGCGGTCGAACTGCTGAGCTCGCCCGACGACCTGACCGGGCCGATCATCATCGCGGTGATGATCGGCATCAGCGTGGTGCTGAATTTCAGCCAGGAATTCCGGTCCTCGCGCGCGGCGGAAAAACTGAAGGCGATGGTGCGCAACACCGCGACGGTCACGCGGCGCGCCTCGGACGGGCACAGCGAGCGCATCGAAGTGCCGGTGGTGGAACTGGTTGCCGGCGACATCGTGCATCTGTCCGCCGGCGACATGGTGCCCGCCGACCTGCGGCTGCTGTCGGCCAAGGACCTGTTCATCTCGCAGGCGATCCTGACCGGCGAATCGCTGCCGGTGGAAAAGGCCGCGCCCGAGCACGCGGCGAAGACCGATGCCAACAGCGACGCATTGGACCTGCCGACCGTCTGTTACATGGGCACCAACGTGGTCAGCGGAAGCGCAACGGCCGTGGTGGTCGCGACCGGCGCGCGCAGTTATCTCGGTTCGCTGGCGCGTTCGTTGAGCGGCCAGCGCGCCGAAACCAGCTTCGACCGCGGCGTGAAAAGCGTGTCGTGGCTGCTGATCCGCTTCATGGCAGTGATGGTGCCGATCGTTTTCCTGATCCAGGGCTTCGGCAAGGGCAGTTGGCTGGAGGCCTTCTTGTTCGCGATTTCCGTCGCAGTGGGTCTGACGCCGGAAATGCTGCCGCTGATCGTCACCGCCAACCTCGCCAAGGGCGCGCTGGCGATGAGCAAGCGCAAGGTGGTGGTCAAGCAGCTCAACGCGATCCAGAACTTCGGCGCGATGGACGTGCTGTGCACCGACAAGACCGGCACGCTCACGCTGGATCGGATCGTGCTGGAGCGGCACCTCGACCTCGACGGCGAGGAATCCGACGACGCGCTGGAGTTCGGTTTTCTCAACAGCCATTTCCAGACCGGCCTCAAGAACCTGCTGGACAAGGCGGTGCTGGAACACCGCGACCTTCACGACAACATCGCGAAGTGGAAGGTCGTGGACGAGATCCCGTTCGATTTCCAGCGCCGGCGCATGTCGGTGGTGCTCGGTGACGGCAGCGGCGAAGACCTGCTGGTGTGCAAGGGCGCGGTCGAGGAAATGCTGGCGATTTGCAGCTTCGCGCGCGAGGGCGACAAGGATGTCCCGCTCACCGACCATCGCCGCGCCACCATCCGCGCGATGACCCACGAGTTGAACGAGGACGGCCTGCGCGTGCTGATCGTCGCGGTCAAGCGGCAACCGGCGGCCGGCCGCGCCTACGGCATCGCCGACGAGTCCGGCCTGACCGCCGTCGGTTGCCTGGCCTTCCTCGATCCGCCCAAGGACACCGCGCAAACCGCGATCGCGGCGCTGAACCACCATGGCGTCGAGGTGAAGGTGATCACGGGCGACAACGAATCGGTGACGCGCAAGATCTGCCGCGAGGTTGGGCTGGACGTCGAGCATTCGGTGCAGGGCCGCGACATCGAGGACATGGACGACGCGGCCCTCGACGCACTGGTCGCGCGCACCACGGTATTCGCCAAGATGTCGCCGCTGCAGAAATCGCGCGTGGTGGAATCGCTGCAACGCGGCGGCCACACCGTGGGCTTTCTCGGCGACGGCATCAACGACGCCGCCGCGCTGCGCCGCGCCGACGTAGGCATTTCGGTCGATACCGCCACCGACATCGCCAAGGAATCGGCGGACATCATCCTGCTGGAAAAAAACCTGATGGTGCTGGAGGAGGGCGTGCTGGAAGGCCGCATCACGTTCGGCAACATCGTGAAATACATCAAGATGACGGCCAGTTCCAATTTCGGCAACGTGTTCAGCGTGCTGATCGCCAGCGCCGCGCTGCCGTTCCTGCCGATGCTGCCGTTGCAGCTGCTGGTGTTGAACCTGCTGTACGACATCTCGCAGCTGTCGATCCCGTTCGACCGCATGGACGACGAGTACATCCGCAAGCCGCGCAAGTGGGACGCGGGCGACATCGGCCGTTTCATGGTCTGGATCGGGCCGACCAGTTCGGTATTCGACATCACCACGTTCCTGCTGCTGTGGTTTGTTTTCCGTGCCAATGCCCCCGCGCACCAGGCGTTCTTCCAGTCCGGCTGGTTCGTGGAAAGCCTGCTGACCCAGACGCTGGTGGTGCACATGATCCGAACGCGCAAGATTCCGTTCCTGCAAAGCGCGGCCTCGGCGCCGGTGCTGGGGTTGACCACCGCGATCATCGCGATCGGCCTCGCGCTGCCGTACACCGAGCTCGGCCACAAGCTCGGCATGGT
>JAJXWZ010000052.1 GCA_021781345.1 Pseudomonadota bacterium
CCGGCGCGGTCGAGCAGCCCAGGCAGTGCCTGCGGTTGCGCTGGTCGCGCGATATCCGGAACGTCGGATCGGGTCACGGATGCGTCCATGGGATGTCGGCTTGTCCTGCCTTGGCGCATGCGATCCACGTGGGGTCGCGCTGCTGAAATGCGATAATTGGTATATTATAACATTTCTTCCGGTAGTCAACCGTCGATCGTCGACAGCGCCACGGACCATGCGCACCGCGAAACAAGATCGCTCATTCAATGCCTTGCATTGACTACTTCGGGTAATCGGTCAAGGCACGCTCCGGCTGATCAACCCCGACGGCAGGTCTTGCAGACGCCATGCACTTCCAGGGTCTGCGCCTTGGCGCGGAAACCGAAGCCATGCGCCTGCTGCTCGATCAGATGCGCGATCGCTCCCTCGTCGCATACCTCGGTGGCTCGGTCGCACACATCGCAGATCAGGAATGGCACCTGGTGCGATTCGGCCGGATGCTGGCAGAACACGAAGGCATTGATCGATTCGAGCTTGTGGATGAAGCCATTCTCGAGCAGGAAGTCGAGGGCACGGTAGACGGTCGGCGGCGCCGCGCCGGCGTGGCTGTCGCGCAGGGATTCGAGCAGGTCGTAGGCCTTGACCGGCTTGCGTGCCTTGGCCACCAGTTCGAGTACCTCGCGCCGCAACGGCGTCAGCCGCAGGCCACGCGACCGGCACTCATGCTCCACCTCGCGCACGATGCCGGCGGCGTCGTGGTGATGGTGGTGCGCGACTTTGGGTGCGGTGGCCATGACGTCATTCTAGTGCCCGGCGTCCGCGCTCGCGCGGACACCAACGATATCGGTCCGGCCGGGGTCGATTGCAAGCGCCACTCCCTACGCCGGCGCGTTTCGCCTTCAGGCGGACGGAGCTTGCATCGCCTGCCGGCGGTCCAGTCGCCTGCGCGCCGGCCCGTAGCGGCCCGGCGGCAACACCCACAACACCGGCCAGCTGAGTGGCCCCACCACGACCCCGAGCACGATGCCCAGACCGATCCGCCCGCGCCACCAGCCCAGCGCCGCGCCGGCCACTGCACACGCGACGGTGAACCAGATCAACGGCCACCACGGCACCAGCGCCAGCATGTTGTGCAGCAACTGCCAGAACGCACCGGGGGCGTTCAAATCCACCCCCTGGAACACCTTGCGCAGCAGTGCTTCCATGTCAGGGTTCGGTGCGCGCGATGGCGTCGATGATGCGCTGCAACGCGACTTCGCGCCCGGCAAGATAGATCGTGTCCTCGATCGAGGGCGATACAGCAGCGCCGGTCATGGCGACCCGCAGCGGCTGCGCGACCTTGCCCATGCCGATGCCACGCGCTTCCGCCAGTTCGGCCAACGATGCATGGATGACCTCCGGGTTCCATGACTGCAGCACGGCCAACTTCTCGTGCATTGCTCGCAACACGTCGCCGGCGCCCTCGGCGCGCAGGTGCTTGATCACGGCCTTGTCGTCCCAGCGCTCGATCGGTGCGTACCAGATGCGGGCCTGCTCGGCCATGGCTTTCAATGTCTGGGCTCGTTCGCGCAAGGCGGCTACGACCTCGGCGGGATCGGGGCCCTTCGATACGTCCAGTCCCATGCGTTGCAGGTGCCAGGCGAGCTCCTGGCCCAGTTCGCCGGGATTGCCCTCCTTCAGGTAATGCTGGTTGAGCCAGCCCAATTTCGCGAAGTCGAAGCGCGCGGCGGAATGATTGACGTCGGCGATGTCGAACAAGTCGATCATCTCCGGGATGGAAAAGATTTCCTGGTCGCCGTGCGACCAGCCCAGCCGCACCAGGTAATTCAGCAGCGCCTGCGGCAGGTACCCGTCCTCGCGGTACTGCATCACGCCGACGGCGCCATGGCGCTTGGACAGCTTCTGCCCGTCGGGTCCGAGGATCATCGGCAGGTGCGCGAAAGTCGGTACCGGCGCGCCAAGCGCCTCATAGAGATTGATCTGGCGCGGCGTGTTGTTGACGTGGTCGTCGCCGCGGATCACCTCGGTGATGCCCATGTCGAGGTCGTCGACCACCACCGCGAAGTTGTAGGTGGGAAACCCGTCCGAACGCAGCATCACGAAATCGTCGAGCTCGGCGTTGGCCCACTCGACCCGGCCCTTGATCTTGTCGTGGAATACCACGCTGCCCGCTTGCGGGTTCCGGAGCCTCAGCACGCGGTTGGGATCGTCGCGATACGGCAGGTTCTGGTCGCGCGCGCGGCCATCGTAGCGCGGCTTATCGCCCCGCTCCTTCATCGCCGTGCGCATCGCATCGAGTTCCTCCTTCGATTCGTAGGCCCAGTAGGCCTTGCCGGCGTCCAGTAATTGCCTGGCGACGTCGCGGTATCGATCCATCCGCTTGGTCTGGTAGAACGGACCCTCGTCGGGATCCAGGCCCAGCCAGTGCATGCCATCCAGGATCGCCTGCACCGCCGCATCGGTGGAACGCTCGCGGTCGGTGTCCTCGATGCGCAGGATGAACTGGCCACCGCGGTGGCGAGCCTCCAGCCAGCAATACAGCGCGGTGCGCGCGCCGCCGATGTGCAGGAAACCCGTGGGGCTTGGCGCGAAGCGGGTGCGGAAGGTCATGGCGAGGCGATGTCGTGGAAACGCAAAAGTTTAGCGGATCGGGCTGGAAGGCCGGCCGCCGCGCCCCCATGATTCAGCCATGACCGATCCGCAGCAGCCCGACGATGCCGCCAAGCCGAAACCGGCGGTAACCCCTCACGCGACCGCCGCGCCACGCAACGAACATGCGCGCGCAACGACATCGGAGACACCGGCCGCGGCATCGGCCTCGCCTGCAAAAGCCCGTCGCGGCAGCGGCACGCTGCGGGTGCTGGCGATGCTGTGGCCGTACATTCGCGGTTTCCCGGCGCGCATGACGGTTGCCGCGGTGCTGCTAGTGATCGCCAAAGGCGCCACCATTGGCGTACCGCTGGCACTGGCTGCGATCGTCGATCGGCTCGATCCGCGCATCGCCTTGCTGTCCGTCCCGATCGCACTGATCGCGGCGTACGGACTGCTGCGCCTGATCGGCAGCCTGTTCGGACAGCTGCGCGACACCGTGTTCGAACGTGTCAGCCAGCGCGCGATGCGTGCATCCGGCCTCGACGCATTCCGGCACCTGCACCAACTGTCACTGCGCTTCCACCTCGACCGCCACACCGGGGGCGTCGGGCGCGACATTTCACGCGGTACCCGCGGTGTCTACAACCTGCTTGGTTGGGTCGTGTTCAACATCGTGCCTACCATCGTCGAAATTGCGCTGGTGATCGGCGTCCTACTGCACAAACTCGACTGGCGTTATGCCCTGGTCACGCTGGCCACGATGGTGGCATACATCGTCGTGACCATCTGGATTACCGAGTGGCGCACCGCCGGCGTGCGCGCGATGAACGAGGTCGAGAGTGCCGCCAACGCGCGTGCCGTGGACAGCCTGCTCAATTACGAAACGGTCAAGTATTTCGGCAACGAGGAGTTCGAGGCGCGCCGCTACGACGCCGACCTGCGCCGTTACGAGGACGCCGCCGTGAAGACGGAGACGTCGCTGGCGGTGCTGAACGGCGCCCAGGCACTGGTGATCGCGCTGGGATTGACTGTACTGATGACGATGGCCGCGCTCGGGGTCGTCGAGCACACTCTCACGGTCGGCGACCTGGTGCTGGTCAATGCCCTGCTGCTGCAGTTGTCGGTGCCGCTCAACATGCTGGGCTTCACGTATCGCCAGATCAAGCAGGGCATGATCGACATGGAGCGCATGTTCCGGTTGCTCGACGAGGATGCCGAGGTCCGGGACGCGACGGGTGCGAAACCGCTGGTGACCCGCAATGGCGAGGTGCGCTTCGATCATGTCTCGTTCCATTACAACCCGGACCGCGCGATCCTCGACGACATCGATTTCACGATTCCGCCCGGCAAGACGCTGGCGGTAGTCGGCGAAACCGGTGCCGGCAAGTCCACGCTGTCACGGCTGCTGTTCCGTTTCTACGACGTCACCGGTGGCCGCATCACCATCGACGGCCAGGACATCCGGGAAGTCACGCAGGAATCGCTGCGCGCCGCCATCGGGATCGTGCCGCAGGACACCGTGCTGTTCAACGACACCATCTACTACAACATCGCCTACGGCCGCACCGACGCCGCCCGCGCGGAAGTGGAAGCGGCGGCACGCGCGGCACACATCCACGATTTCGTGATGTCGCTGCCACAGGGTTACGAAACCACGGTCGGCGAACGCGGCCTGAAGCTTTCCGGCGGCGAAAAGCAGCGCGTGGCGATCGCCCGCGCGCTGCTCAAAAGGCCCGCCATCCTGGTGTTCGACGAGGCCACGAGCGCGCTTGATACCGGCACCGAAAAGATCATCCAGACCGAACTCGCCGAAATTGCCCGCGGCCGCACCACCCTGATCGTCGCGCACCGGCTGTCCACCATCGTCCATGCCGACCGGATCCTGGTACTGGACCGTGGTCGCATCGTCGAAAGCGGCACCCACGCCGAGCTGCTGTCGCGCGGCGGCCGCTACGCGGCCTTGTGGGCCCTGCAGGCCAGGCAACCATTGGAAGCCGAGCCGGCCTGATCCAGGACCGACCTGACGCAGGGCTCGCGTGGCCGATCCGTGTAACCAATGTTTACCTCGCAGCAGGCGTCTTGGCATGCCTTGCTGCGTAAACTGGCACACGTGTTGCAACGGTCGCTGCGAAGGGACGTTGATTCCAACTGCGGCCACGGTCACTGAACCCACCAGGGTTGCCGCCATGCAAGGTAGAGACGACATGACGCTCGATTCCGAACAGGGTTTTGCATCCCGTCCGCGCACCACCGCGGCCGGCCTTGAAGCATGGTTGTCGGCCACGCCCTCCGAGTCGGCCGATGCCACCGCGCCACCGGCCAGCGAACACGCGAAGGTTCAGGAAGCCGCGGTCGCGCCGGCAGCCAGGCCGGAGCCCGAGTTCGTGGGGCCAGTCAACGCGGCCGAGGCGCTGGCACTCGGCATGGCGACGTCGGCGCGCAAGCTGACCGGGCCGGACGGAGCGGAACTCGTGATCGATCCGGAGCGTGGCGCCTACCACTTCGAGTCCACTGCGCTGAAGCCGCTGCTGGCGATCCTGCAGCAACCCGCGAAGCAATGGGAACCAGTGTTTTCCGAGGGATTGGCCAACGCTCGCGCAAACCATCCCGCACAGCCGCTCGAACGGCTGTTGTGGTTCGCCGGCCTGGTCGCGACCCCCGGCATCCTCGGCCGCAAGCTCGACCGCAGCGAGCGTTACCGTCTGACTGGTTGGCCGGAGACCGAACGCGAATATCCCAAGCACTTCCGCATCGCCAAGGCCCTGCTGAAGGAGCCGGCGACGGTCGACGACATCGCGGCAACCTCGGGCATGCCCTACGAGGAAGTCGTCGATTACATCAACGCTAGCCATGCCGCCGGTCGCCTGGAGGCGGAATCCGGCGCTCCGGCCGATGCCGGAACGCAGGCATCGTCGACCTCGCGCGGCAGCCGCCTGATGGCGCGTCTCAACAAGCCGCTGTTCGCGCGCTGACGCACCTCGCCTTCCACCCGCTTGCGGACCGCGCGGGGCAATCCGCGCGGTTTTTCTTCAGGGCTCCGGATCGACTCCGGCGAACGACCTGCCACCGGTCAGCGGCACGGCGCGCAAGCGCAACGCGTTGGAGACCACCGATACCGACGACAGGCTCATCGCCAGTGCCGCGATCATGGGCGACAGCATGATGCCGAAAACGGGGTACAGCACGCCCGCGGCAACCGGCACGCCGATCGCGTTGTAGACGAAGGCGAAGAACAGGTTCTGGTGGATGTTGCGCACGGCAGCCCGCGACAGTGCCCGCGCACGCACGATGCCGGAAAGATCGCCCTGGACCAGGGTCACGGGTGCGCTCTCCAGGGCGACATCGGTACCGGCGCCCATCGCGATGCCGACGTCCGCGGCGGCCAGGGCCGGGGCGTCGTTGATGCCGTCGCCCGCCATCGCGACGCAGCGCCCCTGCCTCTGCAAAGCCGCGACAACGCCTGCCTTGTCGGCCGGCGACACGCCGGCGTGCACGTCGTCGATGCCCAGTTCGCGCGCGATGGCACGGGCGGTCGCCGGGTCGTCGCCGCTGAGCATGACGACGCCCAGACCCTCGTCGCGCAATGCCGCCAGCGCGGAAGGGGTCGAATCCTTGACTCGATCGGCGACCGCGAGCAACGCGACGGTATCGCCATCAACCACCAGGTGCATCACCGTGGTGCCGTCGCGGCGCAAGGCGTCGGCCCGGGCCGTCTTCGCGGGATCCTCGGCCACGCCGAATTCCCGCAACAACTTTTCGTTGCCGAGCGCGACCGCATGGCCATCGACGCGTCCGCTGACGCCGCGGCCGGTCAACGTCCTGAAGTCCTCCACGTTGGCATTCGCCAGTCCACGCGAGGAAGCGGCCGCTGCAACCGCTTGCGCAAGTGGATGTTCACTCGGGCGCTCCAGCGCCGCCGCCAGCGTCAGGGCGCGTGCCTCGTCGACGCCGGCGAAGGTTTCGATGGCACGCAGGGAAGGCTTGCCCTCGGTCAACGTACCGGTCTTGTCGACCAGCAACACGTCGACCTTGCGCAGGGCCTCGAGCGCGGCGGCGTCGCGAAACAGCACGCCCATGTGCGCGCCGCGTCCGCTTGCGACCATGATCGAAATCGGCGTCGCCAGGCCCAGCGCGCACGGGCACGCGATGATCAACACCGATACCGCGGCGATCAAGGCGTGCACCGCCCTCGGTTCCGGTCCGGCCACCGCCCACGCCATGAACGCGATCAGCGCCACCGCAACCACGCCGGGCACGAACCACGCGGCGACGCGA
>JAJXWZ010000009.1 GCA_021781345.1 Pseudomonadota bacterium
CTTCGACCTTACGGCTATTACAACGCCCGCGCCACGCACGAGCTGGGACACCAGGGCGATGCCTGGACGCTGCACCTCACGATCGAACACGGTCCGGCCACCAGGGTCGCGACGCTCGACGTGACCGTGCCGGATGCCGCGCTGAAGCTGAAGCCCGTGCGGCAGGCATTGCTCGCATTCCATCCGCGCGTGGGCGAACAGATGAATGACGCGACCTATGCAGCCTCGAAGGCGGCGATCGGGACCGCCTTGCAGGAAAATGGCTGGCTCGACGCCAGGGCGACCGTGCACAAGGTCGACGTCACGCGCGCGGACAACCGTGCGGCGATCCATCTGCACTATGCCACCGGCTCGCGGTACACGCTGGGCAACGTCAGCTTCGAAGGTTCGCAATTCCGGCCGGGTTTCCTGCAGCGCTACGTGCCGTGGAAAACCGGCGCATGGTATTCGCAATCCGACCTGCTGGGCCTGCAGCAGGCGCTGACCGACGCCGATTATTTCTCGATCGTCGATGTCGAGCCCGAAGTCGCGGAGGCGAAGGATCACGTGGTTCCGGTCAAGGTCGAAGTCGCGCCCGCCAAGCGCACGGTCTACACCGCCGGCGTGTTCGTCGGCACCGACACCGGACCCGGCGTGCGCGGCGGCATCAAGCGGCGCTGGATCAACGACCGCGGCCATACCCTCGACAACCAGGTGATCATCGCGCAAAGGCTCAAGACCGCACAAATCGTGTACGGCATTCCGCGTCCAGGACACGACCACGCGAGCTTCAACCTCGGCGTCGGTTACCGCGACGAAAACACCCGGACCTCGGCCTCGCGCACGTTCTCGATCGCCGCCAACGAGACCCGCACCTGGCATCGCTGGGTGCGCACGATCGGCGTGCATGCCCTGAGCGGAACGTTCACCGTCGGCAACTCCAACGGCAGCCTCGACATCCCCGGCATCGAGCACGGCCGCAGCACCCTGGTCTATCCGGAGGTCGGCTTGACCCGGAAGGTCGCCGACAATCCGTTGTTCGTGCGCAAGGGTTATTCGATCAACCTGATCGCGCGTGCCGACCCCGGTATCGGCACCCGCTTCGCCCAGGCACTCGCCGACGTGGTATGGATCCGGGGACTGGGACGCAACAACCGGCTGATCCTGCGCGGCGACGCCGGCATCACAAGCGTCGCTGACTTCAACAAGCTGCCGCCGCAGTTGCGCTTCTTCGCGGGTGGCGACCGTTCGATCCGCGGCTTTGCCTACCAGGCGATCGGTCCGCGCAACGGCTACGGACTGGTAGTGGGCGGCCAGCGCCTGCTGGTTGCCAGCGCCACTGTCGAACACTATTTCACGCGCGACTGGGGCATGGCGGCATTCGTTGACTCGGGCGACGCCTTCGACGGCACCGCATTCCATGACAACACCGGTGCCGGCCTCGGCCTGCGCTGGCGATCGCCGGTCGGGATGGTGCGGATCGACGTCGGCTTTCCCATCAAGAATCGTTACTACCACGGTGCGCAATTGCACATCGTGATCGGACCGGACCTGTGAGCCGCGCGCCCAAATGGTTGATGGGAACGTTTGCCGCGATCGGCGCGCTGATGGTCGTGCTGGCGGTTCTGCTCTGGTGGCTGCTGTACACCCCCTCCGGACTGCGCTTCGCGCTGGATCGCGGCGTCGCGATGATGCACGGACAACTCGCATATGCGAGCGCGAGCGGCACGCTGGCGGGTGAAACCAGCATTGACGGCCTGCACTATCGCGATGGCAGCGGCGATAAGTTGAACATCCGGAACGCCAGGCTGAACCTGCGGCCGTGGGCGCTGCTGGGCCATCGCCTGCACGTCGCGCGGGCGCGCGTCGACGGTATCACCCTGGACATCGGGTCATCGAAACCCTCGAATCAGCCCGGCAGCTTCTCGTTGAAACCGCCACTGACGTTCGTGCTGGATGACGCGCAACTCACGCACATCGCCATCAGCCAAAATGGCAAGTCCGTCTTCTCCGCCGACAGCCTCACGCTTGCGGGAACATGGAGCGACCGGCGTTTGCTGGTCCGCCGGCTTGCGTTACGCGCGCCTGACGGCAGCGCGGATCTCAGCGGCACGCTGGCACTCGCGCGCGGCTGTCCGGGGCACGGAACCGCCAAGTTCGACTGGACCCAGGACGGCACACGTTACACCGGCACCATCGATTCGCAATCCGATGGCAAAACCGCAAACCTGCATGCGGCGCTGTCGGCTCCGACACGACTCGCAGCTGACGTATCGTTGCAACTCGACAAGTCGCGCGCATGGACGCTGGCGTTGCACGCACCTCCTTTCGACGCGCGTGCCGTGCCCATGCTGCCGTCAACGCTCAAGACGCTCGCTTTTAACCTGCGCGGCGACGGCAATCGCCAAGGCGGCAAACTCACCGGCGACGTGATCGTCAACGGCACCACGCTACAACTAGACCCTGCGCAATTCCGCTACGAAAGTGGGACCCTGACACTCGATCCGCTGCAGATGCGCTCACCGCAAATCGCGGGCAGGGTCGTCGCGACCGGCGCCGTGCACCTTGACGCAGCGCCGATGACCTTCGCGCTGGACGCCAAGTGGAACGACGTGGTGTTGCCACCCGACCTGGCCGGCCAGACACTTGCGACGCACGGGAACGTGCGCCTGGCGGGCGATGTGGCACGCTACTCACTCAAGGGTGCGCTTGCGATCGGACCGCCCGGTCGATTGTCCAACCTCGAGGTCGCGTTGGCAGGCACGCCGCACTCGATCGACCTGCAGGCCCTGAAACTCGTGCAAAAGAACGGCGGCCTCGATGTGCAGGGCAGCATCGGCCTGCAGCCGCGCACGTCATGGAAACTCGATGTCCTCGCCAAACGCTTCGATCCCGGCGCGATCCTCGCCGGCTGGAACGGCGCGATGGATTTCACGCTGGCGACGCAAGGCGCGCTGACGGCGAGCGGCCCGCAACTCACTTTGAAACTCGACCGGGCCGGCGGCACGCTGCGCGGACGCAACATCACCGGCAGCAAGGCCGATATCTCCGTCACACCGAATGACCTGTTGGCTGGCTCGCTGCTGCTGGTCGCCGGCCATAGCCGCATCCGCGCCGTCGGTCGGCACGGCGCGCAAACAGACGCGACCGTCACACTCTCGGTGAAGTCGCTGGGTGACTGGCTGCCGGATGCCTCGGGCAATCTGCAGGGAAATTTCAGCCTCAAGGGCATCTGGCCGAAACTCGCGATCGCGGGGCATCTGCGTGGCAGTGGCCTGCATGACGGAACTCGCAGCATCCAGGCACTGCAGCTCAAAGCCGCGATTCCGAACATCGCGCAACCGGGTGGCGACTTCGACCTTGCCATGCATGGCGTGCACGCATTGGGCCTGGACTTCGACGATGTGCGTGTACAGGGCCACGGCAATGCCGCATCGCATCACCTGCAATTGAGTGCGCACGGCAAACAGGTGAGCGCGGCACTGACGTTGGCGGGCAACTGGGACGCGAAAACGCGACGCTGGAGCGGCACGCTCAGTGGCATCCAGCTATCCGCGCAAGGCATGCCGAACTGGCACCAACTCGAATCCAGCAAGATCACCTGGCAACAGCGCGCGCTGACTCTTTCGCAACTGTGCCTCACGGCCGGCGAGCCACGGCTCTGCATATCGGCCGATCGCAATGCACAAGGCGCCACGCTGGCGAAATATTCGCTGCAACGCCTGCCGCTGCAACTGTTGGCCACGCTCATGCCCAGTGTCGACCCGATCCGGGCCGGTGGCGAGATTTCGGGTGACGGACAGGTGACCATCGCCGCCGACAACAAACTCGACGGCCATGCGAGCCTGACCGCCGGTGCGGGCAGCATCGCCTACGCGTCGAACCCCCGTCGTCCACTGCTCGCCTGGTCGACCATCGGAGCCCGCCTCGATGCGACGGGAGCGGTCCAGCATCTGCGCGTCCAGGGCGCCTTGAGCGATGGCGGCCGCATCGATGGCGATGTCACGACTGCCGGGAGCGATCATGCCCTGCGGGGCACGATCGACGCAGACTTGCGCAATCTCACTTTCCTCGAAGCGCTGTCGCCCGAGATCGCGAACGTGCATGGCTCGCTGGCTGGGACCCTGCGACTGTCCGGCACGCTGCAGGCACCGCAGTTCCACGGAAACATCCAGACGCAGGGCTTTTCGGCCGAACTGCCGCGTGCGGGTCTGAAACTGCATGACGGCCGATTCGCGATCAATGGCGATGCGCAAGGACGACTTGCGGTCACCGGGCAAATTGCTTCCGGTCAGGGCGTGCTGCATGTCGACGGCAGCACCGGGCTTTCGGCCGCCGCGCCACTCGCCCTGTCCATCAAGGGCGACAACGTGCTGGTGGCCGACATACCCGCGGCGCGCGTGGTGGCATCGCCTGACCTGCGCATCACCCGCAAGAACGGGATTTTCGCGCTGACCGGCAGCGTCCTGATCCCGGATGCGAAGGTCGAGGCCGAGAAGCTGCCCGGCCAGGGACCGGCGCAGGCGTCGCCCGACGTGGTCATCGTCGATCAGCCGCGCGCGGCACCTGTCCCGCCATTGGCGCTGGACGCCAACATCACGGTGAAGCTGGGCAATGCAGTGAAGGTGCAAGGCTATGGCCTCGACGGCACCGTGCACGGACAACTCGCGGTGCGGGCCCGACCCGGCCAGTCGGCGACCGGGCGCGGCGAGATCCGCATCGACGGCAAGTACCAGGCCTACGGGCAGGATCTCACGATCGATCGAGGCCGGTTGCTGTTCGCCGGCACGCGACTGGACAATCCGGGACTGGACATCCGCGCGGTGCGCAAGATACGAAGCCAGGACATCACGGTCGGCCTGTCCGTCCGCGGCACCGCGCAACGGCCGGTGCTCACCGTGTTCTCCGATCCCGCGATGGAACAGGCCGAAGCGCTCTCGTACCTGGTCACCGGCCGGCCGCTGAATGCCCTGAAGAGTGGCGAGGGCGACACCCTCAACACCGCCGCGCAGGCACTGGGTGGACTGGCCGGCGACCGGCTGGCAAAGTCGATCGGCTCGCGCCTCGGCCTGGAAGCGGGCGTGTCCAGCAGCGAGGCACTGGGCGGCTCTGCGTTCACGGCAGGCAAATACCTGTCGCCCCGGCTGTTCCTGAGTTACGGCGTGGGCCTGTTCACGCCCGGCCAGGTCATCACGCTGCGCTATACCCTGAACCGCTTCCTGCAATTCGAAGCCGAGAACGCGACCACCGGCAACCGCGCCAGCCTCAACTACAAGCTCGAGAAGTAGCCGGACCCGCAGCAGTTCCGGATGGATCCTGGCCAGCCAGTCGCACCGGATCGATCCCGGCTCACTGGTACATTGCAGCTTTTGCGCGCCGCCGAACCGTCCCCCATGGATTCACCCAGAGAGACCGCTGCCCGTGCGACCAACCGGGCGTCCATCGACAAGTCGGCCATCTCCCGCGCCCCGTCGCGACCACCCGGCGTGTGGAGCGGATTCGGCATCGTGGCGATGTATTTCCTGCTGCAGTTCGGGCTGAGCCTCATGATCGGGAGCGGGCTCATCTTCGCGCTGATGCTGCAGGCAGGCCTGCGCCACGAACGCGCGGACGCCAGGTCCCTCGCGCTCGCGATGCGGGCAAGTCCGGATTTCCGCAGCGTGCTCGCGGTCCTCACGATGACTGCCGCCGCCATCGTCATGACCGTGCTCGTGCGCCAGTTCTGGCGCACGCAATGGACGCGCGGCGACCTGCCGGGTTTCGGCTTCGTCCAGCCCGGGGACAAGTCCGCCTACCTCGGGGCGGTGTTGCTCGGCGTCGGCGTGCTGCTTCTGGGTGGACCGCTCACGCACGTGCTGGCCGGTGCACACCCGGTGCACCAGGACATCACGGTGATGGCGGGCAAGGTTTCGCCCGCCATGCGACTGCTGCTTGCAGTGCCGGTGGTGTGCGTGGCGCCGTTCGTCGAGGAGCTGGTGTTTCGTGGCGTGCTGCTGTCGGGACTCGCCAGCCGCCTGCACACCGGCTGGGCGATCGTGGCAAGCGCCATCGTGTTCGGATGCGTGCACCTGCCCGATTTCGGATTCGCCTGGTATCCGATCCCGGCGCTGGTGGTGATGGGGCTGGCGCTCGCGTGGATGCGGGTGCGCAGCGGCTCGCTGTGGCCATCGATCACGCTGCACGCGACCAACAATCTGTTCGCGATGCTGGCCTGGTTCCTCGCCAGCAAGCCGCATTGACCCCCGCAACCGGCGGTCAGTAGCCCGCCGCTTCGCCCGCCGGATAGCGCGGGTCGTTGACGCTTTCCAGCAAACCGGTCCGGGGGTCGACCACGATCGCCGCGATGTCGCCCATCGAATGCACCGGCCGCAGCTTGTAACCCATCGTGCCGAGGGCCGACTGCACCGAAGGCGTGAACGCACCGGGCTCGGCGAAGATTTCGTCCGGGTACCACTGCATGTGGATGCGCGGTGCATCGATCGCCTGCTTCACGTTCATGCCGTACTCGATCACGTTGATGATGCTCTCCATCGTGGTCGAGATGATGGTCGAACCACCCGGGCTGCCGGTGACCATCGCGAGCTTGCCGTCGCGCAGCACGATGGTCGGGCTCATCGAACTCAAGGGACGCTTGCCGGGCTCGATCTGGTTGGCCTTGCCCTGCACCAGTCCGAACTGGTTGGGCACGCCGGGCTTGGAGGTGAAATCGTCCATCTCGTTGTTGAGGAAGAATCCGGTGTCGCCCGCGATCTGCTTGATCCCGAAGAAGCTGTTGATCGTGTAGGTCACGCCCACCGCGTCGCCCTTGTCGTCCACCACCGAATAGTGCGTGGTGTCGGTCGCCTGGTACGGACCGAGGCTGCCCTTCACCTGCGATGACGGCGTGGCCCGGTCGGGCTGGATGCCGGCGCGCAGCTCGGCGGCGTGCTCGGCGGAGAGCAACCTGCCGATCGGGTTGTGCACGAAAGCCGGGTCGCCGAGGTAAGTGTTGCGGTCGGCGAACGCGCGCCGCTCGGCTTCCACGAAGTAGTGCGTGCTCTTCGCCGAATGGAAGCCCCACTTCGCGAACGGATACGGAGCGATGATCTGCAACGTCTCGCAGATCGTGGCGCCGCCCGAACTCGGCGGCGGGGCGGAGATGATGGTGTAGCCGCGGTAGTCGCACTCGATGGGCTTCTGCCACTGCACGGTATAGTCGCGGAAATCCTTCAGGGTCAGCAATCCGTGGTTCGCCCGGCTGGCCTTCACCACCGCCGCGGCGATCGGGCCGTCGTAGAACGCGCGGGTCCCGTCCTTCTCGATCAGCTCCAGCGTGCGCGCCAGTTGCGGCTGCCTGAGGATCTGTCCTGCCTTCCACGGCCGGCCATGGTCGAGGAAGATCGCGCCGACGTTCGGATACTTCCTGAAGTACGCCGTGGACGTGTTGAAGATGCGCACGTCGCCGGGCTCCAGCACGAAGCCTTCCCTCGCCAGCTTGATCGCGGGCGCGACGACCTGCGCGAGGCTCATCGTCCCGTATTTCTTCAAGGCTTCGTCGAATCCCATGACCGTGCCGGGCACGCCTACTCCGAGATAGGTGCGGGTACTGCGTCCGTTCACCACCTTGCCCGCCGCGTTCTGCATCATGTCCGGCGTCGCCGCCAGCGGCGCCTTCTCGCGGAAATCGAGGAACAGGTTCTTGCCGTCGGCAAGGTGCAGGTTCATGAAACCGCCGCCACCGATGTTGCCGCAGCACGGGTGCACCACCGCCAGCGCGTAGCCGACTGCGACCGCCGCATCGACCGCGTTGCCGCCCTGCTTGAGGATGTCCAGGCCGACCTGCGTGGCGAGGTGCTGGGCGCTCACGACCATGCCGTGCCGCGCGGTGACCAGCGGCTCGTCGGGCCAGGCTGGCTGCGGATTGCCCCGGACACGCGCCTGCAGCGGTCCGTCCTGGGCCGCCCGGCTGTCCTGGGCGCGGGCCTGAGCCGCCGACGCGCCAACGCCGAGGGCCAGCAGGATCACGAGAGCGGTGATGGTGGTGATTGGCTTGCGCATCATGGACCTCACGAGAAGTGCGGGTGCGATCTCGCGACCGCGGTTTCGTTCACGGGCAACCGGAGACGCCGGGATCCGGGAACCCAGGCCGGCAACATAGGCGCACGTTGGCGGGCATCGCAACTCATCCGCGCCGGACTCAAGCCTGCATGCCGAGCGCGGCGATCACCGGTGCGACCTGCGCCTCGCGGCCCAGTGCCCGACCAACCTGCTCCAGGCGCGCGGCGAGCGTCGCCGCATCCGGCGCGCACACGGTCGCGTGGCCGACCTTGCGACCGGGTCGCGGGGACTTGCCGTAATCATGCCAATGGGTGCCGGGAATCGCGATCATGCGGTCGCGGTCGGGCAATTTCCCGATCCAGTTGAGCATGCACGACGGGCAACGCGCCGAGGTATCGCCGAGCGGCATGCCCAGCACGGCGCGCACGTGATTTTCGAACTGCGAGATGACCGCACCGTCGATCGTCCAGTGCCCTGAATTGTGCACGCGCGGTGCCATCTCGTTGCCGAGCAACTCGCCATTCCGGACGAACAGCTCAAGCGCAAAAACCCCCACGTAATCGAGCTTCTCCGCGATC
This sequence comes from Pseudomonadota bacterium, assembly GCA_021781345.1. GTDB lineage: Bacteria > Pseudomonadota > Gammaproteobacteria > Xanthomonadales > Rhodanobacteraceae > 66-474. The sequence goes on from JAJXWZ010000009.1 coordinate 8,595, forward strand.
GCGCGTGCATGGGCGAAGGCCGAGGCGCCGATCGACTCGCCACGCGGCGCGGGTGCCAGGCTCGCGGACAGGATGCCATTGACGTGCCAGTTGCGGGTCACCGGCCAGGCACGGAATTCGCCGTTGCCGGATCGCACGGCGACCACCGACGCCTCGAAATCGAAGTCGACGAAGCCTTCGAGGACCAGGCCGCGCGTCGCGGCTTGCGGGCCAAGCACTTCCCAGGCTGCATCGGCATCGGCCATGGATTTGATGCGGAACTGACCCTTGCCGTCGTAACCCTCGCGCCGGGTCTTCAGGATAGCCGGGGCGCCGATGCGCGCGAGCGCGGCGTCGAGGTCCGCGCGCGTCGCCACGTCCGCGAACTCGGTGGTCGGCAGTCCGCATTCGCGGAACAGGGTCTTTTCCAGCACCCGGTCCTGCGCGGTCGCCAGCGAACGCGCGTTCGGTGCCACGCGCGCATGCGCGGTCAGCCACGCCGCGGTTTCAGCCGGCACGTTTTCGAAATCGAAGGTCGCGGCGTCGATCTCGCGCGCGAACGGCTCGAGCGCGTCGAATGCGTCCCAACCGGCCGTCGCCAACGGCGCAATCTGCCCGGCGCAGGCATCGGCCACGGTATCGAAGACGCGAAAGCGCACGCCCAGCGGCGTGCCCGCCAGCACCAGCATGCGCGCGAGCTGGCCGCCGCCCAGGATGCCCAGCGTGCTCACCGACGCACCTTCCCGCTGCGGGGTGCCGGACGCGGTGCGCCGCCGGCGCGGGCGGCCGCGGGGTGCGGCGGTTCGAGGCGTGGATCGGCGTGCTCGAGGACCTGCTCGGTCTGGGCATTCCGGAATTTTTCGAGCGCGTGCGCCACCTGCTTGTCGTGCAGCGCGACGATGGCCGCCGCGAGCAACCCGGCATTCTTCGCGCCGGACTCGCCGATCGCCAGCGCACCGACCGGCACACCGGCCGGCATCTGCGCGATCGAAAGCAGCGAATCCAGGCCTTTCAGCGCGCGCGACTGCACCGGAACGCCCAGTACCGGCAGGCGCGTCTTGGCGGCCAGCATGCCCGGCAAGTGCGCGGCGCCGCCGGCACCGGCGATGATCACTTCGATGCCGCGGGCGACCGCCCCTTCGGCGTACGCGAACAACTTGTCGGGCGTGCGATGCGCGGAAACCACCTCGACTTCGTGCGCGATGCCCAGCGACGCGAGCACGTCGGCGGCATGCCGCATGGTTTCCCAATCCGAACGCGAACCCATCACCACCCCGACCCGGGGCGCGACCGTCGTTTTCCGCATGGTTTCACCGTGGCAAAACGGCTATTGTACGCGGCATGGACAAACGATTGCTCGACATCCTCTGCGACCCGGTCACCAAGACACCCGTGCGCCCCTTGCGCCGCGACGAACTGGACGCGCTCAACCGCGCCATCGCCGGCGGTGGCGTCGACACCGTGGCCGGGCAGCGCGTGGCCGCGCCCCTGGCCGAGGGCCTGATTACCACCGATCGCAAGGTGGTATACCGGATCGAGGACGACATCCCGGTCATGCTGGCCGAGGAAGGCATCGGGACCTTGCAACTCCCTGATTTTCCTGCCTGATCGCGGTGTGAACCATTTCACGGCAATTCATGGCGCGCACGGCATACTGGATCATCCCCGGTTTGGCTTCGGCGATCGGCTCCAAGTCCATGACACCCCCAACCCACGACCCGCACGCCAATCCCGACCACAAGGTCGTGGAGATCGGTTCGCGATCGCCTGAAACCGGGCAGGACCACGTAGGCGGCCTGCTGGTCGCCGTTCGCGAGATGACGCTGAAGGCGAGCGGCAACCTGGTGGCCGAGCTGCTCGACAACGTTGACGACACCCTGTTCGACCTTGCCGAGAAAGCCGAGAGCAATGCCAGCCAGACCGAGTATTTCGACGGCATGCGCGAGACCCGCAAGAAGCGTCCGCGCATCGAACGGCTGTTCACCGAACGCGTGGTGCGCGGCTTCGCCGACTTCGCCGCCGGGCGCGCGGTCCGCACCAACGAGGCACAGCGGGTGTTTTCGGCCAGCGGCGAACTGAGCCTCGTCGATGACCGCGAACTGGAGGAATCGCTCGCGGTATCCAGCATGGTCGCGAAGGCCGACGGCCGCCTGTCGGCGGCGCTCACCGCACTCAACCAGCGCCTTTCGGTACTGATCGGCGGCCGCACCACCAACAACACCACCAACCCGCTCGGCCCGAATGCACTGACCGAAGCGTTCCGCGAGGCGCTGGGCGAACTTGGCGACGTCAACATCCGCATCCGCCTGATCATCCTGAAGATGTTCGAGCGCTACGTGCTGAAGGCGCTCGACACCCTCTACCACGACGTCAATGTCAAGCTCGTCCAGGCCGGCGTGCTGCCGCAGTTGCAGCACCCCCGGGTCATCAAGCGGCCTGCCTCGGACGCGGGCGCTCCGCGCACGCGACACGCGATGCCCGAACGCGGCGACCAGGCCACCGCCGCGCCCGAATCCGCTTATGCCGGCGACGATTCGTCGGACGAGTTGCATTACGAACTGATGCAGCAGCTCACCACGCTGCTGGCCGCGCGCCGCCACGCCGCGTATCCGGCGGGCGCCGGCCACCGCGTCGTCGGGGGGGGCACCGGATCGACCGCGTCGCTCACGCCCGCGGAACTCCTCGGTGCGCTTACGCTGCTGCAGGGCGAGTCGCGTCCCTTGCCGGCCCAGCCCGCGGGGGTCGACACCACGTCCGCCATCGACATGGTGCAGCGCCTCAAGGAAGAATTGATGGCGCAGATCCAGCGCCTGTCCGGCGCGGCGCATGCCAACGTCTCCGGCAGCGACGAAGACACCATCGACCTGGTCGGGATGCTGTTCGAGTACATCCTGCAGGACCACACCATCCCGGCGCCGATGCAGGTGCTGCTGGCGCGCCTGCAGATCCCCTACCTCAAGGTAGCGATCCTCGACCGGCGCATGTTCGCGCACGCCACCCACCCGGCCCGCAGGCTGCTGGACCAGCTCGCCGACGCCGCCAAGGGCTGGTCGGAGGAATCCGACCGCGACCATCGCCTGTTCGACAAGGTCAAGGGCATCGTCGAGGCACTGCTGGAAGATTTCGACGACGACATCGGCGTATTCGAGCGCAAGCTGACCGAATTCACCCAGTTCGTCGAGCAGAACCGCAAGCGCGCCGAACTGGCCGAGAGCCGCGCGACCGAGGCCGCGCGCGGTCGCGAACGCCTGCAGGACGCACGCCGCCGCGCCGCGCAGGAGATCCTCTCGCGCATCAACGACCGCAACTTGCCCACCCTGCTGCGCGGCGTGCTGACGCGGCCGTGGGCCAACTACCTCGTGCTGATCGTGCTGCGCCAGGGTCCCGAGTCCGCGGAATTCCGCTCGGCTGTGCACTTCGTCGACGATTTCGTCGCCACGGCCGAGGTGCCGCGGGGCGATGCGGCGCGCCAGCAGTACAAGGGCGCACTCGCGTCGATCGAGAAGCACCTGCGCGAGGGGCTGGCCACCGTCGCATTCCAGGAGCCCGACATCGAACGCCTGCTGGACGAGTTGCGCAAGTTCTGGCGCCAGCAGCTGGGCGAGCCCGCACCGGCCCTGCCGGCCGCCGAGCCGCCGGTCGATCCGGAAGCCGTGCTTGGCGTCACGCCGGACGCGCAGCCTCCCATCACCGAAGCCGCGCCCGAGATCGAGGACGATTTCGACCCGGACGACATGTCGGTGAACATCGATGCCGGTTCATTGCAGGCCGTGCGCGAGCTCAAGGTAGGCGGCTGGGTCGAGTTCGTCGACGAAGCCGGTACCCGCGAGCGCGCCAAGCTGTCGTGGATCAGCCCGATCAGCGGCAAGTACCTGTTCGTGAATCGTCGCGGCCTGAAGGTCGCGGACCGTACCGCGGTGCAATTGGCGACAGAACTGCACGACCATCGCGCGATGATCCTCGAGGAAGTCCCGCTGTTCGACCGCGCGCTCGACGCCATCGTCGACCGCCTGCGCAAAACCCAGCCCGCTCAGCCACAAGCCGGCGCATGAGCGGCGCCGATTCGCGGCCGCAACCGCCCCCGCCCGAAACGATCCGCACCGACGTCGCGCGGGCGCTGGCCGAAGACATCGGCAGCGGCGACGTCACCGCCGCGCTGATCGATCCCGCCGCGTGCGCCCGGGCCCGCATCGTGACCCGCGAGGACTGCGTGCTGGCCGGCGCTGCATGGGCCGATGCCTGCTTCCGGAAACTCGATCCCGATGTCGACATTACCTGGCATTGTTCCGATGGCGACCGCGTGCCCATGGACGCGGTGCTGTGCGAACTCGCCGGCAACGCGCGCGCGCTGGTGGCGGGCGAGCGCAATGCGCTCAACTTCCTGCAGACGCTGTCCGGTACCGCCACCGTCACGCGCCGCTACGTCGACGCCATCGCCGGCACCAAGGCCAGAATCCTCGACACCCGCAAGACCATTCCCGGCCTGCGCCTCGCCCAGAAATACGCGGTGCGCTGCGGCGGTGGCCACAACCACCGCATCGGCCTGTTCGACGCCATCCTGATCAAGGAAAACCACGTCGCAGCCGCCGGCGGCATCGACAACGCCGTTCGAGCCGCGCGCGCCGCGCACCCGGAAGTCCTGTTGGAATGCGAAGTGGAATCGCTGGACGAACTGCGCCAGGCCATCGAAGCCGGCGCCGACCGCGTGCTGCTGGACGAATTCGACGATGCCAGCTTGCGCGAAGCGGTCGCGCTCGCCGCCGGGCGCCTGCCGCTGGAAGTGTCCGGAAGCGTCGACCTCGAGCGCGTGCGCGCCATCGCCGACACCGGCGTCGATTTCATTTCCATCGGAGCGCTCACCAAGCACGTGCGCGCCATCGACCTGTCGATGCGCTTCGACGAAGGCTGACGATCCGGTCGCTGGTGCGGCACGCGCAGGCCGGCCCAGGCGTTGATCGAACGGCGCCATGCACGCGCTTGCTCGAGGCCCGATCCGGCGCCTGCCCGCTGCGCCCCGATTGATGCGTTTTGCGACTGCGATGCGACCGTGTGCGCGACCCTGCCCTACTCGGCCGCGCCGCCGGCGGCGTTGTCCGGCACGAAGTGCAGGTCCTGGTAGTCCCAACTGAAGTCCGCGGTCGGTGAAACCGGCTTCATGCGGATCGCGGCGATGCTGCCGTCGGGATTCAGGTCGAACGTCACGTAGGCGTCCTCGATGCCGCGATCGCTCCAGCGCGTGCGGAAGGTGTCGTACTGGGCGTGTTCCAGTGCGCCCTGCATTCCGGGCGAACGATCGAAGCGGATACGCAGCTTGCCCTGCACGTCGCTGATCGTCATGGTGCCGTACCACGGATCGCGGTAGACGCCGGCGTACGCCTGCAATGGCAACGACGGGCCGCGTTGCGGGTGCATTTGTTGTTGACCCGCATGCAGCGCCTTCAACGCCGCGACCTGGCGCAGGTCGATGAACTCGTGGAAATTCGCGATCCAGTCGGTCGGCGGCGCATCGACGTAGTGGTCGAGCAGATGATAGAACACCGCCAGCATCGCGCCGGCGTCCTCCGAATTGATCATCACCGCGAACGCCACGTGCTTGTCCGGGATGATGACCACTTCGGACAACCCGCCGAGGACGCCGCCATCGTGCGTGATGATCTTGTGCCCGCGATAGTCGGTGACGAAAAAGCCGAGCGCGTATTCCGCAAAGTCGGCCGTGGTGGCTGCGATCGGCGCGGGCTTCGGCCGGACCGGCACGACCGTGACCGGCGTCCACAGCATGTTCGACTGCGCGGCGCTGAAGAGGCGTTTGCCGCCGGCCATCGCGCCGTGGTCGAGCTGCACGCGCAACCAGCGTCCCATGTCGTTGGCGCTGGCGCAGATCGCGCCTGCGGGGGCGATCGGCCGGCTGACGCCGTCGTTGGGCAACACCGATTGCGGGCCCATGCCACGCAAGGCTTCGGATATGCGCGCATGCGGCGCGGCGTGGTCCGGCCCCTGCGCATCGTAGGCAACGGTCGCGTCGCGCATGCCGAGCGGCGCGAAGATGTGTTGCTTGACGAAGGATTCCCACGTCTGCCCGGACACGGCCTGCACCAGTTGCCCCGCGACCGAGTACAGGACGTTGTCGTAGGCGAATCCCTTGCGGAAACTGGTGGCGGGCTTCAGGTAGCGGATGGAGTGCACCAGTTCGGCGCGCGTCCGGTTGGTGTCCGGGAACACCATCAAATCGCCTTCGCCTAGGCCGAGCCCGCTGCGATGCACCAGCAGGTCGGTGATCGTCATGTTCTGGGACGCGTAGGCGTCGTACATGCGGAATCCCGGCAGGCGATCGACCACGCGGTCGTTCCAGCCCAGCTTGCCCTGGTCGACCAGGATCGCGAGCGCGGTCGTCGTGAACGCCTTGGTGTTGGATCCGATCGGGAAGGTGGTGTCCGCATCCACGCGCGCCGGCGAGCCGAGCTTGCGGACGCCATAGGCACGCGTGTCGATCCTGTCGCCATCGACGATCGCGATCGCCATCCCGGGCACGCCGAAGGTCTTCATCGCGCGCGTGGCATAGGCATCGAGATCGGCCGGTGGCGACGGCGACTCCACCCTGATGGTGGTCACGGCGGGGCCCGCCATGCCGGACATGCTTGCAACGCCCAGCAGCAGCGCCACGATCACGCTCGTCATCCATCGCGTCAACATGCATTCTCCTCGCTGTTCCGAAACGTCTGCCCCCGCGTCGCCGTCTTCCGGCACGCGGGTCACTGGGCGCCGTCAGAAATGGGTGTTGAAGTTCACCAATCCGCAGGCAACGATCGCCCAGATGCCGTAGATCGCGCACAACGCGAGCAACGCCTCGCCCGCGCGGCAGAGCACGCCGCCCGGTCCGCGCGCCACGCGCCAACCGGCCTCGAGCACGATCGCGATGCCGCCCGCGATCGCCAGCACGCCCAGCACGTACAGCACCGTCAGGTAACCGCCGAAGTCGGTGTGGAACAGGGTCAACGGATTCGAAAGCTTGACCAGCAGGACCAGCCAGCCGACCACGACCGCAAGTTGCAGGATCACGCCGATGCGGGAAGCCAGCCTGAGCCGGGACTGGTTCGACCCGAACCGCAGCGGACGACGGAACCTGCGCCGTGCGATGGCGCCGCCGATCCAGACCAGCAGGGTCGCGAGGAACACCGCGATCGCGACGTCGGTCAGCAACACGAACCGGCCATGCTGTTGCAACCCATGTACCGGCTGCATCACCATCACCGGGATCGTGTCGCCGACCCACCAGCGGATGGAACCGTCGGAATTGGCGACGAAGCGCAGTTTGCCCTGGCCGTCCAATTCACGGTACGTGAGTGGCCCGACTTCCCGCCAGTGTTTCAAAGCCCCGCTCGGTTGCCGGAGCATGTCGACCGTGATCGTGCCGTCCGGTTGCGCGACGACGTGGGTCTGGCCCAGCAGGAACAGCAGCCGCAACGCGCTGTCCTCGCGGCGGCTGCTCCAGTACCAGCCCGCCACGCGTGCGGCGTCGGATTTCGCGGTCGCCAGCGTCGGCTGCGCGGGCGGCTGGTAAGGGAAGTAGCGGTCGAGGAAAGCCTGGAACAATTCAGTGCGCACGCCCTCGGCCGTGCCGTTCGGGGCCTTGCCCGCGCTGTTGAAGGACATGAAGAGGCCAACATCCTTGTCCAGCAGCAGGTGCAGGTCGGAATGGAAGGCCACGGTGTCGCCGCCGTGGCCGATGATGCGCAGCCCGTGGCTGTTCTCCTGGTAAAAACCGAGGTCATAGCCGTTCATGCCGGGCGCCGCCGAGTACTGGTGCGAGTGCATCAGTGCCACCGTGGCCGGAGGCAGGATCGAAGCGCCGTCGTATTGCCCGTTCTGCAACTGCGCGATCATGAACTTCGCCATGTCGGTCGCGCTCGACGTCAACGACCCGGCCGGCCACGCCTGCACCGGCTCGAATGGCACGATGGTCTTGCCGCCGGCGGTGAGGTAGGCGGTCGCGAGGTCGCCGCGCAACGCCGCCGGCAGCGGCTGGTCGAACGTCGAATGGTTCATCCCCAGTGGTTTCAGGATATGGTCGCGGACATAGTCGTCGAACGGCTGACCCGACACGCGCTGCACGATGTAGCCCGCCAGCGCCGCGCCATAGTTGGAATACGCGACGACCTTACCCGGCGGGAAGATCCGCGGCGGCAGGTGCTCGACCAGGTACTGCCGAAGCGGAACGAGCCTGGCGGGTGTCGCCACCATCAGGTTGTGCAGGGTCTCGGCGAATCCCGGCGTCATCGTCATCAGGTCGCGCATCGTGATCGGCTTGCCGAACCTGGGCGGGATCTTGAAATCGAGGTAGTCGTTGACGTCGCGGTCGAGGTCGATCTTCCCGGCCGCCACCAGTTGCATCACCGAGGTCCAGGTGAACAACTTGGAAGTCGATCCGACCCGGAACAGCGTGCGGTCCGGGACCACCGGCGTGCGGTTGGCGACATCGGCGTAGCCGTAGCCATGCGCGAAGATCACCCGCCCATCCTTGACTACCGCGACCACGCCGCCTGCGATGTCGTTGCGCTTCAGCATGTAGGGGACAAGCGCGTCGAAAAAGCCGCCCAGGTCCTGCGAAGTCAACGCGGGTGCTGCATCCTTGGGCGCCATGCTCGACGCGGAATCTGCTACTGGCGTCGCCGGCGCCGAACTTGCGGCCGCCGGGGTTTGCACAATGGCACCGGTCGACGCGGTTGGGGTCGGGCCGGTGGCCGCGCAGGCAGCACTCGCCGCCAGCAACGCGAACCCCGTGATCATCGATCGAACGGACATGAAACTTCCTTGCGTGATGGGTGGCTGCAACGCATCGTCCCTCAGTACGTGAAACTGAAGTTGGCAAGGCCGTAAACGACGATGCCCCACAGCGCGTACAACGCACACAGCCCCAGCACGAACTCGCCGAGGCGCACCAGCCAGCCGCCCGGGCCACGAACGACCCGCAGTACGGCCTCGACCAGCATAGCGAGCGCGCCGATCGCCGCGAGCACGCCCAGCACGTACATCACCATGAGATAGCCGTTGAGCTTGCCGCTGGCCGTGGCGAATACGAAATTGAACATCTCGAACCACGCGAACAGCAGCACCAGCAGCATGACCACGCCCAGGCGCGATGCGAGTCGCCACCAGAACTCGCTACGCGTCAACACCAGCTTGGAGCGCATCCGGCGGCGAACGATCGCGCCGCCGATCCAGATCGCGAGCGTGAGCAGCAGCACCAGGATGAACGCGGTACCTAGCGGCTTGAGCAGGCCGAAGTTCCGCAGGCCGTGCACCGGCTGGAACACCATGACCGGAAGGAAATCGTCGGAAATCCAGTAGCGGATGCGGCCATCCTTTCCAGCAACGAACTTCGTGTGCGTCTGGCCGCCGACCTCGCGATACGTGAGTGGGCCGACTTCGCGCCAGGTCTTGGGCGTGCCGCTCAAATCCGTGAGCGCGGCGATCTTGATGGTGCCGTCCGGATTCGCGGTTACCTGGGTCTGGGTGAGTGCGTACAGCAGCCTCAAGCCGCTGACGATGCGGCGACTGCTGAGATACCAGCCCGCCACCCGCGCGGCGTCCGCTTTCGGATCGGCAACCGTCTGTTCCTGCGGCGCGACATACGGGAAATAGCGGTCAAGGAATGCGCGGAACAGGGCGGTGCGGACCTGCTCGACCGCGCCGGCCTTGCCTGCGCTGTTGAACGACATGAACACGCCCACGTGCTTGTCCAGCAGCAGGTGCATGTCGCTGTGGAACGCCTCGGTATCACCGGCATGGCCGATGATGCGCAGGCCATTGCGGTTTTCCTGGTAGAAGCCGAGGTCGTAACCGTTCATCCCCGGTGCCATCCGCGACTGCGGCGAATGCATGAGCTTCGTCATCGCCGGCGACAGGATGGAAGCGCCGTCGTACTGGCCGTTGCTGAGCTGCGCGATCATGAAGCGCGCCATGTCGGTTCCGCTGCTGGTCAGGGACCCTGCCGGCGCGATCTCGACGGACTCGAACGGAATGGTCTTCTTGTTCGACGCGGTGCGATAGCCGACCGACATGTACGGAACCAGTGCGGCCGGCAGCGGTTGTTCGAACGTGGAATGGTCCATGCCGAGCGGCTTGAAGATGTGATCGGCGATGTACTGGTCGAACGGCTCGCCGGACAGGCGCTGCACGATGTAACCGGCAAGCGTGGCGCCGTAATTGGAGTAGGCGACGATCCTGCCGGGCGGGAATATCCGCGTGGGCAGGTCCTTCTTCACGTACTCGCCGATCGGGAAAAGCTGTTGCGGCGTCGAGACGAATTCGTCGTGCACCGTGTCCTCGAACCCGGGCGTCATCGTCATCAGGTCGCGCATGGTGATCGGCTTGCCGAATTTCTCCGGGATCTTGAAGTCCAGGTAGCGGTTCACGTCCGCATCCAGGTCGATCTTGCCCTCGCCGACCAGTTGCATCACCGCGGTCCAGGTGAACGTCTTGGAGATCGAGCCGGGCCGGAACAGCGTCCGGTCCGCGATCACCGGTGTTCGCTTGGCGACGTCCGCGTAGCCGTATCCCTTCGCGAACAGGACCTTGCCGTCCTTGACGACCACGATCACGCCACCGGCGATATCGGCGCGATGGATGGCGTACGGCACCAGGCTGTCGAAGAACGTCTGCACGTCCTGGGCGGTCATCGCCGGCGCGGTTGCCGCACCCGGATTCTCCGGGACGGCGGCCGCCGTGCTGGCCGGAGCGGGAGCGGGCGCGGCCACGCCGGCGCTCGTCGCCGGCGCCGGTGCCGAAACCCGGGCCGCTGGAGCGGCCACGGCCGCGCCCATCGTCAGGAGCAAAGCAAGCGTGGTCGCCATCGATCGGGTGGACATGTCATCTCCTCGCAACTTGCCTGGACAGCGAATCGCATCCGGAAGCCATCCGGTACTGCGCATGCACGAACGGAGTGCCGACCGCCGCGGCGCGGCCCGCGCGCACGTGGCACGCAGGCGGCGGGATGCCACCGGTCATGCGACGGCTTCCCGCACGGCGGCACCCCATATGACTTCCGGACACCAGATGTTTCCCTCGGCATAGACCGCCGACGGCTGGCGGTCGCGGGCCAGGAAGGTCGGCGCATCCAGGTCGACGAAATCGCACAGTTGGCCGAGCACGAAGGCCGGCGCCATCGCCAGCGACGTGCCGTTCATGCAGCCGACCATGACCCGGAGGCCGAGACGGCGCGCTTCGTACGCCATCAGCAAGCCTTCGGTGAGACCGCCGCACTTGTCGAGCTTGATGTTGATCAGGTCGTAGTACTCGGCGAGCGGCTGGATGTCCTTGAGACTCTGCACGCTCTCGTCGGCCGCCAGCGGGATCGGTGAATGCAGGCCGGCAAGCGCCCCGTCCTCGCCAAGCGGCAATGGCTGCTCGACCAGCCCGACCCTGGATTCGACCAGTGCCGGAAGCAGGGTCTCGAGCGAACGCCGGGTGAAGCCCTGGTTGGCATCCACGCCGATCCAGACGTCCGGGCGCGCCGCGCGCACCGCGGCGACGCACGCCGCGGGATCGTCGCCGGTCAGCTTGAGCTTGATGGCGCGCGCGCCGATGTAGCCGCGCGCGGCCTCCGCCATGCGCTCGGGCGTGTCGGCGCCGACCGTGATCGTCGTGCGCAACGGGACGGGCTGGCGCACGTTGGCCGTCCTCCACACCGGGTTCCCGCTGCGTTTGGCGTCGAGATCCCAGAGCGCAGAATCGACCGCGTTGCGCGCACCGCCGGGCGGCAACAGCCTGCGCAGGGTCTCGCGGTCGATGCCCGATTCGATGTTCTCGCGCACGGCTTCGATCTGCTCGAGCATGCGTTCGGGCGTTTCATCGTGGTAGTAGACGCCATTGGCTTCGCCGTGCCCGACGAAGTCGCGGTCGCGCAGGGTGACCCGGATCACCCTGGCTTCGGTAAAGACGTAGTTGGTGATGCGGAAGGGATTCCTGAAGGGCCAACTTTCGGTTTGCAGCGCAAGTTCCATGGTGGGCCCTTGTGGTGGTTCGCGATCGCAACGTGGACGCACAGCGTCGGCCGGCGTGGCATGGCGCACCCGCTCAGAAATTCCTGCTGATCGAGATGCCGAACATGCGCGGCGTGATGATGGCTGCGTTGTCTTCGAGCCGCCCGGTGACCGGATTGACCTGTCCCGCGACCGGCACGTAGTTGGCATAGGTGCTCGCTTGCACGATGCCGCGCTGGTTGGTCAGATTCTTGACATAGACATCGATGTTCCACTCGTCGCGGTTCACGCCGGCGCGCAGGTTGATGGTGCTGTAGCCGGGGATGGTCGGGCTGGAAGGCAGCGGCGGCAGCACGCCCGGGATCGGATAGCTGAAGGCGAAATCGGTGGAGCGCTCCCCGATGTACTGGTAGCTGGCGCCGACATAGCCGTGCCAGCCCCCGCCCATTGGGAAGTCGTAATCGCCAGCCAGGCTGAGCGTGAATTGCGGCGCATAGGGCAACGGATCGCCGCGCTTGCCGTTCGAGGGGAACGGCGCATCCTTGGTCAGGTTGGCATCGTTGTAGGAAGCGTTGAGCGAAAGTTTCAGGCCGGGGGCGGCGATGACCGCGACGCTGGCCTCCACGCCCTTGCTCCTGGCCTGCCCGGCGCTGGTAAGGAACGTGTAGGGACTCTCGAACGTGCTCAGCGGGATCTTGGTCCAGTCGATGTAGTACACGGACAGGTCGGTGATGAGCCGGTCGTTCCACGAGGTGGACTTCAGGCCCAATTCGTAATCGGTCAGCTTGGTCGGGCTGAAAGTCGGGGGCACACCCACTGCGCCAGGCGCGACATCGTTCGGGCCACCCGGCAGGAAGCCGGACGCCACCCGCGCGTAGACCATGCTGTGGTCGCTGATGTGGTACGTCGGAGTCACCGAAAACGTCGTGGTGCTGTCGGACGAACGCTTGTCGAGCAGGACCGTCGGCGGTATGGCTCCGAACAGCAGCCCGTATCCGATCTCGGTGTAGTGCTGTTTGTCGTGGCTGTAGCGCAGGCCGGCTTCCAGATCGAAGCGTTCGGTGACATGCCAGGTCGCGTTGGCGTACACCGCGTAGGCTTCATAGGTGCTCGGCTGGGAGTCACCGCCGATGGGGATGCCGAACGGCGAGGGTTGCGGCGTTCCGCTGTAGTAGTCGGAGGCGTAGATGTCCTGCAGGTTGTTGCCGGTCTCGCGGGTCCAGAACACGCCACCCAGCCATTCGACGGTTTGCGCCTTCGGGGATGTCAGGCGGATCTCTTCGGTGGCCTTGGTCTGGGGCACCGTGACCGCCTCCAGGGTGCCGTAGGGGTTGCCGTTGGCTTGCGGACCCAAGAACAACAACGGCGTCACGTCCTCGTTTTGGACACTATTGAGCGTGCTGTAGCTGCTCGACGACATCAGGGTCGCCCAACCGAGGTCGGTGCTGAAGGTCGCGTTGTAGAGCCGGTAGCGTGCGTCGAAGGTGCCGGTGCCGGCGGGGCCGCGCTGCTGCAGGTCGCCATAGACCGGAAGCAGCGTGGCAGGATCGAGAGCCTCGGTTGGATTGCCGTCGCTGTTGAGGTTCTGCGCCAGTGCGGTCACGCGCAACGAGGTCTTGTCGCTCGGCGTCCACAGCAGCGACACGCGGCCACCCTTGACCTTGCTCTGGTTGACGTTGGTCTTGCCGAGGCCGGCATCGTTGATGAAGCCGGGATCGGTGCGGTCGTAGACGTTGGCGCGAATCGCCAGCTTGTCCTTGACCAGCGGCAGGTTGACCATGCCGTGCACGCCGAAACCGTTGCCGCCGCCATCCACGCTGTTGCCGCCCAACTGCAGGCGTCCCGAGTATTCGTGCGTATCCGGCGGAATGGTGATGAACCGGATCACGCCACCCAGCGCGCCGGCGCCGTACAGCGTTCCTTGCGGCCCGCTCAGCACCTCGATGCGATCCAGGTCGGCGGGATCGATGTCCGGGGTCAGCAACGAGCCTTCGGCGAACACGCTGCTGGAACCGAACGGCGTATCGTCGACGTAAACGCCGACGGATGCGCTGGGCTGTCCGGAACCCGAAGCGATGCCTCGGATGCTCAGCTCGTTGAATCCCGCGCCGAAACTGACGACGTTGAATCCCGGCACGGCGGCCGTGTAGTCCGCGAAATCCTGCAGGTGCTCGCGCTGGATGTCGTGGTAACTGACCACGGACACGGGCATGGATACCTTCTGGACCGATTCACTGCGGCGGGTCGCGGTCACGACCACGGTTCCGAGCGTGGTGACCCTGGCCTGCCGGTCCTTCTGGTTGGCGGCCGGGTTGTCCCCGGGGGTCGCCTGGTCCGATGCACCGGACTTGTCCTGCGACGACCGGCCTGCGTTGCCGGCCTGGGCGACGGGCGCGCTGGTCGCGCCGGCCGGGGTTGCCGCCATCGCCGCCATGATGGCGACGCACAATGCGCTGAGCGCGCCGACCTGCTTGTGCATGATTCCCCTCCCGCGGGTGCCGGGGTTCCGACTGGGCGCACTATCGGCGATGTTTTCTGCTTTGTCAACTTTTTCACTTATGGCAATTTGCGGCCCATTCGTAGCATCATCCACGCGCTGCCGGGGCGCTTCCGCGACCCCGTGGCTATGCTTATCATGCAGTGCAGAGTGACCACCCAAGGAATCCACGACATGGCCGACACGCGCAAACAGGACAAGCTCGCAGCGAGACCCGGCCATGCCCTGCGTGCCTTGCGCAAGCGCAAGAACTGGACCCTGGCCGAGGTAGGCACGCGCACCGGGCTTCCCGTCTCGACGCTTTCCAAGATCGAGAACGGCAAGATGTCGCTGAGTTACGACAAGCTCGCGCGGCTCAGCGCCGGGCTCGAGATCGACATCGCGCAACTGTTCGAGGCAGGCGCCACGGCTCCGCCCAGCACGATCAGCGGCCGTCGCATCGTCACCCGCGCCGGAACGGGGCTCGCGATCGAGACCGAGAATTACAGCCACCTGTATCCCGCCGCCGAACTGCTCAGCAAGCGCTTCGTCCCGATCATCGCGGAGCCGCGCGCCCGGACACTCGCGGAGTTCGGCGAGCTGATCCGCCACCCGGGCGAGGAGTACGCCTTCGTGCTCGAAGGCACGGTCGAATTGCACACGGACCTGTATGCACCGACCCGGCTGGAGACTGGCGACTCGATCTATTTCGACAGCGGCATGGGTCATGCCTACATCGCCGTGGGCACGGGGCGCTGCCGCGTGTTGTCGATCTGCTCGGCGACGCAATCCGAATTGCTTGCGGCCAGTGGCGCGAACGGGTCGAGGGACGAGAAGGCGAACGCGGCCAATCCGCCACGCGCAGCGAAGAAGCGCCCGGCCACGGCCCCGTCGCGTCGACGCGCGAGCAGGAAGTAGCCTGCAGGCCGGCACGGCCGCGGGATCGCCCGCGATTTTCGGATTGCGCACAATCCCGGATCACGCGACCGGTGTCGACGACGGTTTTTTCCACTACTTTCCAATTATGAAACTTTGTGCTGTACTGTCACGGTCGGCTCGCGCCCCGCGCGCTGCGATCGGCGATGATCGGCCGTTGCAGGATCCGTTGTCTGCCGACGACTTTCCCGATCGCCCTCGACCGTGAAGGAGCATCCATGCACAAGTCCGGCGGATTTCCTGCCCGCGGACGCACCCCGGGGCTGATCGCGGCACTCCTGTTCGCGTTGCTGCTGCCCGTGCATCGGGGGCACGCCAAGGGTTTCTCGCTCGAACAGGCGTTGGACTACCCATTTCCCTACGGACTCGTTGCAGCGAAGCATGGCGGGCGGATCGCCTGGGTCTTCGACCGGCGCGGCGCGCGCAACGTGTGGGTCGCCGACGCCCCGGACTTCGCCGGGCGGCAGGTCACCCACTACACCGGCGACGACGGGATGCCGATCGCGAGCCTGCGTTTGACGCCGGACGGCCACACCGTGGTCTACGCGCGCGGCAGCGAGACCAACGCGCAGGGCGAGGTCGCCGATCCGACCAGCAACGTGCATCGACCCGAACAGCAGGTCTGGGCGGCCGACGTGGCGAACGGCAAGTCGCGCCTCCTGGGCACGATGGATTGCGCGCCCGAAGGCTGCGAGGACATCCGGATATCGCCCGACGGCCGTTACGCGGTCTGGAGCGGACGCCACGAGGTTTGGCTGGCGCCGGTTTCGGCCGTAACCCCGGCCCGCGCGCTGGCTTACATCCGCGGCAACAACGCGCAACCGCGCTGGTCGCCCGACGGCAAGCAGATCGCCTTCGTCAGCGATCGTGGCACGCACGCCCTGGTCGGCATCTACCGGTTCGGCAGCGACACGATCCGCTGGATCGATCCCGGCGTCTTCCGCGACACCCTGCCGCGCTGGTCGCCCGACGGCTCGAAGCTTGCGTTCATCCGCGTGATGGGCGACGGCGATCCGTTCCTTTCCGGCAAGCCGCAGCCATGGACGATCAACGTGTGGGACGCGGCCAGTGGCCGGACGCAAGTCATCTGGCAAAGCACCGACGACGCCAACGGCTCGTACCTGGACGAAGGCAGCTGGGAGAACCGTGCATTCCGGTTTTCCGGCAACGATCGCATCCTGTTTGCCTCGCAGGAGGACGGCTGGGCGCATCTGTATTCGATCGCGGCCGACGGCGGCGCTGCGGTCCTGCTTACTCCGGGCAATTACTCCTTCAACGGCAAGGTTTCGCTGACCGCCGATGGCAAGGCGGTGCTGTATTCCTCGAACGAAAACGATGTCGACCGTCGGCACTTGTGGCGGGTCAGCATCGACCATCCCGGAAAACCGGTGGCACTCACGCACGGTGCATCGATCGAGTGGTCGCCCGTAGTCACGGGAGATGGCCGCGCCGTCGTGTTCTTCGGTTCCACGGCCACCCAACCGGCGATGCCGTATCGCTTGACAGCGCACGGTCGCGAGATGATCGCTGCCGCTGCGCTGCCCGCCGACTATCCTTCGGCCCGATTCGTGACGCCGCGCGACGTGGTGTTCAAGAGCCTCGACGGGCTCGAGATCCATGGCCAGTTGTTCGTGCCGCGCAGGCACACGAAATCCGCGCCCGGCCTGATTTTCACGCACGGCGGACCGTTCCGGCAGATGGTCCTCGGCTTCCATCCGATGGACGCCTACAACTACATGTACGCCGCCAACGAGTATCTGGCGAGCCAGGGCTTCGTGGTGCTGTCGGTGAACTACCGGCTGAGCACAATGTACGGCCGCGCCTTCCGCGAGCCGGCGCACTGGGGACCCTGGGGCGCGTCGGAATACCAGGACGTGGTGGCGGGCGCCCGATACCTGCAGGCACTGCCTTACGTCGATCCGCACCGGATCGGATTATGGGGTGGATCGTACGGCGGCTATCTGACCGCGCTGGGCCTGGCGCGCAACTCGGACATCTTCAAGGCGGGCGTGGACTACGCGGGCGTGCACGACTGGACCACGTCCCTCGAGAGCGCACCGGGGGTGTCCGCGAGACTGAAGAAGACCGCCTACCAGGCATCGCCGGTCGCCTCGATCGCCAAGTGGAAATCGCCGGTGTTGCTGATGCAGGCCGACGACGACCGCAACGTCCGCTTCGCGCAGACCGTCGACCTGGTTCCGCTGCTGCGCGAACACGACGTTCCCTACGAGCTGATCGTGTTCCCGGACGAAACCCACGACTCGCTGAGGTGGCGGACGTGGATGAGGAACTTTGCCGCCACCGCGGACTTTTTCGAACGAACGCTTGTGAAGGACGAAGCAGTCCGGACGATCCCGCCCGAATATCCGCCGCATGATTCGCACGCGGCGAAGTCGCAGCGGTGACGCCGATGGCTTCCAGCAGCCGTTCATCGGGGCAAGCGGCCGCATGAGCGCCATCGAAAGCGATGTCGCCATCATCGGCGCCGGGATCGCAGGCGCGTCGGTCGCCGCGCAGCTGTCGCCGGGCCTGCGGGTGGTGGTGCTCGAGCGCGAGCACCAGCCCGGCTACCACACGACCGGGCGTTCGGCGGCGATCTTTTCTGAGATCTATGGCAATGCCCGGATCCGCGCGCTCTCGCGCGCCAGCCGTTCGTTCTTTTTCGAACCCCCGGCGGGATTCAGCGATGCCCCGCTCGTGCGCAAGCGGGGCTCGCTGTTCGTTGCACGCGCCGACCAGGTCGACCGGCTGGATGCCTTCGCCACGTTGACCGAGGTGGCCGCCGCGACGCGGCGAATGTCCGAACACGAGGCGCGCGCACTCGTTCCGGTGCTGCGCAAGGGGTATGTCGCGGCGGCCTTGTACGAACCCGAGGCATCCGACATGGACGTCCACGCGCTTCTGCAAGGCTACCTGCGTGGCATGCGCCGGCATGGCGGCAAGCTCGTCAACGACGCCACGGTGCTCGGCCTGGAGAACGTGGACGGCCGATGGCACGTGCACACCACGGTCGGTGATGTCCGTGCACCGGTGATCGTCAATGCCGCCGGGGCCTGGGTGGACCGCATCGCGGCGCTGGCCGGCGCCGAACCGATCGGGATCGAGCCTTTGAGACGTACGGCGGCTATGGTGGATGCGCCTTCGGGTTTCCCGACCGCGGATTGGCCGATGGCCATCGACATCGACGAAGCGTTCTATTTCAAGCCCGACACCGGCCAGATCCTGCTGTCGCCCGCGGACGAGACGCCTTCCCCGCCCTGCGACGCGATACCCGAGGATTGGGATATCGCAGTGGCAATCGATCGGGTGGAAGCCGCAACCACCCTCCAGATCACGCATGTGCGCCGAAAGTGGGCCGGGCTGCGTTGCTTCGTCCCCGACCGCAGCCCGGTGGTCGGCTATGACCCGGCGTTGCCCGGCTTCTTCTGGTTGGCCGCGCTGGGTGGCTACGGCATCCAGACCGCGCCAGCGATGGGTCGACTGGCCGCGGC
>JAJXWZ010000213.1 GCA_021781345.1 Pseudomonadota bacterium
GAGCAAGGCATTCGCGAGCGAGAGCCACTTCGCCTACCCGCAACAAGGCCTCGACGACCGCGCACAACACCCCGGGGTCCATGGTCCCGGCCTCAGCGGCGTCACGTGCGTGGGCTGAGCCGTCACGTACACGATCCTCGCGCCATGCGATCTCCGAAGCGAGCAAGTGTGTCCTGACATCACCAGGCAGCGCAGCTTGCAAGGCCTCGAGTTGTGCGTGCGCGGCGGCGTACTGCCCTTGTTCCAGATATCCGATCGCGCGCTGCCAGCGCTGTTCGGGGGACCGGCTCATCGCGTGGCTCCACTGGATGGCGGTTCGAACGATGCGCGCCTGCCTTCATGGGCTCGCCAGGATTGGGAGCAACGGTACGCCGGCACAATTTCCGATCCGTCAGCGCTGATTGGTGGCAGCAGCAGGCTTGAGTCGTCGTGTCGTCTCCGAAGCAGGTATTCGTTGCGTTCCAGCCAACGCCGGTTGGAGGACGATCCGGAAGGCGCCACCGCCGATGCCATCACAACAACGCGATGTCGGCGATCGCGTCGAATGACGCCTTGATGCGGGCCAGCAGGGTGACGCGGTTGTTGCGCAGTGCGGGGTCGTCGGCCATCACCATCACGGCGTCGAAAAACCCGTCGACGGGTCCCTGCAGCTGCGCAAGCCGCGTGAGCGCACCCGCGTAGTCGCGCCCGGCCGCACCGCCGCCGAGTCGCGGCAGGTTGTCCATCCGGGCCGCTTCAAGGGCCGTGGCCAGCACCTGCTCGGCCGGCTCGCGCAGCAGAGCCGGATCGATGCCGCGCCGGGACGCGGCATCGGCGTCGATGCCCTCCTTGCGCAGGATGTTGGCAACCCGCTTGTTGGCGGCGGCGAGCCTTTCGGCGTCGGGCTGTCGTGCGAAGGCCGCGACAGCGCGCAGTCGTCGATCGAAATCGACGAGGCTGGCGGGACGCACCGCCTCGACCGCAGCGAATTGCTGTGGCGTGAATCCTTGCTCGATGTAGTAGCCGCGCAGGCGGTCGAAGACGAACGCCCGTACTTCCGCGGCTACCCGCGCACGCGAATCCCGCACGCTACCGTCGCGCACGGATGTTTCGGATTCGTGCATGCCTTCGAACGTTCCGTCGGGGATCTGTGCCAGCGCATCTTGCAGCAAGACGTCCAGTTCGAGATCGAGACCACCCTCGATGAACGTGCGCGCAAGCCCGAGTGCCATGCGCCTCAGGGCAAATGGATCCTTGTTCCCACTTGGCTTCATGCCGACCGCGAATATGCCGGCCAGCGTGTCGAGTTTGTCCGCCAGCGAGACGCATTGCGCCAGGACGCCTTCGGCAATTCCATCGCCGGCATGGCGTGGCCGGTAGAACTCGTCGAGCGCGTTCGCAACCTCGACGGATTCGCCCTGCGCCGCCGCGTAATGGCGCCCCATGACGCCCTGCAATTCCGGGAACTCGCCGACCATCCGGGTCAGCAAATCACAACGTGACAAACCCGCGGCGTGCGCCACCTGCGCGGCGTCGACGTCGATGCCCTGGGCGAAAAGCCGCTGGGCGATCGCGCTGGCAAGTTCCGCGACGCGCACGGTCTTGTCCCACAGGCTGCCCAGGGCCTTCTGGTAGGTAACGTTGCGCAGACCCTGCTGGTGTCGTGCGAGCGGGGTCTTCAGGTCCTCGTCGAAAAAATACTTCGCATCCGAGAAACGCGGACGGATCACGCGCTCGTAACCGTGCCTGACCTGTGCCGGATCCTTCGAATCCAGATTGGCAATGCCGATGAAATGCTCGCCGAGCCTGCCTTCGGTATCGAAGACCGGCACGAATTTCTGGTTGGCACGCATGGTCGTGACGAGCGCCTCTTGCGGCACGGCAAGAAAGTCGGCATCGAAAGCACATCCGATGGCAACCGGCCACTCGTTGAGATTGGCGAGTTCATCGAGCAAGGCATCGTCGAGCCGTGGCGTGCCACCCGATGGCGCGACGCGAGCGACCTCGTCGCGGATGCGCTGGCGGCGTTCGCCCGGATCGGTCAGCACCTTCGCCGCGCGCATCGCATCGACGTAGCTGTCGGCATCGGCGAGATGCACCGGCGCCGGGTGCATGAAGCGATGCCCGCGCGACTGCCTGCCACTGCGCACGCCGAAAAGTTCGCCCGCGATCACCTGGTCGCCATGCAGCATCACCAGCCAGTGCACGGGGCGAACGAACGCGAAATCATGGTCGCCCCAGCGCATTGGCTTCGGGATCGGCAATCCGAGGGCTGCTTCGCGCGCGATTTCCGGCACGAGTTCTGCCGTGGCACGCCCCGGCGAAACTCTGCGGTGCACGAAACGTTCGCCCTTCGCATCGGTCGTGCGTTCCAGTTGCGTCCAGTCGGTTCCGGCCTTGCCGGCGAAACCCAGCAGGGCCTTTGTGGGTTGCCCGTTCGCGTCCAGCGCTATGTTGGCGTACGGCCCGAGACTTTCGTTGTGCTGCTCCGGCTGAGTGAATGCCACGCCCGGCACCCGGACGGCGAGACGCCGCGGCGTCGCGGACACGCAGGCATGCCCGATGTCGGCCGCGATGCCGCGCTTGGCAAGGCCTTCGCAAACACCCTGCGCGAAGGCCCGCGCAAGATCATCCACCGCGTGGATGGGAAGCTCTTCGCAACCGATCTCGATCAACAGCGAACGCTCAGCCATTCGCAGCCTCCGGTTGCGCTGCGCGCGGGGCAACCCATTCATTGGCGACTGCTTGCGCGAGCGTGCGCACCCGCAGGATGTAGCGCTGGCGCTCGGTGACGCTGATCGCGCGGCGCGCGTCCAGGAGGTTGAACGCGTGGCTGGCTTGCATCACCTGTTCATAGGCCGGCAGCGGCAGGTTCAGCGCGATCAGCTTGTTGGCTTCGGCTTCGCAGGCGTCAAAGCGATGGAACATCTCGCGGGTGTCGGCATGCTCGAAGTTGTAGGCGCTCTGCTCGACTTCGTTGCGATGGAACACGTCGCCATAACGCACCACGCCATGAGGCGCGGTGGTCCAGACCAGGTCGAACACGCTGTCGACGTCCTGCAGGTACATTGCGAGCCGCTCGAGGCCATAGGTGATCTCGGCGGTGACGGGTTTGCATTCCAGCCCGCCGGCCTGCTGGAAATAGGTGAACTGGGTGACTTCCATGCCGTTCAGCCACACCTCCCAGCCGAGGCCCCACGCACCGAGCGTGGGCGATTCCCAGTTGTCCTCGACCAGCCGCAAGTCATGAACCAGGGGGTCGATGCCGAGTTCGCGCAGGGATCTGAAATACCTTTCCAGCACGTCGTCGGGATTCGGCTTCAAGACCACCTGGTACTGGTAGTACTGCTGCAGGCGATTGGGGTTTTCGCCATAGCGGCCGTCGGTCGGGCGCCGGCACGGCTGCACGTAGGCCGCGGCCCATGGATCCGGACCGAGCGCACGCAGGAAGGTCGCCGGGTGGAACGTGCCCGCGCCGACCTCGAGATCAAGTGGCTGCAACAGCACGCAACCCTGCGCCGCCCAATAGTGGTTCAGGGTCTGGATGACCTCCTGGAACGTGGGTGCTGCCATCGGTATCCCGGTGCCCGGCATGAAGCGCGTTAGTATAGCCGCGAGGCCTGTTCCGCCATGGACCGGGTCCAGTGGCAATGCAGGGCAGGCAATGGCGGCGAATCCCAAATCGACAGCGGCGCTCGGACGCGGTGGTCGCCTTGAACTGGGTGAGGTGCTGGCCACTTTGGTTGCCGACGGCCTGCTCGCCACGGACGACGCCAAGCGCATCCGCGCGGCCGGTCGTGGCGGCCGCGGGGTGGTGGAGCTGCATCCGCTGGTGGTGATCGCCAGCGCCAAGCCCGAGAATCGTGCCGATCCCGGCAAACCCCTGACCGTGGAATCGCTGACCGTGTGGCTGGCCGACAAGGCCGGTCTGCCTTACCTCAAGATCGATCCGATGAAGATCGACGCGGCCGCGGTGACGCAAGCCATCAGCCAGGCCTATGCACAGCGCCACCGCATCCTGCCGGTCGCGGTCGAGACGGGCGCGGTGACGTTCGCAAGCGCGGAACCTTTCGATACGCACTGGGCCGCCGATCTCTCGCAGATGCTCCGGCGTGAAGTGAAGCGCGTAGTCGCCAACCCGCTCGACATCCATCGCTACCTGATGGAGTTCTACGGCGTGCAGCGCTCGATCGCCATGGCGCGCGAGGCCAAGCAGGATTCGACGGACAATTCGGCGATCCTGAATTTCGAGCAGCTTCTGGAACTCGGCAAGTCCGGCGAGATCGGCGCCGATGATCGCCATGTCGTGCACATCGTCGATTGGCTGCTGCAATACGCGTTTGAGCAGCGCGCCTCGGACATTCATCTCGAACCCCGCCGCGAGGCCGCGCAGATCCGCTTTCGCATCGACGGCGTGATGCACAAGGTGTTCGAACTGCCGGCGGCGGTGATGACCGCGGTGACCGCGCGCATCAAGATCCTCGCGCGCCTCGACGTGGCCGAGAAGCGCCGCCCGCAGGATGGCCGCATCAAGACCCGTTCGGCTGGCGGTCGCGAGGTGGAGCTGCGCATTTCCTCGATGCCGACCGCGTTCGGCGAGAAGATCGTGATGCGCATCTTCGACCCGGACATCGTGGTCAAGGAATTCGCTCAACTCGGGTTTTCGCCGGACGAGGAAAGAACCTGGCGCGCGATGGTGGAGCGTCCCCACGGCATCGTGCTGGTCACAGGCCCCACCGGTTCGGGCAAGACCACCACGCTGTATTCCACGCTGAAACACCTGGCGCGGCCGGAACTCAACGTGTGCACCGTCGAGGATCCGATTGAAATGGTCGCGCCGGAGTTCAACCAGTCGCAGGTGCAGCCGGCGATCGATTTCGATTTCGCGGCCGGCGTGCGCACGCTGTTGCGACAGGACCCCGACATCATCATGGTCGGCGAGATCCGCGACCTCGAAACCGCGCAGATGGCGGTGCAGGCGTCGCTGACAGGCCATCTCGTGCTTTCGACGCTGCACACCAACGACGCGCCGAGCGCGATCACCCGGCTGCTCGACCTCGGCGTGCCGCATTACCTGATCCAGTCGACGCTGGCCGGCGTGGTCGCGCAGCGCCTGGTGCGCACGCTGTGCCCGCACTGTAAGGTCAAGGCCAAACAGGATCCGCAGACCTGGTCGGTGCTGACCCGCGGCTGGGTGCTGCCACCGCCGGCCGAAGTCTACGAGCCGGTCGGATGCCTCGAATGCCGCAACACTGGCTTCCTCGGCCGCACCGGCGTCTACGAAATGATGACGGTGAGTCCGCGGCTGCGCGGCATGATCACCGCGCAGCTCGATCTCGGTGCATTCACGGGCGGGGCCCTTGAAGACGGCATGCAACCGCTGCGCATTTCCGCTGCTACCCAAGTCCGGCGCGGCGTCACCACCGTCGAGGAAGTGCTGTCGGTCCTGCCGGCGGGCGAATGACGCTCAACCGCGCGTTCGCGCCACGAACCGCAGCGCCAAGGAATTCATGCAGTAGCGCAACCCGGTCGGGCGCGGACCGTCGTCGAACACGTGCCCGAGGTGGCCTTCGCAACGCGCGCAGCGCACTTCGGTGCGTAGCATGCCGAGGCTGTTGTCCTCGCGTTCGATCACATTGAGTTTGGCGATCGGCTGCCAGAAGCTGGGCCACCCGGTACCCGAATCGAACTGGGCCGCATCGTCGAACAACGCCGTCGCGCAACCCATGCAACGGTAGATGCCGCGTACCGCCGGGCGTTCGTGCGATCCGCTGAAGGCACGTTCGGTGCCGCCCCGGCGAAGGATATCGAACGCGGCCGGCGACAACCGCCGACGCCATTCCTCGTCGCTCAGCACCAACCGCGGCAGGCGTCGCGGGCCGAGATCACTGCCGTCGTCGGAGAAGACCTCCAGCAGCACCTCGCCCCGCGTCGTTCGGATCGAACCGGCCCTGCCGGAATCGGTTCCGGCCACCAAGAGGCGTGGCAGCATGAATCCGCCACCGAGGACCAGTGCGGCTCCACCGGTGACTGCAACGCGCAACCAACGGCGCCGTTCGCTCATCTGAATCGGGTTGTCGGACATCGAGTGATCTCCATGGTCGCGAGTGCGACTCGCCCAAGGTGAAGGAATAAATCCGCATCAATGGAACGCGGAACGTGATCTCAGACCTCCGCATCCCTTGCGAGCCACGCGACGACACCAGGCAATGCCGTGGCGAGCCCGCACGCGGTGGGCGTCGCATCGGCCCGGACACCCGGAATCGGCCGGCTGCCGGCTTCGGCAAGCGGTCGTGCTGGCGGAGTCTAAGCGCCACTGCGACACCTTGGGCAGCCCCATAGGCACGTCGTGGGATTCGTCCGGGCGTAAGCAGACAGGCAGCTGGACGATCATGGACACGGGCTCCGCAGGGTAGCGACAGGGATATGTTCGCTCCGATATCGCCGGTGGTTACATCGGGCATGTTGCGGTACGAAGTAACCACGGGGGTGGATGCGGCGAATCAGTGGGGACAGGCTAACCGAGGCCGAGAACATTTCTCTTGACCATCGACTCGACTTGGGTGATAGATGACGACTTGATGCCGCCATCGGATCTCCGCGTACCCTTGTCAACCGACCATGCCAGGGATTCGTCCGCCGCCGATCGCCAGCGCGCCGCGTGGATGGCTGCCGCACAGGCGGGCGACCGCCACGCCTACGAACGCGTGCTGGCCGACTCGTTAGCGCTGGTCAGAAGCGTGGCGC
>JAJXWZ010000066.1 GCA_021781345.1 Pseudomonadota bacterium
GACGCGGCCGTGGCGGCGGCGTGCGCAGCGCGCGCGCGACGGTCTGCTCGGTGGTGCGGTAGATATCGGCGACTTCCTCGGGCGCACCATAGCTGGTGGCGATTTTCGCCAGCAGCTCGGCCTCGTCCATGCCCGGGTTTTCGGCGAGTTCGGAGCGCAGGTGCTCCTCGGCATCGTAAAGGGCGTCCTGGACCATCGCCGGATCGGCGCCAGCCAGTGCCGCGCGCAATTGCGCCAGGTATTCCTCGATGGTGTGCGGCGTGTTCATGGCTTCAATCCTTCAAGTATCGAATCGACATAGTCGCGCGTGGAATTCCATGCACCGGTCCACTCGCGCAGGACCCTCCGGCCAAGCGGAGTGATCCGGTAATAGCGCCGGGGCGGTCCGGCTTCCGAGGGTTCGACGAACGTGTCCAGCAACTCGGCGGCGCTGAGGTTGCGCAGGACCGGATACAGCGCACTCTGCTTGCCGACCAGTACGCCGCCGGCATCGCGCTCGAGGCGCTTGGCTATCTGGTAGCCGTACAGCGGTTCGCCTGCGGCGGCGAGCACCGCGAGCAACACCAGCGATACCGTGCCAGCGGCCAGTTCCTTCTCGAACTTCTTCAGGTGCGTATCGGTAGCGGGCATGGCGGGGCACTTGCAGGGGTCTTAATCACGAGTACACTATAGCGCACTTGATAATAGCCGCATGCGCCGGAAGTCACGGGCCGTGAATCGAATGACCCGCCTGCATGCCGAACGCACACGCGATTATTCCCGGCGCGTATTCGCCCATAGGCGGCGAGGAGGTTGCAATGTTCGGATTCGGAGCGGTGGTGGTGGCCGTGGTCGGTGCCTGCTGGCTGTCCGGCGCCCTGATCGGGGGCCTGTTCAGATTGACCTTCGGATTGGCGGGGGCGCTGGTGGGCGCGACCTTCACGGCACTTGCCGCGGGTCTGGTGGCATTGCTGGTGATGCCGGTTTTACTGCTCGCGCTGATGCCGCTGCTGGCCCCTGCGTTGATCGTCGCGGGACTGGTATGGCTGATCGCACGGGCCGCACGGCAAAGCCATTCGGCGCCGACCGCACACTGAGACACGCCACGCAGCCCCGGACAGGGCTGCGTGGCAGCGGGTCGCGATCAATCCCGATGCAAGTCGAAGCGCACCGGCACCATGGCCCAGGCTTCGATGGCCCGGCCATCGCGCATGGCCGGGCGGAAGCGCCAGGCTGCGAGCACGTGCGCGCGTGCCGCGTCGTCCAGCGGGCGCGACCCACTGCTGCGGGCAATCAACACTTCGACCGGCTTGCCGCTGGGATCGACCAGCACCTTGAGCGTCACGGTACCCTGCGTGCCCGCACGCAGCGCCTACAGCGGGTAGGCGGGCGGGGTCGCGCTTTCGTAGGCGATGGTTGCGGCGCTGTCGCCAGCCGTTCCCGTGGTCGTCGCACTGGCGTGCGATGTCCTGGTCCGCGCTTGCGGGACCGGTGCAACAGTGGGCAGCGAGGGCAGCGACATCCGCACGACATCCGGAACCATGACGTGCATGCTTGGCGCAAGAACGCGTTGCGCCACCCGCAAGGTCGGCACTGCCGGCGGGGGCAGACTTGGCGGCGGCGGAGGAAGCACCGTTGCCTGCAGTGACTGCAATGCCGGCAACTGCAAGTCCCGTGGCGCGCTGGGCAGCAACGCGTACAGGACGAGCACAAGATTCAGGCTCAGGGCAAGCACCCACGCGAGGGAACGGCTTGCGTGCGGTACGCATTCGAACGTGCGATCCAAAGCCAACGAGGTGATGAACCACCTCCTTGGGGTCGAGGTAAGTGGCCGAAGCGCCGAGGGGCGACGCCCCGGTCGATTCTCACGCTACGCCTTCGGACCGGCGTGGACAAGTGCCGTCCCGGGTGTTCTCTATACTGGTCGGATGACCATGCTTGCCCCTGCCGGCGCCGTCGAAGCGCTCCGCCAACGCTTGGCCGCTGTTCTCGCGCGAATTGACGCCGCCTGCGCCAGGGCGGCACGCGATCCTGCCACGGTTCGCCTGCTGCCGGTCAGCAAGACGGTGTGCGAAGAACGCCTGCGCGCCGCCTACGAGGCCGGATTCCGGATGTTCGGGGAGAACAAGGTGCAGGAAGCGCAACGCAAATGGGAAGCAATGGCTGACTTGCCCGACCTGCGCTGGTCGATCATCGGACACCTGCAAACCAACAAGGCGAAAGTGATTGCAGAATTCGCCGATGAATTCCAGGCGCTGGACAGCTTCCGTGTCGCCGAAGCACTGGACCGGCGCCTGCAGGCATTGGGGCGCCGGATGGATGTCCTGGTGCAGGTCAACACGTCGGGCGAGGAAAGCAAGTTCGGTCTGCCGCCTGACGAGGTCGAGGCATTCGCGAAACAACTCCCGGCGTTTTCATCATTGCGCGTGCGCGGATTGATGACCCTGGCGTTGCATTCGGATGATGCGGACAAGGTACGGCCGTGCTTCGTGCGCCTGCGCGAACTGCGCGACCTCCTGCGCCAGAGCGCACCGGATGGCATCGCGATGGACGAACTGTCGATGGGGATGTCCGGAGATTTCGAGCTTGCGATCGAGGAAGGTTCGACCATCGTGCGCGTCGGGCAGGCGATTTTCGGGACGCGCGTGGCCGGCTATGTCGATCCATCCGTGGCGCGACGCGAAGGTTGACTAAAGCAGCCGGCTGAAGATGCGGATGCCGGCCAGGTATTCGCCGGCGATGGTGCCGAGGTTGGTGAGCATGAAGACCAGCAGTGTGCGCGCGACACGATTGCGCCACCAGCCGGAGACATGCAGCAGGTCCTTGCGCAACGACTGGAAGTCCGCGACGCGCGGCTTGCGCAGCCATGCCTCGACCATGCCCGAAAACACCCCTGATGACAGTCCCGGCGGGCGCAATGGCTTGAGCGGGCCCATGATCGCGGCGGTGAGGATCGACAGTGGGTGTCCACCCGCGACCGCGGCGCCAAGCGCGCTCAGGGCCGCGGTATAGATCACCCAGTCGCGCAGCGCGTGCCAGCCGGCTTCGGCGTTGTGGTAGAACAGGAATCCGATCGCGGCGAAGATCGCGAGCATGACGACGATGGCCAGGTATTTCGGCCATTTCGGCGCCGGCAGCTTGGCTGCCAGCGCCTCGGCCACCTCGCGTGGTGATCCCTGCTGGTTTGCAAGCTCGCGTCCGATGCCGGCGAGATGGCCGGCGCCGATGACCACAAGCACGCGCTTCGCGTCGGGGCGCGACAGTGACTCCTCGCGCAGGCGCGCGGCCATGAAGCGATCGCGCTCTCCGATCAAGGCTTCGTAGAGCGGTTTCGAATCACGCGCGAATTCCCCGAACGCGCCTTCCAATATGTCACCCTGCTTGAGTTTCTCGATCTCGGCTTCGTCGATGCCTTCGTGCGAGAACACGCCGGCGATCAGGCTGCCGACGATGCCCATGCGGTCGCGAAAGCGCACGCCGCGATAAGCGTGGTTGAGGGTGATTCCGATCTCGCGGTCCACCAGCCACAGTGGCACCCCGCGCGCGTCGGCGGCCGACATGGCCGCCTTCATCTCAGCGCCGGGTTCGATGCCGTATTGCTCGGCGATGCGTTGCTGAAACGACGACAGCGCCAGCGAGGCGAAGACCATGCCGGCCTTGCCCGTGCGAATGACCTGGAACAGGTCCATCTTCGCGAATGCCTCGGGGTCGCGCATGCCGCGCGCGCGCGACTCGCAGAGTTCCACGGCGATGGCATCGAACCGTTCGCGTTCGATCAGGGCATTGACCGCGTCGACCGAAGCACGCGACACGTGCGCGGTGCCCAGCAGCACGTACTCGACGCCGTCGCGTTCGACGCGTTCGAGCGGCTGTTCGTCCAGCGGATCTCGGACCGTCGGGTGCTCGGAAGAGGAATCGGGAGCGGAATTCAATCGCGGAACCGCTTGGTCAGGTCTTGGTAAGCATCGATGCGGCGGTCGCGCAGGAACGGCCAGATGCGGCGTACCGCTTCGCTGCGCGCCATGTCGATGTCCACGATCAGCAGTTCGCGGTCGTCGTCGTTGGCAGTCGCAAGAATCTCGCCCTGTGGTCCGGCGACGAAACTGGTGCCCCAGAATTGGGCGCCGCGGCCTTCGTCGGGTGCAGGTTCGAAACCCACCCGGTTGCAGGCGAGCAACGGTACACCATTGGCGACCGCATGGCCGCGTTGCACCGTGATCCACGCATCGCGTTGGCGATCCTTTTCGTCTTGCGGGTCGGCGGGGTCCCAGCCGATCGCGGTGGGGTACAAAAGCAATTCCGCGCCGGCCAGCGCCATCAGCCGCGCGGCTTCCGGGTACCACTGGTCCCAGCACACCAGTACGCCCAGCTTTCCGATCGAAGTCTGGATCGGATGGAATCCGAGGTCGCCCGGCGTGAAGTAGAATTTTTCGTAGTACGCCGGATCGTCGGGGATGTGCATCTTGCGGTACATGCCCGCGATGCTCGCTGAGCGATCGAACACCACCGCGGTGTTGTGGTACAGCCCGGCCGCGCGACGTTCGAACAGCGAGGCCACCACGACCAACTCCAGTTCGGCCGCGAGCCTGCCGATGTGTTCGGTGGAGGGGCCGGGCAGGGTTTCGGCGCGATCGAATTCTTGTACGGATTCGTGCTGGCAGAAGTACGGACCGTTGTGGAGTTCCTGCAGCAGCACCAGTTGCGCACCGGCGGCGGTTGCTTCACGCATCCCGGTCTCGATCGCATCGAGGTTGGCGGCGACGCTGCCGTGGTCGGTTTCCTGCAACAGCGCGACTTTGAGGTGGCGTTCGGTCATGGATATCGGGAACCGGTCGTCAGGTGGCCATTACACCATCAGGAAGCTGCATGGTCATGCAATGGAGGCTGCCGTTCTGCCAGATCAGCGGTCGGCAGGGAATCTGCACGACCTCGCGGCCGGGATGCGCCAGCGCAATGGTTTGCGCCGCCGCGGCGTCGACGGCATCCCCATAAGACGGTACCAGCACGGCGCCGTTGACGATCAGGTAGTTGGCGTAGGAGGCCGCGAGGCGCCGGCCTTCGTCGATGACCGGTTGCGACCACGGTAGCGGAAACAAGCGGTATGGCTTGCCATCGACGGTGCGCAGGGCTTCGAGCTCCCGCTGCATCGCGCCGAGTTCCTCGTGATGCGCATCGTCCGGGTCGCTGCAGGCCTGGAACACGATCGAGTCGCCGGGTGCGAAACGCGCGAGGGTATCGATGTGTGCGTCGGTGTCGTCACCCTGCAGGTACCCATGGTCAAGCCACATCACGCGATCCGCCGAGAGTGAATTGCGCAGCGTGCGTTCGATCAGTTCGCGCGACTGGCCGGGGTGTCGTTGCTGCAGGCAGCGCCGGGTGGTGAGGAGGGTGCCGCGTCCGTCGGATTCGATGGCGCCGCCTTCCAGGGCCCAGTCGATGCGCTGGCGGGTTGCATCGCGTCGGAACAGGCCACGCTCGATCAGGCCGGCGACCAGGGCATCGTCCTGGCTCGCCTCGAACTTGCCGCCCCAGCCGGTGAAACGGAAATCCAGCAGCACGAAATGGCCGCCGCCGTCGCGCAAGGTGATCGGTCCCGAGTCGCGCAGCCAGGTGTCGTTGTAGGCAATCTCGACGAAACGCACGCGCGCGAGGTCGGCGCCGGCATCGCGCAGGCATTCTGCCGCGTGCGCACCCACCTCGGCGTCGGGTGAACAGACGATCGCGGTTTCGAAGCGCGTGATCGCGGCGATCAGCGCGGCGCAAGTCTCCTCGACCGGGTCCAGGCGCGCAGCCCAGTCGGTGCCGGCATGGGGCCACGCCAGCAACACCGCGGCCTGCGGCTCCCATTCGGCAGGCAGTCGCAAGGAGGAAACCATCATGAAGGGACCATTCCGCCCGTTCGGAGCGGCTGTTGTGGAAAGTCAGGCCATGGAAGGCCGTTCTGGCGAGAGGGATCGCCGGATAACCATGCTCGCCGGATTATCGGGCGAGGCGGCGATCGGGGATGATCGCACTCACAGACTATGCGGCCCCGGCGTGCGCAGAACGCTGTGCACGACGTAGTCGTTCGCGAAGTACACGATGTAATCGGCGTATTCCCAGCGGTGGATCGGTGGCTGGTATTTCGAGCCGCCACCGCGGGTGGGCAGGACCTTGAGTGGCGCGCCGAATTCGCGCTTCACCTGTGCCATGGTCATGCCGCGCCGGGGCAGGTTCATGTGCTGCTCCTGGTGCACCTTCACGCGCAGGGACTCGGCATGCGCGGCGGGCAGCAAGAGCGGGGCCGCAGCCAAGGCGAGGGTGGCGGTGATCAGACTGGTGGCGATGCGATTCATGGCTTTGCTTCCCCACGGCGTCCGGTGCGCCGATGCGCCTTTGTAGCAAAATCCGTGGGCGCGCGCCAGCGGATGCGATCACAAAAAAGCCGCCAAACGGCGACCCTGGTTACGATTCGCGTCTGCGGAGCGGCCGTTGCGGCAAGTCAGGGTACGGATGCCCGTTCTGGACCCTGCATGCTTACAGCCGTCAGATCGGCCTGACCACGGATCGTGGCCGCGATCAGGGATCGATCGCACGATTACCGCTGGCGGGCCTTGAAGCGCGGATTACTCTTGCAAATCACGAATACCTTGCCGCGACGGCGCACGACCTTGCAATCGCGGTGCCGCTGCTTGGCGGACTTCAGGGAAGAAAGC
>JAJXWZ010000110.1 GCA_021781345.1 Pseudomonadota bacterium
GATTTTAATCCTCAGATTAGTCATGCGTTGAGAAAGTTAATGTCAAAGTCAATCCTAAGCTCATGCAAGCAGCTAAGAGTCGATGCAATAAAGATGGGGTACGTTTCGAAATACGGCAAACCGCCAACGCATTGTCGGGTTAGAGTAGACATTATGTTTGTCAATGAGCTGCCTCACGAGTGAGTGTCATACAGATTGGTATGGATGTTGCTGGAAGACCACCCGAAGACTTGACAAAGCATGTCGCGGCAAGAAAAGGGGGTCAGGTTCTGAGGTTTCCCCACGAATTCACGCCAGAGCCGTCATCTGATCGAATGTTGACGACGGTAAGTTTCGCAGTCTTTCCAGCCATCGTGATGTTCGTTCCATCGGCCAGTCCCTGACAAGGGCTTCCCGGCCGGTGCGCAATGTCGAGTAAAGCCTTCGCATGGAGCGGATCGGCATCAGCCAGCGTGCCATGCCGGTCGCCTCGGCGGCCATGCCTGCGAGCCAGCAGGCGAATCCGGCAAGGGCACTCACCAACAGCAGGATTTCGATGCGTGTGCCGCTGCGCGTGAGGCTGTCCTCGAACGCCTGCCCATAGCGGTGTGATTTGAGGTCGCGAAAGTACAGTTCGATCTGCATGCGCCGCGCATACAGCGACACCAACTGCCGCGCATTGAGTTGCAGTCTCGGCGATGCCATCAACAACCAAGGCTCGCTTTCGCGCCGGGCGTTCTTGCGGCTCTTGGAATCACATGCGGGCAGCCCGCGCCGGTTACGGTGCTTGCGACCACGGGCGGGTTTGGCATGCAGCACGACATGTGCGGTCAGGGGACGGTCTCTCACGACGTCCATGGCGGCGAGATCGCGCGGTGCGCGGCCCGCCAAGGCATACTGCGCCTTGCAGGTTACCCACTGCGATGGTTCGTCAGGTACCTCTACAGGCTTGAGATAGGTAGTTCCGCGCAAGCGCCCCAGCCAATACCAACCCATCGCCTCGACGGCCCGAAACCATGGCGTTCGGAAACCTGCATCGGTGACCAGGATGGGGCAGACGTCGCTTGGCAGCAACTGGGCCAGACGCCGGAGAAACTGTCCCTCGGCATCACGTGAACCTTGCTGGCTGCGCGGGAACACCATATCCAGGATCGGTAACGTGCGACCGCCGACAGGTATCGCCGCACGCAACAGATGCCAGCTGCCGTCCTGCTTCAAGTCCGACCAGTCAATCACGATGACCGGCTGCGGGCTGCGCACCAACCAGTGCGCCATGCCGGCATAGACCTGTTCACGCTCAACGTGCAGATGCCGATTGCCAAGCAGGCGGTCCATCGCCTTCAACGGTGCACGAACCCGCTCGGCGCCCGGCCAACTTCGCGCCACATCCATCAACGTCAGGCGACGCCCGGAGATCAGTGCTTCGACCGCACGCAACAACACACGCGAGCGGGCACGGTGCATGGGTTCCAGTGAATCGGACAAGCACTTCTGCAATACTCGGCTGGCGCGCATGGGTCGGTGGTCCTCGTTGGCTTTGACACCTTGAAGACCGCGCCATGCGCGCGTCCGTTCACCTCAAACGCTTGATATCCCTGAGCGTTTCGTGGGGAAACCTCAGGGTCAGGTTCATTTCTCGGCAAGGACACTTGCCGTTCCCCGCCAAACTCAAGTGCCAAGCCGCACCAAGAGGTCGCCACCATGCTCACGGGTTCATGCCACTGCGGGGCCGTCGAGATCCAGGTCGATCGCAAGCCGCGGCGCCTGACCAGCTGCAACTGTTCGATCTGTCGCCGCCAGACTGGCCTGTGGGGCTACTACGACAAGGGCAAGGTGATGATCGTGGCCCGCAAGGGCACGCTCGACCGCTACGTCTGGGGTGACAAGTGCCTGGCGCTGTACCGGTGTGCCACCTGCGGTTGCGTGACGCCTGGCTGCCCATCGATCGCACGGTCGACAGGATGGGCGTCAACTTCCGCAACTTCGATCCGTCCGTGATCGAGTCGACCCGGATCCGCAGTTTCGACGGCGCCAGGACATGGAAATTCCTGGACTGACTGGCGCACCGAGCGCGCAGGTCCGACCAAGGCGCAAGCGCATCGCACATTCGCCTTGCCGCCGCCGAAGCCGGAGGGCGGCCATGGCCTCGCGCGTTTGCGCCGGCATCGTCCAGTGCGCGACTTCACCGCGACGCCGCTCCGCCTCCTCTCGGTGCACAAGCGTCCATCCGATGGCCTCGGCATAACCAAGGATGCGGGCCTGGACGGTTTTGTGTTCTCCCGGCTTCATGCAAGGGGTTCCAGCACCAACGCAGCGTGGATTTTTCTGCGCACGCTATCCGGCACGCCGGCCTGTTCAGCAAACGCTCCCCATTTCGACACGGTCGCCTGTACCTCGGCAACGATTTTGCCGGCGCGCCCCCGCTTCATGGATGCCGTCTTCGCGCAAGCGTTGAAGTCATCCATCGTGAAATGGTCGCGTTTCCCGTTCATGGTCATCTGGTGGCTTGCCGTCCACGTGCCCGACGGGTTGAAGCTGTAGGTCACATCGAAGGCCGGCGCCAGCGACCACGCACCGGACTTGTCCATCAGGAAAGCGATGTTCTTCACGTGGTCATCCTGATTGCGCGCCACGATGTTGAAGACCATGCGCCGATACTGCTGCTCGATGGCCTGCATGGGCAACTTGAGTTGCCGCATCACCAGCAGGGCCTGCTCGTAACTGTAGGCGCCTGCCATGTTGTAATCGAAATGCGCCATGGCGCACAGCGACTGCATGTGGAGTTTTTCCCCGCCAGCGAGCCGATCGAAGCGGCGCGTCATGAAATGCGACCGGCCATGTTCCTGGAACAGCCGGCATTCGCTCATGTCGATGCCGCAGTCACGCGCCATCAGGTAATACGCATACTCGATCAGCCCGTAGCCTTTCGGATCCTCCAGTTCCTTGTCCCTGTTGCCGCTGACGCCATCGAATTTCAGCAGCCAGTACTCGAACCCCTTGCCGGCCTTGACCTGGCCGGATCGCACTTCATTCGTTTTCGGGTTCCATGCAATGACCGCCTTCGCCCTCGCGCCACCGGCCGAGGTACCCACGCGCAGAATGTCCTTGAGCGCGTCCTGCTTGCCGTCCGCCGCGAAAGTCGCGCGCAGGTTGTTGCGGTGGGTCAACACTTCCGATGCAAGCTCGACCAACTTGCCGACCTCGATGCGCGTCGCCTGCTTCGCCCTGGGGCCCAGGACAGGAACGAATTCCAATGCCCCCATGCCGCGTTCACCGGTGTAACAAAGCCGCTCCACGGCATTGAAGGAACCCGGATGCCGCCCCTGCGATGCCAGCCACGCATCGATCAGGGCATTGCCGAACCGGTCCGGCAACGAGTCGGCCAGCAGGCCGGGCAGCCCGTGAAACGTCGGGCGGGCAAGCTGGGGGAAGCTGTACACGCGCCGGGAAAGCGGCATCATGATCGGCGCGACCTGGATGCCGCTTTGCGCGAAGGCAGCATCGTATTCAAAGCTGGCCACGTCTTGCCCATCGGGCAGCGAAACCGCGCCGATGGTCTTGCCCCACAGCCTGACTTCGGCAAGCGTGTTCACGACTTTTCATCCCAGCGCCATGGCTTGCCCCTGGCCCTGGCGGCACGTCGACCCGAGGCCCGTTGCCGGGCCTTGCCCTTCCCTTTCAACAAATCCATCGGGCTGGGGCCGGACTCCGGTATCAGGCCGTCCAGGCCCGAGAAAGCATCCAGCACCCGCAGCACCCGAACCAGGGTGGTCAACTGCGACGTTTGCCCGGCCTCGATGCGCTCCAGGGTGCGCTTGGCGATGCCCGCCTGCTCGGCCACCTCCGCCTGGGTCAGCCCCAATGCAAGCCGTCTGCCCGCGATGCGCGCGCCCAACTCGGCCAGCACCGCATCATCCGTCAGCAAATCTGTGATCTTCATAGTCGCAACAGGTTACGAACAAACCGTCGGTATCGCTCTTATATCGCAATCAGTTGCGATATATAGACCACATGTTCCATTTTGTCAAGTCGTAATAGGTTGCGATAAAATTCCTTTATAAGGCTTTTATTCGTAATTTATGACGATATAATCATGAGCGAACAGATTGGCATTGACCATCGTGAAGTTGGCTTCCAGGCAGGGGAACTGTGCGAGTAAGGCGCGCTCGACCGCTACGTCCGGGGCGACAAGTGCCTGGCGCTGTGCCGGCGCGCGACCTGTGGCTGCGTCACCCACTGGCTACCCATCGATCGCACCGTCGACAGGATGGGCGTCAACTTCCGCAACTTCGATCCGTCCGTGATCGAGTCGACCCGCATCCGCAGGTTTGACGGCGCCAGGACCTGGAAATTCCTGGACTGACCGGCGCCTTGGTCATACCTTGGCGCTTGTGCGGCCTGACGACTTGTTGCGCGTTCGATTCAAGTATCGGACTTGTCCATGAACATGCTCGGCAAACTCAGTCACATCGCCTTGATCGTGCGCGACCCGTCCCGCACGGCATCGCTGTTCGCAGAGGTTTTCGGCGCGACACCCATCCAGCGCACCGACGAGGACGGACACGACGAAACCTTCGTGCAGCTGGGCGAGACGTGGTTCGTGCTAGTCAAGGCGGACGTGGAGCGTCCCCTGACCGGCGATCATGTCGCGTTCCGGGTGTCGCCCGCCACGCTGGCCGCGGTGGCCGAAAAGCTCGAGGCCATGGGCCGCGAATACCGGCTTGCCCGGTCGGACACCGCGCTTTATTTCTTCGATTTCGACAACCACGTATTCGAGCTGGACACGGTCGGCGTGGAGTCGGAGTTGCGTCCCTGATTGAGAAAACATGAAACAGAACAAGGCTCCGGGCCAGGTTCATGGCCGGCTGATGGGGCTGCAGGGGCGCGATCGGCGAGGCCGACCGGCATGTAACCTTTTCGCCCCCTGGTGCGTATAGCTTGGGAGTATCCCCTTCGCGCCGAGGTATCGACGATGTCCAGACTGCGCTTCCTGCGGGCCGCCAGCCCGGTCCTGGCCGCCCTGCTGCTGACCTTCCTCGCGGCCTGCGCGCCCGCCGCCAGCGGTGAAGCGGCGCCGGTGGCGGTTCCCGCGCCGAAGGACGATGCGCCGCTGGCGAAGCAGCCTGGTCAGGCAACCGCCGTGCTCGCGGGCGGCTGTTTCTGGGGCTTGCAGTGGGTGTTCGAGCACGTGCGCGGCGTGACCAACGTGACCTCCGGGTATTCCGGCGGCGCGGCCGCAACGGCCACCTACGACCAGGTCAGCGAGGGCAACACCGGCCACGCGGAAACCGTGCGCATCCAG
This sequence comes from Pseudomonadota bacterium, assembly GCA_021781345.1. Lineage (GTDB taxonomy): Bacteria > Pseudomonadota > Gammaproteobacteria > Xanthomonadales > Rhodanobacteraceae > 66-474. Next base: position 5,282 of record JAJXWZ010000110.1, read on the forward strand.
TACGACCCGTCGAAGGTCACCTACGGCGATTTGCTGCGCGTGTATTTCTCGGCGGCCACGGATCCGACCGAACTCGATCGCCAGGGGCCGGACACCGGCAGCCAGTACCGCGGCGTGATCTTCTATACCGATGCCGCGCAGGAACGGATCGCGCGGGCCTATATCCGGCAGCTCACGGATGCGCACGTGTTCGCGGTGCCGATCGTTACGCAAGTGGTGCCGTTCAAGGCATTCTATCGCGCCGAGCTTTACCACCAGGATTACGCGCGCCTGCATCCCGACGCGCTGTACATCGCGATCAACGACGCGCCCAAGGTGGTGGCGCTGCAACGCGAGCTGCCGGATTTGTACCGCTCGCCGCCGGTGGTCTGGCACGCCGATCCCGCCGTGATCCCCGTCGACCTGCATTGACCGGCGGGCGCCCTCGCAAGGCCGGCGGCAGGCGACGTCAGCCGAGGTAGCACGGCCCGGTCTCGCGCACCTCGATGGTCGCCCATTCGGCGGCCGGACACAGCGCGGCCAGCTCCAGCGCTTCCTCGCGGGTCGCGCAATCGACCAGGAAGAATCCGCCGATCATCTCGCGGGCTTCGGCGAACGGTCCGTCGCGCAGGTTGCGCTTGCCGTCGCGGACCTGCACGCGCAGTCCCTCGTTGTCGCTGCGCAGGGACGAGTACGCGCGCAACACGCCGCGCGCCTTGAGGTCGTCGGCATAGCCGAGCATCTTTTCGTACAGCGCCCGCCCCTCGTCGTCGCTGCGCACCTCGCGCTGGCCGCGCGGTTCGGCCACAAAAAGCATGTAGGCCATCACTTTCTCCGGTCATGGAATCCCGATCTTATCCGTCATCTCGAAACCCATTTAGCTTGAAATCGAAGCCCTGTCTTCCTTCGTACGGAATTCCGGGCCACCTATTCCTCCACGCGAGCACATGCAGCGGCGCGTTGCCGCAACAATCCCGCCTCGCGCGCATTGCGGGTAAGCGAAGCGGCACGTTCGAACTCGATGCGGGCCTCGTCGCGGCGCCCGAGCTTGCACAGGAGATCGCCGCGCACGCTCGGCAACAGGTGGTAACCCGCCAGTGCGCGGGCATCTCGCAGCGAATCGAGCATGTCCAGTCCGGCTTGCGGACCCTCCGCCATCGACACCGCGACCGCGCGGTTCAATTCCACCACCGGCGACGGCGCGATGGTCGCCAGGCGCGCATACAGCGACGCGATCTTCGCCCAGTCGGTGTCCTTCGCATGCACGGCGCGCGCATGGCAGGCAGCGATCGCGGCCTGCAAGGCGTAGTTGCCGTCGGCTCCGCCGAGCCGCTCCGCGCGTTCCAGCGACGCCAGGCCGCGCCGGATCAGCAGGCGGTCCCAGCGCGTGCGGTCCTGGTCCAGCAACAGGACGGGCGTGCCGTCGCCGGCGGTGCGCGCGTGCAGGCGCGACGCCTGGATCTCCATCAGCGCCAGCAGTCCGTGCACTTCCGGTTCGCGTGGCGCCAGCCCTGCCAGCACGCGGCCTAGCCGCAAGGCTTCCTCGCACAGGTCGGGCCGTGTCCAGTCGTCGCCGGCGGTCGCGACGTAGCCTTCGTTGAAGATCAGGTACACGACCTCCAGCACTGTCGCGAGGCGCGGCGCGAGTTCCTCGCCGTGCGGTACCTCGAACGGCACCTGCCTGTCCGCGAGCGTGCGCTTGGCGCGCACGATGCGCTGGGCGACGGTGGCCTCGGGCACCAGGAACGCGCGCGCGATCTCGGGCGTGGTCAGCCCGCCCAGCATGCGCAAGGTCAGCGCGACCTGCATGTCGCGGCCGAGCACCGGATGGCAGGCCGTGAAAATCAGCCGCAGCAGGTCGTCGCCGATGTCGTCGTCGAGCGCGTCCGCGTTGTCCGGCGCGTGCGTCATCGCCTCGGCCGCGAGTTCGTACCCGATGGCATCCTGTTTGTCATCGCGCATCCTGTGATGGCGAATCAGGTCGATCGCACGGCGCCTGGCCGTGGTCATCAGCCAGGCGCCGGGGTTGTCCGGCACGCCGTCGCGCGGCCAGCGTTCCAGCGCGGCGACCAGCGCTTCCTGCGCCAGGTCCTCGGCCTGGCCGACGTCGCGCAGCATGCGCGCCAGGCCCGCGATCAGGCGCGGCGCCTCGATCCTCCAGACCGTTTCGATGCTGCGGTGGACATCGGCCGTCGTCATGACGGTCGATCACAGCAGCGCCCTGCGCGGCGCGCAAGCACGCCGCGACGCGCCATCATCCCCTGGCGAGCTTTTCGCGCAGGCGCGCCTCTTGGGCGCGGACTCCCGGCGCCGCGGTCGCGCAGCACTCGTCCATCTCCAACACCGGCCGCAATTCGATTTCCATGCCGCGGTCGAACAGCGGCGCGCGCTTGATCCATTCGATGGCCTCGTCCATCGAACGCACCTGCCACAGCCAGAAGCCGGCGATGAGCTCCTTGGTTTCCGCGAACGGCCCATCGATCACCGTGCGCTGCCTGCCCTCGAAGCGCACCCGTGCTGCCTTCGAGCTTGGATGCAACCCTTCGGCCATCAGCATCACGCCGGCTTCGACCAGCTTTTCGTTGAACTTGCCCATCTCGGCCAGCTCCTTGGCATCCGGCATGCCACCGGCTTCCGATTCCTCGCTGGCCTTCACGATCACCATTACGCGCATGGCTTTGCTCCCGTTGCCCGGCGAACCGCCGGCTTCGTGTCCACGACGAACAGACGCGGCGCGAATCGACAATCCGGGTCCCCGCGCTTGACGCATGTCAGGGCGCGCGGATCGCGATCGGTCCAAGATACGCCGATTGTCCTTGTCCCGACCGCCCATGGCCCAAACCGTACCGACCTCGATGGACCGCACGGCAGCGCACCTGCATCCATTCCGTCCGCTGTTCTTCTGCGCGGCGCTGGCGGCGAGCCTGGGCATGCTGGCATGGGGCGCGTTCCTGCACTTCGGTTGGTTGCCGTCGGCCGCGCTGACGGATCCGTTCTACTGGCACGCGCACGTGATGCTGTTCGGCTTCGGCGGCGCGCTCATTGGCGGCTTCCTGTTGACCGCCTCGGGCAACTGGTCCGGCATCGCCACGACGAGCCGGCGCAGCCTGTGGCTGCTGACCGCGACCTGGGCGGTCGCGCGCCTGTTGCTGCTGACGCCGTTGCCGTTCTGGCTCGGCGCGCTGTTCGACGTCGCTTACCTGTCCGGGCTGGCGTTCCTGGTCGGACGGGTGCTGTGGCTCTCGCGCAACCGCCGCAACGCGTTCGTGGTCGGCATCCTGTTGCTGTACGCGGGACTGGACGTCGCGTTCTATGCGGGCGTGCTGGTCGCGAGCGACGTCGTGGCCACCCGCGCGCTGTTCGGCGCGGTGGACCTGCTGGCAGTGCTGATGCTGGCGATCGGCGGGCGCGTGATCCCGTTCTTCACCGAACGCAAGCTCGCCGCCCACGCGATGTGGACGCCGACCTGCCTCGCATGGACGGTGAACGGCGGCGCCGCGCTGGTCCTGGTGTGCGGCCTGGCGGGCGCACCCGGCCGGCTGCGCGGCATCCTGATGCTCGCGGTGGCGGCGCTCGCGCTGGTTCGACTGGCTGGCTGGCGCGGCTGGCGCACGTGGCGCGAGCCGATGCTGTGGGTGCTGCACCTCGGCTACCTGTGGCTCGCGGCCGGGCTGGCGATCCGCGGACTCGCGCTGGCCGGCGTTCTGCCGATGCCCGGACTCGACGCGCTGCACGGGATCACCGTCGGCGCGCTCGGCACGCTGTCGCTGGGCATGATGGTGCGCGTCGCGCAGGGCCATAGCGGGGTGCCGATCCGTTCCAGCCCGGCGCTGACGGCGATGTTCCTGCTGCCCTCCGCCGCCGCCATCCTGCGGCTGTGCTTCAACCAGCCGGCTGGCTGGATGTGGGCGGCGCTGGCATGGCTGGCGGCGTACCTGGCCTACCTCCTGCTCATCGGCCCGCTGCTGGTGTCCGGGCGCGCGCCCGCCGGCACCTGATCCGCGCATGTCGTGGCACGCCCACGGCCTTGTGCGCTGCGCGGGCCGTCCGGACAATGGCCGGATGAATTACCGCCACGCCTTCCATGCCGGCAACTTCGCGGACGTGTTCAAGCACGCGATCCTGCTGGCGCTGCTGGATGCGCTGACCGCCAAGGCCAAGCCGCTGTGCTGCCTCGACACGCACGCCGGGCGCGGCAGTTATCGCCTCGACGAGATCGAGGCACGCAGGACCGGCGAGTGGCGCGACGGCATCGGGCGGCTGTGGGATGCGCCGGAGCCACCCTCCCCGCTGCGACGGTACGTGGAAGCCGTGCGCGCCTGCAATCCCGACGGCCGGTTGCACGTGTATCCGGGTTCGCCGCTGCTGGCCGCGCATGCGCTGCGCCGCAACGACCGCCTGGTCCTGTGCGAAGTACAGCCGGACGAAGCCGCGGCGCTACGCGCGTTGTTCCGTGGCGACGGCCGCGTCCACGTGCATGCGCGCGACGGCTATGCCGCCCTGAATGCGTTGTTGCCGCCCGCGGAGAAACGCGGGCTGGCGCTGATCGATCCGCCGTTCGAGGCACAAGAGCGCGAGTTCGATGCCATCCGGGCCGCACTCGGACAAGCCCATGCGCGTTGGCCAAACGGCACCTACGCAGTCTGGTACCCGATCAAGTCGCGGCGCGCGATCGCGCCGTTCCATCGACGACTGTCGACGGGCCCCTTCGACGAGGTGCTGGCCGCCGAACTGTTGGTCCGGCCGGACGACTCGCCGCTGCGCCTGAATGGTTGCGGCATGCTGATCGCGAATCCACCCTGGAAACTGGACGCGACGCTGGCGGCGCTGCTGCCCGTCCTGCAACGGGTGCTCGCGCAGGCGCCCGGGGCCTCGCACCGGTTGCTAGGGCTGCGCGGCGGTCGCGCGTGACGCGGCGACACGCCGGTGCCGGCGTTTTTCGCTATGCTCGGATGCAGGTCATCCCGTCTGAGACTCGCGCCATGCACGCATCAAGCCGTCACTTGCGGTTGCTTCGATTCCTGCTGGCGCTGGCGCTACCCGCCGCGGTCGCGGCCTGCGCGCCCGCGCCACTGTACAAGACCAACGCCTCGTTCGTGAACGCCACGCCGGACCAGGTCGCCAGCTCGCCCGACAACTTCTCGCAGGCTCGGGTCGTCTGGGGCGGCACCATCATTGGCGTGGACAATTTCAGGGACCACACGGAGCTCAAGGTGCTCGGCTATCCGCTCGATTCCTCGCAGCGGCCGCGTCTCGACAAGCACGCGGTCGGCCGTTTCATCGCGGTCGTGCCGGGCTTCCTCGATCCGATGAATTACCCCGCAGGCACGCCGGTGACGGTGCAAGGCCACGTTGCCGGGACCAAGGCGCTGCCGATCGGCGACGCGACCTACACCTACACGATGGTGTACGTGCACGACGGCGCGATGCATCGCTGGACGCCCGAGGAAATGCGCCAGGGACACCCGAACATCAGCATCGGGGTGGGCGTGGGTGGCTGGATCCATTAGATTTTCGCGATCGTCCATGATCGCTGCTTCGCCCGATTGACCTGCAAGCGGAAATGCCCTGGATCTTGAACATCGGAACGGGCTTCCATGCCCTGACTTTTCGATACACCTTTTGCGATCGTCGATGACCGCTGCTTCGACACATGGCGCGGCGCGTGGGCGCATCCCGGTTTACCGGACACCAGAACGGCCTTCACGGCCGCCATCCATGGCCAAGTGCTCCGTCCCGACTTTCCACAACAGCAGCTTCGGCCGGTGGCGGCTTGCAGATTGAACAACGAAGATGCCCTGCAAAGTTCCGAAGTCATCCGACTCCCCGACGGCCGCGGGTTCGTGCTGCGGCCGCTGCACAGCGACGATCTGGCGGCGCTGCAACGCGCGTTCCGGCGCCTGACGCCCGAGGAAGTCGAGCTGCGCTTCCTGCACCAGTCGCGCGAGCTGCCCGCGTTCATCGAGGACGAGGTGCGCGCACTCGATCCGGCCCGCGACAGCGTGTTCGTGCTGGAAGATTCCGCGGGCGAAATCCGCGCGGTGGCCGACCTGCACGTCGAGGACTCGGGCACGCCGGAAGCGGAGTTCGGCCTGATCGTGGGACAGGCGATCGCCGGGCACGGGCTGGGCACGCTGCTGATGCAACACCTGCTCGCGGAAGCGCGTCGTCGCGGCATCGCGTTGCGCGGCCACGTGCGCCGCGACAATGCGCGCATGCTGGAGCTGTGCCACGCGCTGGGCGGCAGCGCGTCGGTCGAACCCGACCAACCCGAGCTGCTGTCGGTGCGATTCCCGCCCTGATGGCCCTTGCCTGCGGCTGGTAAAATCGCGCCTCGCTCTTTCCTTTGCTGGCGCGCAACGTGCTCCGGCAATGCCGTGTATTGCCGGACCCGATCATGCCGTCGATTGCCACCACCCTTCCCCCGTTGCCGCGTGCGCCCGGCCAGCAGCGCGACTGGCGCGCACCTGCCGGTTCGTCGCTGGCGCTGCTGCTTGGCGAGATGGCGCGCGCGCGCGACGGCATCGTGGTCGCGGTGACCGCGGACAACCGCGCCGCCAGCGCGCTGGATGACGACCTGGCGTTCTTTGCCAGCGACCTGCCGGTGCTGCATTTCCCGGACTGGGAAACCCTGCCCTACGACCTGTTCGCGCCGCATCCGCAACAGGTTTCGCAACGCATCGACACCTTGTACCGCCTGCCGGCCACGCGCAAGGGCGTGCTGGTGGTGTCGGCCGCGACCTTGATGCAGAGGCTGGCGCCGCGCTCGCACGTCGCGGGCAGCGGACTGGCCGTGGCGCGCGGCGAACGCCTCGACCTCGCGACCGAGCAACGCCGGCTCGAGGCCTGCGGCTACCGGAACGTGCCGCAGGTCGGCGAACACGGCGAGTTCGCGGTGCGCGGCGCGCTGCTCGACGTGTTCCCGATGGGCGCGTCGGAACCCTACCGCATCGAACTGTTCGACCAGGACATCGAATCGATCCGCGCCTTCGACCCGGAAACGCAACGATCCTTGCACCAGGTCGACGCGGTGAAGCTGCTGCCGGCACGCGAGTTCCCGCTCACCGATGCCGCGATGCGAACCTTCCGCGACCGCCTGCGCGAACGCTTCCCGATCGACGTGCGGCATTGCCCGCTCTACCAGGACATGAAACAGGGCGTCACGCCCGGCGGCATCGAGTACTACCTGCCGCTGTTCTTCGACGCCACCGAAACGCTGTTCGACTATCTGGCCGGCGACGCGCTGTTCCTGGTCTGCCAGGGCGCGCTCGACGCCGCCGAACACTTCTGGAAGCAGGCCGGCGAGCGCCACGACCAGCGCGCCCACGACATCCAGCGGCCGATCCTGCCGCCGATGGAGCTGTACCTGCCGCCGCAGTCGTTGCGCGAGCAGCTGAACCGCGTGCTGCGCATCGACTTGGTCGCGGACGACGACGCCCGCGCCGCCGACAGCGGCACGCGCGCGGCGCCGGACTTTTCCGCCGCCGGCGCCGGCGGCTTTCCCGCGCGGCTGCATGAATGGCTGGATGCCCACGCGGAACGGCGCGTGCTGGTCGCCGCCGACTCCCCTGGGCGACGCGAGGCGCTGCTCGAACAACTGGCCGACACGCAGCCGAGGCCGGGCGTGGTGGATGCATGGGCTGCATTCACTGCGGCGTCCGACTCACTGTGTATCGCGGTGGCGCCGCTCGAACGGGGCTTCTCGCTGGAACGGCCGGCATGGACCGTGGTGACCGAACGCGAACTGGTCGGCGAGCGGGCGCGCGGCGAACGCAAGCGTCGGCAGGTGGCCGAGCGCGATCCGGAGGCGATCCTGCGCGACCTCACCGAACTCGAGATCGGCTCGCCCATCGTGCACGTCGACCACGGCGTCGGCCGCTACCTCGGCCTGACCGTGCTCGAAGTCGGCGGCATGCCGGGCGAATTCCTGGCGATCGAATACGCGCATGGCGACAAGCTGTACGTGCCGGTCGCGCAGCTCGGATTGGTCAGCCGCTACAGTGGCGCCGACGACGAGCACGCGCCGCTGCACTCGCTCTCCAGCGAGGCCTGGGAACGGGCCAAGCGCAAGGCCGCCGAGAAGGTCCGCGATGCGGCTGCCGAACTGCTGGCGATCCACGCCCAGCGCGCGGCCCGCCGCGGTAACACCATCGACTACGATCGCGCGATGCTGGCGCGCTTCGCGGAGGGCTTCCGCTTCGAGGAAACGCCCGACCAGCAGGCCGCGATCGACGCCGTGCTGGCCGATCTCGCGGCGCCGCAACCGATGGATCGCGTGGTTTGCGGCGACGTCGGCTTCGGCAAGACCGAGGTCGCGCTGCGCGCGGCCGTCGCCACCGCGAGTGCCGGCAAGCAGGTTGCGGTGCTAGTGCCGACCACCCTGCTCGCGCAGCAGCACTACGACAACTTCCGCGACCGGCTGGCGGAGTTTCCGATCAAGGTCGAGCTGCTGTCGCGCTTCCGCGCGAAGGCCGAGGTCGATGCCGCGCTCCAGCGCCTCGCCGACGGCAAGCTCGACATCGTGGTCGGTACCCACAAGCTGTTGCAGGCCGGCGTGAAGTTCAAGGACCTGGGCCTGGTGATCGTGGACGAGGAGCAGCGCTTCGGCGTGCGCCACAAGGAACGGTTGAAGATGCTGCGCGCCGAAGTGGACCTGCTGACCCTCACCGCGACGCCGATCCCGCGCACGCTCAACATGGCGATGAGCGGCATGCGCGACCTGTCCATCATCGCGACGCCGCCGGCCGCGCGCATGGCGATCAAGACGCTGGTTGCGCAGTACGACCCCGCGCTGATCCGCGAGGCCTTCCAGCGCGAGCTGGCGCGCGGCGGCCAGGTGTACTTCCTGCACAACAGCATCGACACCATCCAGCGCACCGCGCGCGAGCTGGCCGAACTGGTGCCGGACGCGCGCATCCGCGTCGCGCACGGCCAGATGGGTGCGAGCGAACTGGAACGGGTGATGCTGGATTTCCACCGCCAGCGATTCACCGTGCTGGTGTGCACCACGATCATCGAATCCGGGATCGACGTGCCGACCGCCAACACCATCGTGATCGACCGCGCCGACCGCTTCGGACTCGCGCAATTGCACCAGTTGCGCGGCCGCGTCGGCCGCTCGCACCACCGCGCCTACGCCTACCTGATCGTGCCCGACCGGAAGGCCATGACAGCCGATGCGGAGAAGCGCCTCGCGGCGCTGGAATCGCTGGAGGAGCTGGGCGCGGGTTTCACGCTGGCGACCCACGACATGGAGATCCGCGGCGCCGGCGAGTTGCTGGGCGAGGCGCAGTCCGGCCAGATCGAGGCGATTGGTTTCGCGCTCTACAACGAGCTTCTGGAACGGGCGGTGCACGCGCTGCGCTCGGGCAAGGTGCCGGACTTCGACTTGGGCGGCGACAGCGGCACCGAGGTCGAATTGCACATGCCGGCGCTGATCCCCGACGACTACCTGCCCGACGTGCACACCCGCCTGACGCTGTACAAGCGCATCGCCGGCGCGCGTGGCGACGAAGCGCTGCGCGACCTGCAGGTCGAGATGATCGACCGCTTCGGGCTGCTGCCTCCGGCGACCAGGAACCTGTTCGCGATCGCCGCGCTGAAGCTGCGCGCGCATGCGCTGGGCATCCGCAAGCTCGACCTTGGCGCCACCGGCGGCCGCATCGCATTCCGCGCCGATCCCGAGGTCGATCCGGCCACCATCATCCGCCTGATCCAGACCCAACCGCGCGTCTACAAACTGGACGGCCAGGACAAGTTGCGCGTCACGCTGGAATTGCCGGAACCCGCCGACCGCTTGCGTGCGGCCGGCGAACTGCTCGGATCGCTGGCGGTCAAGACGAAGGCGGCGTGACGGCGAACGCCGCGCGCGCGACGTGAAGCGGCCATCAGGAACCGCCGGCCACCGGCTCTGGCGCCAGGATCCGCTTCAGGAAATCGGTCTTACCGGGCTCGCGGACCAGGTGCGGATATTTCAGTCCGCCGGTGTAATCGACCTCGTACACGTTCAGTGCGCCGTCGCTACGCGCACGGATATGCAGCGGCTTCCCGCTCCGCTGTGCCGCGACGATGGCGTCACCCAGGGCTTGCGCGCTGAAGGCGTGTCCGTCGATCGAGACGAGCGTCATGCCCGGCGCCAGCCCGGCCTTGAATGCCGGACCCTTCCAGAGCACGTCCACGACCTTGCCGCTGTTCGCGACGAACATTCCGACCGAGAACATCTGGTTGATGCCCTTGCCCTCGAGCTCGCCCATGCCCACGTGTTCCAGCGCATCCTGGTAACCGGACGGCTTGTCGGTGTAGGCGAGGCGCCAGCCGCTGGCCTCGATGCCCGACAACAGCGGTACTTGATCGCCGGTACCTTCGACCCAACCGCGCAGGAATCCGGCCCAGTCGTAGGGCTGGACCTTGTCCAGCGCGGCCACCACGTCCTCGAAGTCGTAGGTGTGGGTGGCGAAGCTGCCGTCGTCGATGCCGTAGAAGGCACGCGCGAAATCATCGATCGAACGACGGTCGTGGCTCAGCGACCGAATCTTCATGTCGACCGCCAGCCACAGCAGTTCGCCCTCGGGATAGAAGTCGTTCTGCCGCCGCCAGTTGGCCCACGCATCCGGTGCCGCGTAATCCACGGCAACGGCCGTATCGGCCAGCGGCCGCCACTCGCGCCCGGTCCTGTACGCCATGCCCGCCGCGCGATAGGCGACCACTTCGCGCCAGACTCGCGGCGACCACAGTCCGCTGCGCGCGGTGAGCAGGTCGCCGAGGTACACGGTCAAACCCTCGTAGACCCACAACAGCCTGGTGTGCTCGGGCCGCTCGAAGTCGGGCTGCCACAGGCCCGCCGGACGCATGAACTTGCCGTTCCACGAGTGCGTGTACTCGTGCGGAAGCAACGAGGCGTCGAGCATGAAGTGGTCGGCGTCGGCGAACATCCTGGTTCCGCCACGTGCACGGTCGTCGCTCGATTGGTGATGTTCGAGGCCGCCCACCGAGGTGTGGTCGCTCAGCGTCAGTAGCAGGTGATAGCTGCCGTAATGGTGCGAACGGAACAGCGCCTGCGCCTGTTCGATCAGGTGCCTGAAGTCGGCGGTCTGCGTATCGGAAATCGCGATGGCCGCGGCATCGTCGCCGACCATGTCGAGCCAGCGGTTCACGGACGATCCTCGCGGCGTGAGATCGACCTTGCGGAAATACCTGCCGGCGATCACCGGCGAATCGACCAGCGTGTTGAACGGCACCGGCTTGAACGAGATGCGCTTGCCTTCGCGCTTGTCCGTCTGCAGCGCGGTGCCATACTGCCAATCCGCGGGAATCACCAGCGCCGGCCGGAACATCTGGTCGCGAGTCGGAAAGCCAGCCCGGTACAACGCGACCTGGTCCCACGTCAGGTCCAGCAGGTTCGACGTCACCCGATCCCGCGAAGGAAACTGGAAACGGATGCCGAGTCGCTGCACGCCCGCCGGCAAGTCCACGTGGAACATGAAGCGGTCCAGTCCGTCGCGCCGCCAGGCGATGCGCTTGCCGCCGGCGGTGAACTCCAGACCCATGATGTCGCCGATCGGACCGTCCGGTGAATGATCGCCGGGAATCCACTTCGGGTAATACAGCGTCAGGGCACCCGGCTCGACGGGCATCACCTCGTGAACGTACAGGAGCTTCTGCCCGGGATCGGGCAGGCTGACGGTCAGCGCGACTGGCCCGGGGGCGCCCGGCGGCGCGCCGGCGGCGCAGGCCACGGAGGCGACCAGGGCAAGGATGCCGGCAAGCAACGAGAGCCGTTTCATTTTTCCCTCCACATGCCTCGTGATGCCTCGGGCACCGTCACCCCGCGTGGCTGCGCCGCTGCCACGCGAACCAAAGGTAGTACAACGGCACGCCCGCCAGCGTAATCAGGATGCTCCCGATGGTCGACGCGAATTGCGCGTACAACGCATTGCCCACGACCACGCAAGTCGCGAGCACGAACAACGCGGGCACCACGGGGTACCCCAGCGCGCGGTACCGGCGCGGAAATTCCGGGCGGCGGCGGCGCAGGATGAAGATGCCGATCACGCACAACGCGAGGAACGGCCACACGCCCAGCACGTAGCCTTCCGCGAGCTGCATGAAATCGCGCAGCAACACGTAGATCACGGCCAGCACCACGATGAAACCGATCGCCACGTAGGGGGTCTCGTACTTCGGGTGGACCTTGCCCACGGTGCGGAAGAACAATCCGTCCTCGGCCATCGCGAAGAACACGCGCGGACTGGACAGGATGCTGCCATTGAGCGTGCCGAACACCGACAGCATCACCAGTGCGCCGACCAGCGAAGCGCCGGCGCGCCCGAGCACCGTCGCCGCGGCATCGGCCGCGACCGACTTCGAGGCCGCCAGTTGCGGCAACGGCAGCGCGCGCAGGTAGGCGGCATTGATCAGCAGGTACACCACGATCACCACCAGCACCCCGCCGATCAATGCGAGCGGCAGGTTGCGCTGGGGGTTCTTCACCTCGCCCGAGAGCGTGGTGAGGTTCTCCCAGCCGTCGTAGGCCCACAAAGCGGCGATCAGGCCGATGCCGACGCCCGACCATTTGGCGACGCCCATGGGCTCGGCGGCGAGCGGATTGTGTTCCCCGCCAGGCGCAAGCAGGAAGATCGCGGCGGACAGGCCCACGATCGCCAGCACCTTGGCGGCAGTGGACAGGTTCTGGATCGCGGCGCCCAGCTTCACCGAGCGGTAATTGGCGGCGGCGACGAGGATGATCAGGACCGCCGCGATCACGTGCTGCGCGGCCGCCGATACCGGCACGAAGAAACCCAGGTATTCGGCGAACATCAGGCTTTGCGCCGCCCACGAAATCGGCGTGGTCAGCAACCACATCCATCCGAACAGGAATGCCAGAGGCCGCCCGTACGCCTCGCGCAGGTAGACGTAGGGACCGCCGGCCGCCGGATACATCGCCGCAAGTTCGGCGATCGACAGCGCGCCGAACAGCGCGACCACGCCGCCGAGGATCCAGACGAGCGCGATGCCGGTCAGGTTGCCGGTATCCCCGGCGATGCCCGACGGTACGCGGAAGATGCCGCTGCCGATGATCACGCCGACCACCACCGCCATGCCGGTGACGAGGCCGAGTTTGCGCGGCAACTCGCGCGGCGGGGTCGGTGTTGATGCGGTCATGGCCGGGCATCGTACACGGTCGACGCCATCGGCAAGCAGGTTCGCCAACGGCATCGCACCAGGCGGGTTCCCCGGCCCCCTTCCCGCGTCGGCACCACCGCTGCGAACGCGGAACCGCGGGAGGCCCGCTGCGACGGAATCGAAATCCTCTGCTGCCAGCGCTGACGCGGCGTCCCGAGCCATGACGCCGCCGTCACGCAGTTGAACGCATGCTGATCGCCCGTGGCCGGTATCCCCCGCGGACTGAACCGCCCCGCATCCGCATGGTCAAGTTTCTGTATCGCGGCGCCGCGCCGCTTTGCAAAAGGAGGTTCCATGAAACCCCATCGTCCGATTCGCCTGACGCTGGCGACCGTGATCGCGCTGGCCATGTATGGCACGGCTGCGATCGCGACCGCACAGGCAGCTTCGCCGCAGGCGAGCCAGCAAGTCCCGCCGCCGGCGACGACGCCAATGCAGCAGACGCCGTCCGCACAGTTCTACCAAGGCACGGAATCGAGCGCGACCTATCCGCTGCCCGACAGCCACGGCGGTACCCTGACTGTGCACGCCGGCATGCCGAGGCACGAGCGTAACTACGGGCCACCTCCCGCGTTCCAGTCGCTGGACGCCAACCACGACGGCCGCATCAGCGAATCCGAGGCGCAGGCCTATCCGCCTCTGGACAGCGATTTCCTTTTCGCGAGCGGTGGCGGCAAGACGATCAGCAAGGCACAGTACGAACGGTGGGTTGCGGGCCAGCACTGACGTACGCGGGAATGACATGCCACACGGCCGGCCTTGCCGGTCGCGCGGCCCGCGCGCATGATGGTGGTCCACCGTCACCGGCAGCGCCCGCATGCCAGATCCCGATTCCGTGCCACGCCCGGCCATCGCGACCACGCGCGCCGGCCTCGACGACCTGGATGCACTGGTCGCGTTATTTGACGCTTATCGCGTCTTCTACCGGCAGCCTTCCGACCCAACGGTCGCACGCGCGTTCCTGCGCGAACGCCTGCAACGCGGCGAGTCGGTGATCTTGTTGTCGCGCGACACCCACGACGGCGCGGCACTTGGCTTCACCCAGCTCTATCCGTCGTTTTCGTCGGTGTCGGCGGGCAGGATCTGGATCCTCAACGATTTGTTCGTCGCGGCGACGGCCAGGCGCCGCGGGGTCGCTCGCGCGCTGATGGCGAGTGCACGCGCATTCGCCGTCGGCACGGGCGCGCTGCGGCTCGTGCTCGAGACCGCCGAAGACAATCACCACGCACGGGCCCTCTACGAGTCACTCGGATACGTGCGCGAAGGTGGCACGCGCCATTATTCGCTGGAACTCGACTGAAATATCAGCTTCGTGGCTGCCTGACGCCGACGACTTGCCGCGAACGCAATCGCTCGTACACGTAAACCGTTGCCGGCGGCAGGTTGCGCGGGGCGAACCCGGCGCGCCGGACGCCCAGGCCCAAGGCTTCGCGCTCGTGTCGCTTGACCGGGCTGAAGGGACCGTAGGTGAATTGGATGAACCGGCCCCTCTCGCCCAGCGCCACGAACGCGGCTCGCAGGATTTCGCAGCGCAATCCGCTGTTCATCGACAACATGCCGAGCCCGCTCACGACCGCATCGAGCTTGCCCGCCGCAAGCAATCCGTGCTGCTCGGCCAGCACATCGAGATGGCGCGCGTCGGCGCAGGCGACCGCGACCCCGGGGAAACGTTCGTGCAGGAAATCGCCGAGATGCGGGTTGATCTCCACCACCAGCAACTGCGAAGCCGGAATGCCCGAATCCAGCAGCGCCCGCGTGAACACGCCGGTGCCCGCGCCTAGCTCGACGATACGGCCGCAGTCCGGCGGCAGCTGCGACACCATCAGGCGCGCCAACTGGCGTCCCGACGGCGTCACCGAAGCGGTCCTGACCGGATCTCGCATCCACTGGCGCAGGAAGGTACGGATCGAACGCAGGTCGATGGCGGCCTCGCCGCCATGATGTTCGCGCAGGGATGGATCGGGGGAAGGACTCATGCGCGGTGTGTTTTAGCACACCGCGCGTACGCAATGCGTAAATGCGTCACGCAGCCGTCACCTGCCGCGTGCGATCAGTCGTGGTCGTGGTGGCGGTAATAGCCGCCACGGTAGCGGTGCCAATCCCCGCGACCGCGGTAGTGGTCGCGATCGTAATCATCCCCGTCCCGATACGGTGCGTAATAACGGTAGCCGTAGTACACCGGACGCGGCGGATAGTACGCCGGCGCCGGGTAGTACACGGGGGCCGGGTAGGCAGGCTGGTAGTACACCGGTGGCGGAGGCGCCCAGTAGCCACAGCGCCAGCAGTTGCCCACCCCGACGCTGATGCCGGGGAAAGCGATACCTACGCCGACATGCACGCGTGCCAGCGCCGCCGGCACGACGCAAAGCGAAGCCGCCAGCAAGGCGAGCGCCAGAGCTGCGCGACGAACGAGTCCTGGATGTTTCATGGCATGCCTCCGCATCGGATCGACGGCCGCATGCTGGCCCCGGGGCACTGAATCACTCCTGAAAATGCGCTCCAAGAATCATGTGGCGCCTAAGCGTTTTCTAAGCAACCAGCAACCGTGGATGCCCGGTCGACGCGCGAAGTCGGCGGGGATGCTGGCGCGCCCCATGTCCTCGATCCGGAAAGCAGGCGAAAGCGTGTCCGTGTCCAGCTTGAAGCGCCTGAAGTTGTTGGAGAACACGATGACGCCGTCGTTGGCGAGGCGGCGGCCGCAGGCATCCAGCAAGGCGACATGGTCGCGTTGCACGTCGAAATCACCGGCGCGCTTGGAATTTGAAAACGTGGGCGGGTCGGCGTAGATCAATCCGTAACGGGCGCGTGATTCGGCGAGGAATGTCATCGCATCGGTACGCGCCAGCATATGCGCCGGGCCACCGAAACCGTTCAGGACCAGGTTGCGCGACGCCCACTCCAGGTAAACCTGCGACAAATCGACGCTGGTGGTGCTGCGCGCGCCGCCCGCCGCGGCATACACGCTGGCCGTGCCGGTATAGGCGAACAGGTTCAGCACGTCGCGCCCCGCGGCGAGCGTGCGCACGCGGGACCGTACCAGCCTGTGGTCGAGGAACAGGCCGGTATCCAGCCGATCGCGCAGGTTGACGCGGAAGCGCAGTCCGCCCTCCTCCACCACGAGGAACTCCTCGCGCACGGCGAAGCGGCCGTAGCGACTGCCGCCCTTGCCGCGTGCACGGGTCTTGGTCACGACCCGTTCGCGCGGCACCTCGAGCGCGCTGCCTGCCGCGCGGACCAGCTCGCGCCAACGCGCTTGCGCCGCCCCCGCATCGACGCTCGGCGGAGGTGCATATTCCTGTACGTGCAGCCAGGATTGCGCGGCCGCCTCGACGCCGATATCGGGTGCGTCCTCCGGCCAGCCGCGATAAACGTCGATCGCGGCCGCGTACTCGGGCAGGTCGGCATCGTAGATGCGGAAGCAGGTGATGCCGTGGCGCGACAGTTCCCGGCGCAGGTTGCGCAGGTTCTTGCGAATCCGGTTGGCAACCATCTCCGCACCGGGCGAGAGCGGTGCCGGCATCGGGTTGCCCGCAGGCGCGCGAACGTCGATCAGGGCCAGCCGGCATTCGATCGCACCGTTGAAGAGGACGTAATGCTTGTCGGCGCGCAATCCCAGCGCGCGCTCGAGTTCCGGTTCGCTGGTCAGCACCGCTGCGCGCCAGCCCGCGAAGCCGGCGTGCAACCGGTCGCCCAGGGTCTTGTAGAGCCCGGGCAGTTCCGCAAGGTCGCCCATGCGCTCGCCGTAGGGCGGATTGGTGATCACGAGGCCGGTCGCAAACCCGGCAGGCGGTTCAAGGTGCTCGACCAGGCGTTTGTCCAGGCTGACGAATCCCGCGACCCCCGCCGACTGCAGGTTGCGGGTGGCGACCGCGATCATGTGCGGATCGCTGTCGCTGCCGAAGAAGCACGGGCGCAGGCCACGCAGCCCTTCCAGCGCACGTTCCCGCGCGGCTTCGCGTAGCCGCTCCCACAATGCGGCATCGTGGCCACGCCAGCCGAGGAACCCGAAGTAGTCCCGCTGCAACGCCGGCGCGACGTCGGCGGCCATCCACGCAGCTTCCACCAGCAGGGTGCCGGAACCGCACATCGGGTCGACCAGCGCGCCGCCTTGCGCGTACAGGTCCGGCCAGCGCGCACGCAGCAGCATCGCGCACGCCAGGTTCTCCTTGAGCGGCGCCTCGCCCTGGTCGCGTCGCCAGCCGCGCCGGTGCAGTGGTTCGCCGGACATGTCCAGCGACAGGACCGCACGGCCCTTGTGCAGGCGCAGGTTCACACGCACGTCCGGCCGCTCGGGCTGGATGGTCGGGCGCAAGCCGAACCGCTCCCGGGACTGGTCCGCGATCGCGTCCTTGGCCTTCAGCGCGGCGAACCCCGAGTGCGCGATCGCGCCACTGCTGCCGCTCGCATCGACCGCGAGGCTCGCGTCCGGCGCGATGTGAAGCGACCAGTCGATCGCCTGCACGCCTGCATACAGCGAGGCGGCGTCCACCGCGTCGAACTCCGCGAGCGGCATCAGTATGCGGCTGGCCAGTCGCGATTCGAGGCAGGCGCGGTAGCCCGCCGCCAGGTCGCCCTCAAAATGCACGCCCGCCAGCGCCTCGCGGGCATCGGCCCCGAGCGCCGCCAGCTCGTCGCGCAACAGGTATTCGAGTCCCTTCGCGCAGGTGGCAAAAAATCGCGTCATCGTTCAGGCCGGCACGAGTCAGGCCGCCAGCATTTGCAGGAACAGCGCGAATTGCCGTTCGAGCATCGCGACCTGGCCCGAGAGACGGTGGTCGTCGTCCAGCAGCAGTGCCGGCATGCCGTGTGCGCGCGCGAACCCGGCCGCCGCATCGACCGGACACAGCTCATCGCGCCAACCGTGTACCAGCATGCCCGGAACGCCGTGCGCGACATCGAAACGCTCCGGACAACCCGGGATGTCGATCGGCAAAGCCATCAGGAACAAGGCATCGCAGGGCGCCCGCAGGGATGCCAGCCCCGACACGAACGCGCCCATGCTGGAGCCCGCCAGCACCAGCGGGCGGGGCGCGTCGTACATGGAATCGAGCAGGCGCGCGACGCGCGGCGACACCGATCCCGCGTAACCGAGCCGGTCCTCATCGCGATAGTCGGGCTTGCAGGCACTCCAGCCCAGCGACCCGGCCACCCGCGCGAGCGCGCTGACCTTGGTGGCATCGGGACCGCTGTCGGAACCGTGGGAGAGGATGACGTGGCCGCGCATGGACTGGCAGGTGCAAATGAACCCGGGAAGCGTAACAGGCCGGCGGGCTTGCCCGCGCCGATTTCATGCAACACTTGCGCGATGGACCAGACCGTCGCGATCCACGAGCAGCCCCTGCCCTACGTCGGGCGGTTGCAACCGCGCGCGGCCGGCGACATCGACCTCGTGGTCATCCACTGCACCGAGCTGCCCGACCTCGCGGCCGCCCGCGAATACGGCGAGCGCATCTTGCATGCGAGCGGCACCGGCAACAGCGGGCATTACTACGTCGATCGCGACGGCAGCGTATTCCGCTACGTCCCGCACGAGCGCGTGGCCCACCACGTCCGCGGCCACAACGAACATTCCATCGGCATCGAACTGGTGAACGCGGGTCGCTGGCCGGATTGGCTGGATTCGCGCAATCAGTCCATGTCGGAACCGTATCCGGACCGGCAAATCGAAGCGCTGCTGTCACTGCTGGCGTACCTCCGTGGCGTACTGCCGGATCTCCGTTCCATCGCAGGCCATGAAGACCTCGACACCGGATGGGTCGAAGCCAGCGACGATCCGGCACTCCGGGTAAGGCGCAAGCTCGATCCGGGACCACTGTTCCCCTGGCCGCGCGTCATGCAGGCCTGTGGCTTGTGCAGGCCGGAACGCCCGACCGCGTCGGTATAATTTCGGATCTTTGTGCCCGCGACGCTTACGCCATGACCCAACCGCATGTCCCCGAACTGATCGAACTGCTGAAGCTGGAGCGCCTCGAGGACAACCTTTTCCGCGGCCAGAGCCGCGACATCGGCACCAAATACGTGTTTGGTGGCCAGGTACTGGGACAGGCGCTGTCCGCCGCGCAACAGACCGTCGGCGCCGAACGCGCCGCGCACTCGCTGCACGGTTACTTCCTGCGCGCGGGCGACGTCGAGGCGCCGATCGTCTATTCGGTCGAGCGCGCCCGCGACGGGCACAGCTTTTCCGCGCGGCGGGTCGTGGCGATCCAGCACGGCAAGCCGATCCTGAACTGCGCGGTCTCGTTCCAGGTCGACGAGGACGGTTTCGAGCACCAGACCGGCATGCCCGAGGTGCCCAGACCGGACGACCTCGATCCGCAGCGCACGTTGCCGGAAGCCGAGCTGGCGCGGCTGCCGCCCAAGCTGCAGCGCTGGCTGTCCACTGACGGGCCGTTCGAATACCGCTTCGTGTGGCCGCGCGACGAACTGCATCCGGCCAAGCGACCGCCCTACCAGCACATCTGGTTCCGGCTGGCGCAGAAGATCGACGCCGCGCCCGCGTTGCACCGCGCCCTGCTGGCCTATGCGTCCGACTACCACCTGATCGGCACCGCGCTGTTGCCGCACGGGGTTTCCTACCTGACGCCGAACCTGCAGATGGCGAGCCTCGACCACGCGCTCTGGTTCCACCGACCATTCCGGGTCGACGACTGGCTGCTGTATTCGTGCGAGAGCCCCACCGCGCAAGGTGCGCGCGGGCTGGTGCGCGGCCAGATGTTCGACCTTGCCGCAAGGCTGGTGGCCTCGAGCGCCCAGGAAGGCCTGCTGCGGTTGCGTTGATCGCCGCCCGCCCCGGGCATCGTCCGGCGACGATCCGGGCATGCCGGCGCCGCCGCCGGACGGCATTGCCGCGCCCGGCCCGCTGAATCCAAATGCAATGGAATACCCGTGGCGGACCGAATCCGGAGTCCCGCTCGATTGCAACCTTGCGCGGCTATCGTAAACTTCCCGCATGCGCAGGATCTATACCTCCCCCAGGATCGAAAACATCGAACGGCTGGTGGCCGTGATGGCCGAGCACGGCATCGCGACCAAGGTCACCAACCGGCGCGTTTACGACAGCAAGAGCTACTCGCGCTTTTCGTATGCGCGGCCCGGCCAAAGCGACGACTGGCCCGCCGTCTGGGTCAAGCACGCCAGCGACCACACCCGTGCCCGCCAGTTGATGCGCGACATTGGCATCGAGCCGGTCACGCGCTATGCCGAGGAACTCGCCGCGTATCGCTGGCATAAGCATGTTGGCCGCAATCCCGCGCGGATGGCCGCGCGCGTCCGCACCGTCGTGCTGGTAGCCGTGGCGATCGCCGTGGCCATCTACGGAGCCCGACTGATCTCGGTGTGGTGATGTGACCGCGCGCAGCGAACGCGTACGCCTGTTCCAGACCCTGCCGCACGCCTGCGGCTATTTCCCGGCACGCACCGCCCAGAACCTGGTGCTGGATCCGGCCGCGCCGAATCTCCAGAAGCTCTATGCGTTGTCGCTGGCGCGCGGTTTCCGGCGTGCCGGCGGGCATGTCTATCATCCGCATTGCCCGCGCTGCCACGCCTGCGAACCCTGCAGGATCGATGTCGCGGCTTTCCGGCCGGATCGCAGCCTGCGTCGCTGCCTCGCCGTCAACCGGGACGTCGTGGTCGTCGAGTGCACGCCCGGCCGGACCGATGAACGCCACGACCTGTACGCGCGCTATTTGCGCGCGCGCCATCCGGGCGGTGGCATGGACGAGGCCAGCGACGAGGATTTCTCGCACTTCCTCGCGTCGCCGTGGAGCCCGACCGTGTTCCTGGAATTCCGGCTCGCCAGGCGGCTGGTCGCGGTGGCGGTCACCGATGTCTGCGACACCGGGCTCTCGGCGGTCTACACGTTCTTCGAGCCGGAGCTGCCCAGGCGCAGCCTCGGCACCTACGCGATCATGCGCCAGGTCGAACTGACCCGCGCGCGCGGCTTGCCGCACCTGTATCTCGGTTACTGGATCGAGGGCCATCCGAAGATGGGCTACAAGGCCCGCTTCGCCGGCATGCAGGTGCTGGGTGCGGATGGCTGGGCCACGCTGCCAGCGTCAACGGACGACGCACGCCACTGACAGTACGCCGCGGGACCACGCCTTCCGCATCGCCCGGGCACGCACTCAGCGAATCCAAGGCATGCGGTGTGACCATGCGCCCGCCCCTTGACGAGCGTCAAAGTCCCGGCAACATCGGGCATGCAAACATCCTTTCCGCCATCGAGAACGAGACTCCTCCATGTCCGACCCCCGCTACCCCCCCTGGATACGCCGCCTGCACTGGACGATCTTCGTGATGGTCGCCTGTGCGTTGTTGCTGATTTACGCGCGGGGCTGGACACCGCGCGGTTCCGCGCTGCATGCCAGCGTGGAGTGGGCGCACATGCAGTTCGGCATCGCGATCCTGCTGCTCATGCTGCCGCGCCTGCTGGTACGCACGCGCCATGGCAGCGCCCCGCCGATCTTGCCGCCCACGCCGCGCTGGCAGGTACAGGTGGCGAACCTGGTGCACGTCATCCTTTACCTGCTCCTGTTCGCCACGCCGATACTCGGGATCACGATGATGGTTTCCAAAGGCCACGCGTGGAATTTCCTGGGCATCCCGATGCCATACGTGG
>JAJXWZ010000203.1 GCA_021781345.1 Pseudomonadota bacterium
CGAGGCCATGCAGGCCGCCGGCAAGATCTGGACCGCCAGCCTAGGCTCCCAGCAGGCTGAGCTCGCGGCACGCTACGCCGCGCGCGAGAAGGAAATCCGGATCCAGCAACTGGAGCGCAACAACCAAATCAAGAACCTGAAGCTGGATGCCGCACGTGCCGACGCGGCCAGCAACGCCATGGAGCTTCGACGCCAGCGCAGCACCCTGGTGGCCGCGCTCGTGGCGGCGAGTGGCCTGCTGTTGGGCATCGTGTCACTGCTGTTGCTGTTGCGCTCGCAGCGGCGGCATGCGCACGAACTGCGGCGGCAGGCGCTTGAAGATCCACTGACAGGCGTGGATAACCGGCGCGGCTTTTTCCGACGGGCGCAGGCCTTGCTCGACCGGGGCCATGCCGACGAGTCTCCGCTGCACGCCCTGCTGCTGTTCGACTTCGATTATTTCAAGCGCATCAACGACCGCCACGGGCATGCGTATGGGGATATCGTGTTGAACGTGTCGATCCAGTCCCTGTGCGACGTGGTCGGCAGGCGCGGAACGCTTGCGAGGCTGGGCGGCGAGGAGTTCGTGGCGCTGTGCCCGCACCTGGGCGGGACCGAGGCGCTGGCGCTGGCCGAGGAAATGCGCGCCGCGGTCATTGCGCTGCAGTTTCCGGACGCGCCGGACGATCTCGATGTCACCATCAGCATCGGCATGGCGCTGTTCGACGGCAGCCGTTGCCACGACATCGGCAGTTGGTTGCATGCCGCCGACGAGGCCATGTACGCGGCCAAGGCGCGCGGACGCGACCAGATCGTGGTCGCCCAGGAAGTCGACCAGATGCTCTCGCATTTCCGTGCGGTGCAGCACTGACACGGAGCCCGGGCTGACCTGGGTCATTACGGTACCGCGTGGCCGGCGGCACACTGGGCCGTCCGCGGGAGGTATGCGCGATGACCCATGTGGTGACCGATAACTGCATCAACTGCAAATTCACCGATTGCGTCGAGGTATGCCCGGTTGATTGCTTCCATGAAGGCCCGGACTTCCTGGTGGTCGACTCGGACGAATGCATCGATTGCACCCTGTGAGTGGCCGAATGCCCGGTCGATGCGATCTTCCCCGGGATGGACGTGCCCGCGGGTCAGGAACATTACCTCGCCATCAACGCCGAACTCGCGAAGTCCTGGCCGGTGATCGCCGCCAAGGTTGCCGCGCTGGAAGGCGCCGACCGGTGGGACGGGGTTCCCGGCAAGTTGCGGTTGCTTGATCGTAGCGACGGATTCCACCCCGGCAATGCCGCCGTGTCTGCGCCCCGAACGCGTTGACCTCGCGACGACATCCGTGGGTTAGACTTCAACGGTTCACGCGCCGCGATGCGGTCGCATCGTTTTCCACCAGCCCATCCCGAGGAGTTCCGTCATGACTGGCACGAAATTCAAAGGCAATCCCGTCCACGTGGATGGCCATTTCCCCGAGGTCGGTGACAAGGCGCCGGTGCTACGACTGGTCGCCGGTGACCTGTCGGAGAAGTCGCTCGCCGATTTCACCGGCAAGCGCAAGTTGCTCAACATCTTCCCGAGCGTGGATACCGGTGTCTGCGCCGCGTCGGTCCGGCACTTCAACAAGGATGCGGCGGGCCTTTCGAACACGGTGGTGCTGTGTATCTCGGCCGACCTGCCATTCGCGCAGGGCCGCTTTTGCGGCGCCGAAGGCATTGAAAACGTGGTGATGCTGTCGACCATGCGCGGGCGTGAGTTTCTGCGCGACTACGGCGTAGCGATGACCGACGGTCCCTTGGCCGGCCTTGCCGCGCGGGCGGTGGTGGTCCTTGACGAGCACGACAAGGTGATCCATGCGCAGATGGTGGACGAGATCACCCACGAGCCCGATTACGACGCGGCGTTGAAGGCGCTCGGTTGACAGGAGCGGGGTTCGTGCTGGGCCCGCGAAGTCGGGGCCGTTGTCCAAGCATTCCGCGATGAAAAAGGCCCGCAGCGTCTCTGCTGCGGGCTTTTGCATGGCGCCAGGGAATCGCACCCCTCCAGGCGGGTCACTTCACGTTGGCGAAGACCTCGGTCATGTCGAGCATGCGATTGGAGAAGCCCCACTCGTTGTCATACCAGCCCAGCACCTTGACCAGGGTGCCGCCCATCACGCGGGTCTGCGTGGCGTCGTAGGTGCACGATGCGGGATTGTGGTTGAAGTCGACCGAGACCAGGGGCTTGGTGTTGACCGCCATGATGCCTTGCATCCTGCCGTTGGCGGCTTCGTCGATCACGGCGTCGATTTCGTCCTTGCTTGTCGCGCGCTGTGCGACGAAGGACAGGTCCACGCACGACACGTTGATCGTTGGAATGCGCATAGAAAAGCCGTCCAGCCTTCCGTTCAGTTCCGGCAGCACCAGTCCGACCGCGGCGGCAGCACCCGTCTTGGTCGGGATCTGGCTCATCGTCGCTGATCGGGCCCGGCGCAAATCCCTGTGGTAGACGTCCGTGAGCACCTGGTCGTTGGTGTAGGCGTGGATTGTGGTCATCAGTCCGTGCACGATGCCGATCTTCTCGTGCAGCACCTTGGCCAGCGGCGCCAGGCAGTTGGTGGTGCAGGATGCGTTGGAGATGATGGTGTCGGTCGGCTTGATGCGATCGTGGTTGACGCCGTAGACGAAGGTGCCGTCCACGTCGGTGCCGGGGGCGGAGATGATCACCTTCTTCGCGCCCGCCGCCAGATGCGCCGCGGCCTTGTCGCGCTTGGTGAAAAGGCCGGTCGATTCGATCACCATGTCGATGCCGAGGTCCTTCCACGGCAACTTCGAGGGATCGCGTTCGGCGCAGACCTTGATGCGGTCGCCGTTGACGACGAGATCGCCACCTTCGACGCCGACCGTGCCCGGAAATTTGCCGTGCGCGGTGTCGTACTGGGTCAGGTGCGCATTGGTCTCGGCGTCGCCCAGGTCGTTGATCGCGACGATCCGGACGGGGCCGGTGCGGTTGGATTCGTACAGCGCGCGCAGGATGTTTCGGCCGATGCGGCCATAGCCGTTGATCGCGACCTTGATCGCCATGGTGTCGTCCTTTGCGGAAGCGGGTGGTTGAGATGCTCAGTTTAGCCGTTTTGCCACCCTGGTTCATGGCAGGCAACCTTGCGTGGCATGGCAAACTGGACCTTTCTTGCGGAGTCGCCATGGGCCCGGCCTTGCACATCAAACGCGTCGGCGGTGGACTGGTGGTCATGCTCGCGGTGATGGCCCTGTCGGCGCCGTTCGCGTTCGCCTGGGGTCCGCGCGGACACCGCATCGTGGCCCGACTGGCAGAAGCCCAATTGACGCCTCGGGCCCGGACCGAAGCGCGGAAGCTGCTGGCCGTCGGTGGTGCGCGCCACCTGGCGGATGTCGCCGTCTGGGCCGACGACCTGCGCGATTCCGACCCGGCGCTGTTCAAGCAAACCAAGCGCCTGCACTTCGTTAATTTCCATTCGCGCGATTGCATCTACGAGCCATCGCGCGACTGCCGCGACGGGGAGTGCGTGGTTGCGGCCATCGGGAAGTATTCGGCGATCCTGGCGAATCCGCGGAACAGCGACGCGGTGCGTGCCGAGGCACTGGCGTTCGTGGTGCACTTCGTCGGCGACGTCCACCAGCCGTTGCACGCCGATTATCGCTACGATGCCGGCGGCAACGATTTCCAGGTGCGCTGGCACGGACGCGGTACCAACCTGCACAAGGTATGGGATTCGCTGATGCTGGACAGCACGCATCTCTCGGCTGCGCGATTCGCCCGCGAGCTGCAGGCCGAACCCACACCGGTCGCGGGCGGGGGCACGCCCGCGCAATGGGCCGAGGAAAGTTGCCGCATTGATCGCGACGACGGCGTGTATCCGCCATCCCGTTTCATCGATCGAACCTACGTCGACCGCGAGTTGCCGATGGCCGAGCAACGGTTGCGGCAGGCCGGCGCGAGGTTGGCCGCGTTGCTGAATCGGGACCTCGGCAACGGCTAGGTGGTGCGGAACTCGGGCGGACGCGCCCCCGTCAATACTCGATGCCCATGCGCCGCATCCATTTGCCCGCCAGCCATGCAGGACCGATCAGCAGCTGCACGACGTTGGTGAAGAACGCCGGGCGGCGTCCTTCGATCGCGTGGCCGATGAACTGGCCGATCCATGCCAGCACGAACAACACGGCAGCGACCATGAGCAGGTCGCGCGGGCCGAGCGCACGATACGACGCCCAGGTGATCGCGCCGAAAAAGACCAGCACGAATGCCATCGCGTAACCGAGGTTGCGCGACAGGCGCTGGTAGAACAGATAAGCCGCGAACATCGCGAGCACGGCCCACAGTCCCGGCTTGAACCAAGGCCGGATCGGGGGAATGGTCCACAGTGCTGCGATCACCGCCCACAGGATCACCGGCACGCAGACCCAATGGATCGCACGGTTGATCGGATTCTGATGGTCGGCGCTGTAGCTCGCGAACCAGTCGTGGACGCTGCGCATGGCAATCGAGCTTGCTATCCTCGCTGGCGACAATGTACGCCCAACCAGCGTTCGCTGCCACGTGGCATGGGTCAGTCCAGCGTGATCCCGGCCAGCTTCCTGAGTGCCTCGGCATATTTCGTGGCGGTGCCGTCGATGACCTCGCGCGGCAGTTTCGGGCCGGGCGCGCGCTTGTCCCAGTCCAGCGTTTCCAGGTAATCGCGAACGAACTGCTTGTCGTAGGATGGCGGACTGATGCCCACTGCGTACTGTTCCGCCGGCCAGAACCGCGACGAGTCCGGCGTCAGCATCTCGTCCATCACGTACAGCCTGCCGTCCGCGTCGGTGCCGAACTCGAACTTGGTGTCGGCGATGATGATCCCGCGCTCGGCGGCATACGCGGCGGCGAAACGGTAGATCGCGAGCGTCGCGTCGCGTAACTGTCGCGCAAGGTCCGGGCCGATGAGTTTCTCGACCTCGTCGAAGCCGATGTTCTCGTCATGCGTCCCCTTGGGCGCCTTGGTGGACGGCGTGAAGATCGGCTCGGGGAGCCTCTCCGCCTGGCGCAATCCATGGGGCAGTTCGATGCCGCACAGCGCGCCGGTCCGCTGGTAGTCCTTCCAGCCGGAGCCGATCAGGTAGCCGCGCGCGATCGCCTCGACGGGCACGGCCTTCAGGCGCCTGGCGACCACGGAGCGTTTGGCATACAGCCCGGGATCGACCCCCGCCGGTAGCACCTCCTCGACCGGGGTGCCGGTGAGGTGGTTCGGCACGAGGTGCGCGGTCTTGCCGAACCAGAAGTTGGAGATCTGGGTCAGCATTTCGCCTTTGCCGGGAATCGGGTCGGGCAGCACCACGTCGAATGCCGACAGGCGATCGCTGGCGACGATCAGCAGGCGGTCGCCCGGCAGCGCGAAGACGTCCCGCACCTTGCCGCGATGCACGAGTTCGAGGCCGGGCAAATTGGATTCGAGCAGGGTGGTCGGCACGGCATCGCTCCGCATGGATGAACCGGCATTGTAGCGAGCGGCATCGCGACAGGCGTCGCCCGCGAAGCTGCTGATAAAATGTGCGGATGCCCAAGATGTCCTGGATCCCCTGGATGCTGGCGGCGTTGCCGATCGCGGCCGCCGGCGCAGCATCCGCCACGCCCGCACCGCCGGCGCAGCTCGGTCTGTGCGCGGCCTGCCACGGTGAGGACGGCCATGCCCGCATTCCGGGCGCGCCCGATCTCGCCGGGCAGTCGTATCCGTACCTGCTGCAGGCGCTGCACGAATATCGCAGCGGCCAGCGCAACGTGCCGGTGATGCGCGCCGCGGCGGGGCCGCTCTCGGACAAGGACATGCAGGCGCTGGCGCACTGGTTCGCGGCGCAGTCGCCGTGCAAGCCGGGGCGGGCAGTCACCCCATGACGATCTGGGGCAAGCTGATCGGCTTCCTGATCGGCCTGTTTGCGTTCCACAGTTTCGGCGCGGCGCTGCTCGGGGCGGTGATCGGGCATCTGTTGATCGACAGCGGGCTGGTGTGGGGGCTCACTCACACGGGTGGCAAGGACGGTTACGTCGAGCCGTTGTTCGCCCTGATGGGTGCGCTGGCCAAGAGCGACGGGCGCGTGTCCGAGGCCGAGGTCGCGATTGCAGAGAGGCTGATGACCCGGCTGGAGCTGGATGCACTGTGGCGGCGCCGTGCGATCGATGCCTTCAACAAGGGCAAGGCGCCCGGGTTCGATCTGGCGCGATCGCTGGTGGACCTGCGCACCTGGTGTTTGCCGCGTCGCAGCTCGGTGATGCCGTTCCTGGACATGTTGTGCGACGTGGCATTGGCCGACGGTCCCCTGACCCAGGACAAACTGCAAACCCTCAAACGCGTTGCGTTTTCTCTGCGCGTCAGCGAGATCCAGTTGGTCGCGCTGCTGGCGATGAAGGGGTTCGCCTGGCACGGCGGTCCGCGCGCAGGAGACTGGGCCCACGCGGGTGCCTGGTCGCAGCAGGGGCAGCGTACGGCACCACGCGGCAATGGGCCCGATCCCTACACCGTGCTGGGCGTGCCGCGCGAGGCGGACGAACGCACCATCAAGCGCGCCTATCGCAAGCTGATCAGCGAATACCACCCCGACCGCATGGGCAACATGCCGGAGGACCTGCGCCGGCGCGCC
>JAJXWZ010000243.1 GCA_021781345.1 Pseudomonadota bacterium
ATTGACCCGCCGCGCGGTGAACTACTCCTACAAGGACGGCGACGCCTTCGTGTTCCTCGACGCCGAGGATTACACGCCGTACGCGCTCGATCCCGACGTGGTCGGCGACAGCGCGGCTTACATCGTCGAGGGCGTCGAGGGTTACTACGTGCAGTTGATCGACGACGCGCCGGTCGCCCTGCAGGTGCCGACCAGCGTGGCATTGACCATCGTCGATACCGCGCCGGAGTTGAAGGGCGCCTCGGCGACCAAGCGCACCAAGCCCGCCACGCTCGACACCGGCATCGAGATCCAGGTGCCCGAATACATCACCACCGGCGAAAGGGTCTGGGTGAATACCCTGACCGGCGAGTTCTCCGGACGCGCCTGAAGCGCCTGCGCCAGTCCCGGGGCCGTCGCGCCGCTTCCGGACGTGAGGCATCGATGCCGAACGGGCCGTGTCGCACGCACCCGTGCGCACCGCTGCCCCATCGTTCTTGCGAGCGAACCGCGCAGGCGCGAATCCATGCCTTCCGGCGCTTGTGGCAAACGATGGGGGCCGGTATGGTACCGCTCGCCCGTGCGCGTCGCGCGGGCCCCCGCGCTTCGAGGGGAAGCCGCGGTGGAAACATCCGGGCAACCTGCGTGCCCGCCACGGTTCCCCCGCCGCGGACTCGACGTGATTGGGAGCATTCATGATCTTCTGGCGTGTCAAACCGCTTGACCAGATTCTCGCAACGGCCGAACAGAAATCCCTGAAACGCCAGTTGGGTCCGTTCCAATTGACCATGCTCGGCATCGGCGCCGTGATCGGCACCGGTATCTTCGTGCTGACCGCCGAGGCCGCGCAGAAGGCCGGCCCGGGCATGATGGTTTCGTTCGTCATCGCGGCGATCATTTGCGGACTCGCCGCCCTCGCCTACGCGGAACTGGCCGCGATGGTGCCGGTTTCCGGATCGGCCTATACCTACAGCTACGGCGTCATGGGCGAACTGATCGCCTGGATCGTCGGCTGGGCGCTGGTGCTCGAATACGCGATCGGTGCCACCGCGGTATGCGTCGGCTGGTCCGGCTACGTGAACGGCCTGCTCAACAGCGGCATATTCGGACTGGTCAAGCCCGGCACGCTGGCGCTGCCCATGTGGCTGCAGGTGGGTCCGACCCTCGGCGGCGGCTTCAACCTGCTGGCTTTCCTGATCGGCGTGGCGATCACCTTCCTGCTCGTGATCGGCACGTCCAAGAGCGCCCGTGTCAACGCGGTGCTTGTCGCGATCAAGATCCTCGCGTTGACCGTCTTCATCGTGATCGCGCTGCCGGCCGTCAAGACCGCCAACCTGCATCCCTTCCTGCCCACCGGCTGGGGCAATCCGCTCGGCAGCAACGGCATCGGCGTGCTCGGCGCGGCGGCTTCCATCTTCTTCGCCTATGTCGGGTTCGACGCGGTGTCCACCGCCGCCGAGGAAACCCGCAACCCCAACCGCAACATCCCGATCGGCCTGATCGGCGCGCTGGCGGTCTGCACGATCTTCTATCTGCTGGTCGGCTATGGCGCCGCGGGTTCGGTCGGCGCAGAACCATTGAAGAGCGCGGCGGGCGCGTTCCTGGATCCGGGCACGCCCTCGATGGCCGCGGCCTGCGGTAGTTCGCAGGCACTGGTGTGCAGCCATGAACCGCTGGCGCAGGTGATGAGTACGCTCGGACACCCGAAGGTCGCCGTGATGATCGAGCTCGCCGCGATCGTGGCCCTGCCGTCGGTGATCCTGGTGATGATGTTCGGCCAGACCCGCATCTTCTTCACGATGTCGCGCGACGGGCTGCTGCCCAATATTTTCTCCAAGGTCCACTCGAAGTTCTTCACCCCCCACGTGATCACCTACATCACCGGGACCGTGGTATCGCTGTGTGCCGCGTTGTTCCCGGTAGGCAAGCTGGCCGACACCTCCAATGCCGGCACCCTGCTGGCGTTCGCGATGGTGTCGATCGGCGTGATGATCCTGCGCCGCACCCAGCCGGAGCGCAAACGGCCATTCCGGACGCCGTGGGTATGGATCGTGTGCCCGCTTGCCGTCGCCGGATGCCTGTTGCTGTTCGTCAATCTCAGTGGGGTGGCCAAGGTCGTGTTCCTGGTCTGGGCCGCGATCGGGTTGGTCTTCTATCGCCTCTACGGCTACAAGCGCAGCCACATGTCGCCGGAACAGATCACCCACGCGCTCGATGACGTGGTGTGACGATGCCCGACCGTGATCCACGGGCAGGCGCCAGCGCCTGCCCGTCAGCTTGCTTGGCGGCAGGTGCCGCCGGGCCGATGATGACCCCGCGCGCGGCCTCGCCATGCGAGCCGGGAGTGGCGTCGTGACGCTGCTGACGCGATTGCTGGCGCGCAAGCCGGTCGACACCGGCAACGGAGACGATGGCGGCGACGGCGTGCAGTTGCGCCGCACGCTGGGCCCGTGGGGACTCACTGCGCTGGGCATCGGCGCGGTCATCGGCGGCGGCATCTTCGTGATCACCGGCCAAGCTGCGGCGGAGCACGCCGGCCCGGCGGTGCTCCTGTCGTTCGTGATCGCGGCGATATGCTGCAGCTTCACCGCGCTCTGCTACGCAGAGTTCGCCACCCTGATCCCGATGTCGGGCAGTTCGTACTCCTATGCCTACGCGACGCTGGGCGAGTTCGCGGCGTGGTTCATCGGCTGGAACATGGTGCTGGAATACGGTGTGTCGGCTTCCGCCGTCGCGGTTAGCTGGACGGGCTATTTCAAGAGCCTGCTCGAACACATGGGCCTGCACCTCCCGGCGGCGCTGACGAACGCGCCGATTGCGTTTCAGGACAAGCACCTCGTCGCCACCGGCGCGTTGTTCAACCTGCCCGCGGTGGCGATCGTGCTGGCGCTGACTTGGCTGTGCTACGTCGGCATCCGCGAATCCAGCGGCACCAATACCGCGATCGTGATCCTGAAGGTCTCATTGATCATCATCGTGATCGTGGCCGGCTGGCACTACGTCGATCCGCACCTGTGGCATCCGTTCATCCCGCCTGCGCAGGGCCCCGAAAAATATGGCTGGGGTGGGATCATGCGCGCTGCGACGCTGGTGTTCTTCGCCTACATCGGTTTCGAGGCGACATCGACTGCCGCCCAGGAAGCGAAGAATCCGCAACGTGACCTGCCGATCGGCACGATCGCCTCGCTTGTGATCTGCACCGTGCTGTACATCGGCATGGCGGCCGTGCTGACCGGGTTGCTGCCCTTCAACATGCTCGGCACGGCGGAACCGGTGGTCACCGCGGTCGCCGCGCATCCCCAGCTCAACTGGTTGCGCTGGCTGGTCGAGATCGGCGCTTTGCTGGGGCTGTCGTCCGTGGTGCTGGTGATGATCATCGCGCAACCGCGCATCTTCATGATCATGGGCCGCGACGGCATGCTGCCACCAGTGTTCTCCAAGCTGCATCCACGCTACCGCACCCCGCATATCAATACGCTGATCACCGGCGCCGGCATTGCCCTGCTCGCGGCGGTGTTCCCGCTGGACGTGCTGGGCGACTTGGTCTCGATGGGAACCCTGCTCGCGTTCGTCGCAGTGTGCGCCGGAGTGCTGATCCTGCGACGCACGCGGCCCGATCTCCCGCGCACGTTCCGGGTGCCATGGGCAGGGGTCACCTGCACGCTTGGCGTCCTCAGCTGCCTGATGCTGCTGTATTGGGAAAACTGGTACAACTGGACGCTGATGGGCCTGTGGACGCTGCTCGGATTCGCGATCTACTTCGGTTACGGCTATCGCCACAGCCTGCTGCGCAAGGCCACGCAGGCGTCGCGTTGATCACCACCGGCATGCTTGCCGGAGCAGCTCGCCACGCTGCGAACGCCCTGCCCGTCACACGCATTGGTGCCCGCGCCTAGGCCGCCGTCCGGCCCAGGTCGCCGATGGCCACCGCGGGCACGCGAGCCGACCGCCGCAAGGCACCGATCCATACGCAAGCGTACTGTGGATAACCCTAGAAACAACGAAACATTAACGCCGTATGCCATTGTTTCAAAAGGGATAAAAAATAGGTTCCGAAATTCACGCTCGCAACCTTGGCCCCCGTCGGTACCCGCGCTATGATGCGTCTTCCGAGGGATTTCCCATTGGCAGTGGACCCCGGACCGTTGCCCGGTGCGGCAAGCGTAGTCAGCTCCTCCGCTTGCCGTATCCGGGCAGCAACTTGTCAGGCATGCCGTTTCCCCCTTTCGATTCCGGCCACGCGCCCCCGCGCGTGCGGCGCACCGTTTGCGCCGCGTGGCAGCGCGACGCAAACGGCCTGATCCGGGAATCAGCTCTTGGCCTGGTAACCCGCGCACCATCCCTTCGCGTTGACGTCGAACCCGGGGAAGATCGCGCACGGACCATAGGCCTCGCCCGCCTTGCCCTGGAAGTGCACGCAGTTCGAGCAAGCCTGCCCGGCCTTGTGCGGAGCCGGTGCCTTGCTGTTGTCCTCGACGTAGTTCAGCGCCTTGGCCGTGGCATTGGTCGCCGCATCCAGGTGCGGCAACGCCGCCCAGACGCGACTCGGCAGCGAACCCAGAAACACCATGGCCGTGGCGGCGCCACCGGCGAGTTTCAGGAAGCGCCGCCGGGGTGTGGTCTGTTCAGTCATTTTTTCCTCCATTGCGGGAAACGAATCGCGAACCAGATGGCATGGTACGCCGGCCGCGCGTGGATCGCATCGTTTTTCGGCTCGCATCGCGTGCTACATTCAGGTGCTTGAACCGATCACCGCGTGCACGATGACACTTGCTTCGGCACAACTCGACCAACGCCTGCGTGCATGCGGCGGAGAGATCGCGCGGGCCGGCGCCGAATTCGCGGCCCGCGGCTGGACACCCGCCACCAGCAGCAACTTCTCGATGCGCATCGACGATGCCACCGTGGCGGTGACGATCTCCGGCCGCGACAAGGGCGCGCTCCAGGCCGGGGACGCGATGGCGGTCACGCTCGACGGCAAGCCACTCGATCCCGGGCTGCGGCCCTCCGCGGAAACCGCGCTGCATCTTCAGATCTACCGGCGGTTGCCCGCGACCGGTGCGGTCCTGCACACGCATTCGCACAACCAGACGGTGGCCTCGCGGCTGTTCGCGGCCGCCGGCGCGATCGTCCTGCGCGGCTGGGAGCTGCAGAAAGCCGTAACCGGCCAGGTCACGCACGACAGCGAGCTCGTCGTGCCGGTGTTTCCCAATTCGCAGGACATGCGCGACATCGAGGCCCGGGTCGATGCCTGGCTCGACGCCGGAAAACCGCTGTTCGCCTACCTCATCGAAGGCCACGGCCTTTACACTTGGGGACGCGGCATGCCGGACGCCAAGCGCCACCTCGAAGCACTTGAATTCCTGCTGGCCTGCGAACTCGACTTGAAACGCCTCGGAGGCACGGCATGAGCCGCCTGCGCGTATACGACCAGCACCGACCCGACGTTCCGATCGCCACCCACGTCGACCACGACACGATCGCGCGCGTCCTCGGCGAGGTCGGCGTGCGCTTCGAAAGCTGGCGAGCCGACCAACCCGTCGCGCCCGGCGCATCGCAGGAAGAGGTGATCGACGCCTACCGGCAGGACATCGAACGCCTGCAGGCGGAGCGAGGCTACCGGGCCGTGGACGTGATATCGCTCACCACCGACCATCCCCAGAAGGACGCGCTGCGCCGGAAGTTCCTGTCCGAACACACGCACTCCGAAGACGAGGTGCGCTTCTTCGTGGCCGGCCAGGGCCAGTTCACCCTGCACATCGGCGAGCGCATCTACGACGTGCTGTGCGGGGCCGGCGACCTGATCGGCGTTCCCGACGGCACCCGCCACTGGTTCGACATGGGCCCGAATCCGCATTTCGTCGCGATCCGGCTGTTCACCAATCCGGAAGGCTGGGTCGCGAATTTCACCGGCGAGGACATCGCCGACCGGTTCCCGCGGCTGGAGAATTGATCGCGCATGGGCGTCGAACTCACGGGCGTGCGCGCCGTCGTCACCGACATCGAGGGCACCACCAGCTCGATCGCATTCGTCAAGGACGTGCTGTTCCCCTACGCGCGCGAACGCCTGCCGGGTTTCGTCGAGGCGCATCGCGACGATCTGGCGGTGCGGCGCTGGCTCGACGCCACCGCGCACGAAGCCGGCATCGACGATCCGCGATCGCGCCGCGTGGTCGAGACGCTGTTGCGCTGGATCGACGAGGATCGCAAGGCCACGCCGCTGAAGGCCTTGCAGGGCATGATCTGGCAGGCCGGCTATGCAGCCGGCGACTACCGCGCGCACGTGTACCCGGAAGTGCCGGCGCAACTGCGTGCCTGGAAGGCACGGGGCCTGAAGCTGTACGTGTACTCGTCGGGTTCGGTGGCGGCGCAGAAATTGTTCTTCGGGCATTCCGAAGCCGGCGACCTCGCGCCGCTCATCGACGGCTGGTTCGATACCGAGACCGGCGGCAAGCGCGAACGCGGCTCCTACCTGC
>JAJXWZ010000248.1 GCA_021781345.1 Pseudomonadota bacterium
TGTTCGGGCAGGGCGCGCGCAGGCACTGACGTGCCCCAACCGTGCCATCCGGCCCATGCGGGCCGGCATTGCGGGGTGCTACGTTCGACGGGTTGACCATCTTGTCCCGGAGCCCCCGCATGCCCCTCGCGCAGCAGCGTTCGTTCGCAGCCTTTCCCGTCCGTCCCGCGGCGGTTCTCGTCCTGGGCATCGCTGCCTCGCTGGCCACCGGCAGCGCGCTGGCAAGCGCCGCGGACGCGCACATCGCGCCGCCGCAGGACACGCCGTATCCCGGCACCATCGCGATCCACGTCGACGCCACGGATACCTCCCAGGGCATCTTTGCCGTCCATGAGACGATTCCGGTACGGCCCGGCGAATTGACCCTGTTCTATCCGGAATGGATTCCCGGTGCACATTCGCCCAGTGGTCCGATCGACATGCTGGCGGGCCTGAAGATCACCGCTGGCGGCAAGCCGCTCAAGTGGAAGCGCTACAAGTACGACGTCTACGCCTTTCGCGTGGACGTGCCGAAGGGCGTGTCGAGCCTCGACGTGCGTTTCCAGTACCTGTCGGGGCGCGGCAAGTTTTCGTTCATCCAAATGACCGACAAGATGCTGTCGCTGGAATGGGACAACGTGTCGCTGTATCCCGCGGGGCATTACTCGCGCGACATCACCTTCGCGCCGAGTGTCACCTTCCCGCACGGCTGGAGGTTCGGGACGGCGCTGGAGAAGGCGTCGCGAACGGGCGACACGGTCGCCTTCAAACCAACCACCTTCAACACGCTGGTGGATTCGCCGATCTACGCAGGCATCTACATGAAGCGGGTCGACCTGGCCCCGGGCGCGAAAACACCGGTGCACCTCGACGTGTTCGCCGATGCGCCGAAGGATCTCGAGATCACGCCCGAGCAGTTGCAGGTGCATCGCAACCTCGTGACCCAGGCCTACCGCCTGTTCGGCTCGCACCACTACGACCACTACGACTTCCTGTTCTCGCTGTCCGACCATCTGAGTGGCAACGGGTTGGAGCATCACCAGTCCAGCGAGGACGGCATGGGCCCAAGGTACTTTACCGACTGGGCCAACAACGCGCCGAACCGCGATCTGCTGGCACACGAATTCACCCACTCCTGGAACGGCAAGTTCCGCCGTCCGGCCGACCTGTGGACGCCGAACTTCAACGTGCCGATGGGGGATTCGTTGCTGTGGGTCTACGAAGGCCAGACGCAATACTGGGGTTTCGTGCTGACCGCGCGTTCGGGCATGTGGACGCCGCGGCAGTTCCGCGAAGCGCTGGCGATGACCGCCGCCAACTACGACCGCAACCGCCCGGGTTTCCAGTGGCGCACGCTGGAAGACACCACCAACGATCCGACCGCCGCGCACCGCGCGATGTTGCCCTACCGCAGCTGGCAGATGAGCGAGGAGTACTACTCGGGCGGCCAGATGATGTGGCTGGCGGTGGACGCCAAGATCCGCGCGCTCACCCACGACAGGAAGTCACTGGATACGTTCGCCAGGGATTTCTTCGGCGTGGACAACGGCAGCTTCGTCACCAGGACCTACACCTTCGATGACGTCGTGAACGCGTTGAACGGCGTGGTGAAATACGACTGGGCGGGCTTCCTGCATCGCTACGTCGACGAGCTCGATCCGCCGTTCAGCAAGGGGCTGGAGGCGACGGGCTGGAAATTGGTCTACACCGACCAGGAAAGCCCGTACGAGAAGCAGTACGACAGCCAGCCGGAACCGCCGCGCCACATCTACAACTTCACCTACTCGATCGGGCTGACGCTCACCAAGGACGGTGGCATCAACGACGTACGCTGGAACGGCCCCGCGTTCAAGGCCGGCATCGGCTCCGGCGGCACGCTGGTCGCGGTGGACGGAAAGGCCTACAAGGCCGAGGTGCTCAAGCGGGCGATCAGCGCAGCGAAGGACGGCAAGGCGCCGATCGAACTCACGATCAAGTACCAGGGCGAATACCGCACGGTGCCGGTGGATTACCACGGCGGCCTGCAGTATCCGCACCTCGTCCGGATCAAGGGCACGCCGGATTACCTTGACCAGATCATCGCGGCGAAGAAGTAATCGCGCCTCATTCCTAATCGGAACAACCTGATTCTTGCGGGAGCCACCCAATGTCGAAAGTCCAAACCTTGCATGTCCGCCGCCTCGCGTTGGCACTGGCCGGTGCGTTACTGGCCGCCTCGTCCGCGGGCGCCGCGCTCGCGGATGCCGCCGACGCACACATCGCGCCGCCGCAGGACACGCCGTATCCGGGCACCATCAAGCTGGACGTCGATGCCAGCGACGTCGCGCAAGGCATCTTCCGCGTGCACGAAACGATCCCGGTGCAGGCCGGGAAGCTGACCCTGCTGTATCCGGAATGGATTCCGGGCGACCACGAGCCCAGTGGTCCGATCGACAAGCTGGCGGGACTGACGATCAGCGCCAACGGCAAGCCGCTCGCGTGGAAGCGTGACAAGTACGACGTCTATGCCTTCCGCGTCGACGTGCCGCAGGACGTCGCCAGCATCGACGTCGATTTCCAGTACCTCTCGGCGCGCAGCCACGACGAAGGCCCGATCGAGATGACCGGCGACATGCTCGACCTGACCTGGCACAAGGTTTCGCTGTATCCCGCCGGGCATTACACGCGCGACATCACCTTCGCGCCTAGCGTGAAGCTGCCGGCGGGCTGGCAGTTCGGCACCGCGCTCGCAATGGCGTCCAGCACGGGCGATACCGTCACGTTCGAACCGACCACCTACAACACGCTGGTCGATTCGCCGATGTACGCCGGCCGTTACTTCAAGCGCGTCGATCTCGCTCCCGGCGCCAAGGCGCCGGTGCACATGGACATCGTCGCCGACGCACCGAAGGACCTTGCGATCTCGCCACAGTTGGTGAAGGGGTTGCGCAACGTCGTGACCCAGGCGCACCGGCTGTTCGATTCGCACCATTATGACCACTACGACTTCCTGTTCTCGGTCTCCGACCATTTGAGCGGCAAGGGCCTCGAGCACCACCAGTCCAGCGAGGACGGTACCCGTGCCGACTTCTTCACCAAGTGGAAGGAGAATTGGCCAACCGCCGGCGGCCTGCTGGCGCATGAGTACACGCATTCGTGGAACGGCAAGTTCCGCCGCCCGGCCGACTTGTGGACGCCGAACTTCAACGTGCCGATGGGCGATTCGCTGTTGTGGGTCTACGAGGGCGGCACCCAATACTGGGGTTATGTGCTGGCCGCGCGTTCCGGTTTGTGGAGCCCCGACCAGTTCCGCCAGGCGATGGCGATGGTTGCCGCCAACTACGACCGCAACCGGCCGGGCTTCCAGTGGCGCAGCATCGAGGACACGACCAACGACCCGATCATCGCCCAGCGCGCGCCGCTGCCGTATCGCAGCTGGCAGATGAGCGAGGAGTACTACAGTGCCGGACAGATGACCTGGCTGGCGGTGGACGCCAAGATCCGCGCGCTCACCCACGACCGGAAGTCGCTGGACGACTTCGCCAAGGCCTTCTTTGGCGTCGATGACGGCAGCTTCGTCACCAGGACCTACACGTTCGATGATGTCGTCAACGCGTTGAACGGGGTGGTGAAGTACGACTGGGCCGGGTTCCTGCACGGATACATCGACGTGCGCAATCCGCCGTTGCTGGGCGGGCTGGAGGCAGCGGGCTGGAAGCTTGTCTACACCGACAAGCCGAACGACTACGAGAAGCTCATCTCAAGTCGCTACCATGCCGACATCAGCGCCGCGTTCGGCATCGGCCTGCAGGTCGGCAAGGACGGCCGAATCGGCGACGTGCGCTGGAACGGGCCCGCATTCAAGGCCGGCGTCGGTTCGGGCGAGACGCTGGTCGCAGTGAACGGCCATGCCTTCACGCCGGACGTGCTGAGCGATGCGGTCAAGGCCGCGAAGGGTGGCACTGCGCCGATCCAGTTGCTGCTGAAATACCAGGATCAGTACAAGACCGTGCCGGTGGATTACCACGGCGGCCTGCAGTATCCGCACCTCGTCCGAATCAAGGGCGCCCCGGACTACCTGGACCAGATCATCAAGGCGAAATAGGACAGAGATGCAACCGGAGCGGCTGTTGTGGGAAGTCAGACCATGGAGCTCTTGGCCATGGATGGCAAGTTCAACAATTGCCCGGTATCCGATAACCGATAGCGCCAAGATTCAAATGTGCGGTTGAACGAAGCGGCGATCAGGGATTGTCCCACGAAAACACGCACGCACCGCGCGCTCTGCGTCGGGCGTCAGCGTCTGCAGCAGCGTCACTTCGCCGGCAACGCGGGTGGCGACGGGCAGGCCGTCGCGATACACGATACGCGAAGTCGCCAGTGCCGGTACCTTCGCGCCCGGCAACACGCCACCGGCCAGGTTCAACGGATCCGCGCCGCAGATCGTGACCGGCTCGCCGTCATGCGCGCGCCTGCGGACCTTGCGCAGCGCTTCGACCGCTTCCGGCAGCGCGAACTGCTCGCCCGCGATGCCCTCCACGAAGCGTCCGCCGCGGATCTCGCCGCGCGCTTCCAGTCGTTGATAGACGCGCCGTAACTCGCGCCACGGCGGCAGCCATGTGGCCTCGCGTTGAAGCAGCTTCCAGAACACCACGCCCCAGCGTCGCAGCAGCACGCGGGCGACATGCTCGAGCGCATCCTGATCGGCATCTGCGCTGGCAGCGTCGGAACGGGGTTCGCGCCGGACCAGGCTCCAGCGCCCGGCGTCCTCGATGCCGTTGAGCATGTGCCGCGCCAGGCGCCGGTGACGGGTGGCGTTGCGCTTGGCCGCGGGCAACAGCAATGCGCGCAGGCCCGCGAAACTGTCCGAGCCGATCATGCCGGCGCCGACCAACTCGCCCAGCGCGTCTTCCAGCTCGACCTTGAGCAGGTGCGTGCCATCGGCGATGTCGCCGAAGAACGAGGCACCGTGTTGCGCCAGGAATCCGGCAATGGCCTGCGCGCGTGACGACAATACCGGCGGCTCGGCAGTCTGCGGGGCGAGTGCATTCCATGTCGGCAGCTGCCGGCGCGGCAGCAACACGATGGGAGATGCGCGAACCGGCGCCGCATGCATGCCGCCCGAAGCTTCGCGCAGGCGCGTCCATGCGATCCGGCCCGCGCCGCACAGCGCATCCAGCCAGCCGATGTCGTAATCCGGCAAGCGCGCCGGCAGGATCTGCGATTCCCACGCGCCCGCCGCCGCCTCGAAACCCTCCAGTTGCGCGAGCACCGCGGCCAGCGCGTCGGGCCCGCGTAGCCGCGTGTCCGGTGCGAGGTGCTGCCAGTCGATCAGGAAGCGCATGAAGTCGCGCGGCGCGACGGGTTCGATTTCCCGGCGCAGGCGCTGCAGGGTACGGCGGTGGATGCGCGCGAGCAGTGACCGTTCGCACCACTCCTTATCCGGGTCGCCCGGAGTGAACCGTCCCTGCATCACGCAGCCTTCGCGTTCGAGCGCGGCCAGCGCGATCGCGATATCGCCATCCGTTACGCCGAAAGTCCGTGCCAGCTCGCCTGCGCGCACCGGCCCGACGCAACCCAACCGCGCGCGCAGGATATCCCTGAGCGCAGCTTCGCGTGTCCACGTTGCGGCCGCGAATTCGGCCGGCGCTTCGATCGCGGGCTGCAGGGCTGCGTCTGGGAAAACCGCCCGCCACATCGGCAGCATCTCGGCGGCGACCCACAGACGATCGTCCAGCTGCGTGGATCGCTGCGCGTCGGCGAGTTCGTCGAGCCGCGCTTGCCATGCCGGGTGGTGTGACAGGTCGTCCGCGCCGACGGCGCCCAGCGCGAGCAACGCCTCGTGCATTTCGTCGGCATCGCGCGGCGACGGCCAGGCTTCTTCGCGGACCGCGGCGATCGCGTTCACGTCGAGCCTGCCGAGGTCCTCCGCGCTTTGCGTGTTCTCGACGCCACGCGACGCCACGGCTTGCGTACGCCGCTCCTCCAGCGGTGCCCCGTCGAGAAACGCGTAGGGACGTGCGCCGAGGATCTCCGCGGCCAGCGCGGACGGTGCGGTGAGATCGCGCGCGACGATCGTCGCTTCGCCATTCTCGAGCCGCTTCAGCAGCGCGGTGAGGCCGTCCAGGTCCATCGCGTCGTAGAGGCAGTCATGCAACGTCTGCGCGACCAGCGGATGGTCCGGAATGCGGCGTTCACCCACGATGTTCTCGAGACACGCCACCTGGTCGGGGAACACCGTGGCGAGCAGGTCTTCCGAGCGCATGCGCTGGATCTGCGGCGGCACCTTGGTGCCACCCGCGAAGCGTGGCAGCGCGAGCGCCGCGCTGGCGTTCCAACGAAAGCGCAGCGCGAACATCGGCGCGTCCAGCAGCGCCTGCGTCAGCACCTCGCGCACCGAATTGGAATGCAGGTAGCGCGTGACCTCGTCGAGCGGGAAGCTGTGGCTGGTCGAGAGCGACAGCACGATCGCGTCCTCGGTCGCGGCGG
>JAJXWZ010000124.1 GCA_021781345.1 Pseudomonadota bacterium
ATTGCAGAAGCGCCTCGACAAGGTCGGCGTGCAGCGCGACCAGCAGCGCCGCGCGCGCCTGCGCAACACGTTGCCGCGGGTCGCGCTGGTCGGTTACACCAACGCCGGCAAGTCCACGCTGTTCAACACCGTCACCCGTGGTTCGGTCTACGTCGCCAACCAGTTGTTCGCGACGCTGGACCCGACCGTGCGGCGGCTGGAAGACCTCGCCTGCGGCCCCGCGGTGCTGGCCGACACGGTCGGCTTCGTCCGCGAGCTGCCGCACGACCTGGTCGCCGCGTTCCGCGCCACGCTGTCCGAGGCGCGCGACGCCGACCTGCTGCTGCACGTCACCGACGCCGCCGATCCCGAGCGCGATGTGCTGGTCGGCGTGGTCAACGGCGTGCTGGACGAAATCGGCGCGGGTGACGTGCCGCAACTGATGGTGTTCAACAAGATCGATCTGTTGAATGCCGGCATCCCTGCCGGCGACGATCAAGAGCCGGGCATCCATGACCCGACTTTCCGCAAAGCGACTCCACGTATCGACAGGGATGCTGCCGGAACACCCACGGCGGTGTGGCTTTCGGCGGCGACGGGCGCCGGCCTCGACCTGCTCAGGCAGGCGATCGGCGAGCGCCTGGCCGGCACCCGCGTGCATGCGGAGCTGCGCCTTCCGCCACGCGCCGGACGCCTGCGCGCGCGTCTGATCGAACTCGGCGCCGTGAAAGGCGAGCGCTACGACGAGGACGGCTGGCGACTCGACATCGACGCCCCGCGCGACCTGCTGTTGCCGCTGGCCGGCGATGCGCGCAGCGACGACGGGCGGATCATGCGCGACTGGCTGAACGCGGGTTGATGCGAACGGGCGTTGCTGATCCGGGCACTGCGATGCGTGCGGGTGGACGGGACGCCGGCGCCCGCGCAAACACCGGTCCGTGCATCGATGCCGCCATCCATCCCCGACGGCTGCATCCCCGGCTGTTGACCGCAGTCGCCCGGGTCCGAGCGCCGAAGAAGCATCCGGTCGCTCTGCTAGAATTCACCGTTTGCGCCGTTCCCGGCGCTTCGATCCATCAGTCCGAGGTTGCAAGCGATGCCCTGGAAGGAGCCCGGTGACAAACCGCGCGAGCCCCGCGGCCGGGAGCCGTGGGGATCGGGGCAGGGCGGCCCGGGTGCCAGTCCCGACCTCGAAGCCTGGCTCAGGCGATTGCGCCGCCGGCTCGGGCCGTTCGGGCGCGGCCCGACCGGATCGCTGGCGCTGGTCGTGCTGGTGGTCGCGTTGTGGTTCGTGGTCGGCGGCTGGACCTCGATCGGCCCGCAGCAGGTCGGCGTGGTGTTGCGGTTCGGTCGCTTCGACCGCGTGTTGCAGCCCGGCCTGCACCTGCGTTTCCCCTCGCCGATCGACCGTGTGCAGAAGGTCGATGTCGGGCACGTGCGCACGGTCGGCGACCAGGCCCGCCTGCTCACGTCCGACGGCCAACTGGTGCTGGTCGACTACGCGGTGCGCTACAAGGTCACCGACGCGCGCGCATTCCTGTTCGGCAGCCGCGACGCCGAGGAAATCGTGCGCAATGCCGCGACTTCGGCCGCGCGCGCCGCGACCGGTGCGCACAAGCTCGCGTGCCTGATCGACAGCCTCGGCCTGCCGTGCCCCGCCGGTCGGGTCGATGGCGACAAGCTCGCCGCCGCCATGCTCGCGCAATTGCAGGCTTCGCTGGCTGGCCTGGGCAGTCGAATCGGAGTCGCGCTGGCCGGCGTCGAGGTCGAAAGCGTCGGCGTGCCGTCCGACGTCAAGCCGGCCTTCGACGCGATCGGCAAGGCGAACGACGACGCGAAAACCGCCAAGGCGGCCGCGCAGGCGGACGTCGCGCGCGCCAGGATGGAAACGAAGAACCAGGCGGCGTCGATCCAGACCGAAGCCCAGGCCTACCAACGCCGCGTCGTCGCCGATGCCCACGCCGCGGTCGCGCGCTTCGAGCAGATCCTGCCGCAATACCAGGCCGCGCCGCAGGTGACCCGGCACAGCCTGTGGCTGGGCGCCATGCACGACGTGCTGACACGCAACCACGTGGTCGTGAACACCGGTTCCGGCAGCGTGATCGTGCAGTTCCCGGTTCAGCACGCCGGCGCACCCGCCAGCGCGGGCAGCAGCGCGCCGGCCTCGTCCAGCACCGCGCCGGCGTCCTCGGCGTCTGTGGCTTTCCCGGTGACTTCCGGCCCCGCCGCGCAGGGGATGGACTGATGAAATACGCCATTCCCGTCGTGATCATCCTGCTGGCGCTGCTCGGCGCCAACGGCATCTACGTGGTCGGCGCGGGCCATGCCGCGACGCTCTCGCGCTTCGGCCAGATCGAAGCCACCGGCATCGGCCCCGGCCTGCATTTCAAGCTGCCGTTCGTGCAGGACGTCAGCATCTACGACACCCGAGAAGTCGCGTCGCAGGCCGAGCCGGGCGACTGCAAGACCCGCGACGGCCAGTCCGTGCGGGTCGGTTTCCATGTGCGCTGGCGGATCGTCGATCCCGCCACGTTCTTCAAGGCGACTTCCGGCGACGAGCTGCAGGCTACGCAG
Source organism: Pseudomonadota bacterium (assembly GCA_021781345.1). Lineage (GTDB taxonomy): Bacteria > Pseudomonadota > Gammaproteobacteria > Xanthomonadales > Rhodanobacteraceae > 66-474. The sequence goes on from JAJXWZ010000124.1 coordinate 2,554, forward strand.
CAGATGGAGCCACTGGTACGCGACGCGCTGCGCAAGGAAGTCGCGGACATGGACCTCGCCGACCTGCTGGTCGCGACCCGCCAGGACATTGGTGCGCAGACGCGCAGCGCCGTCGGCGAGGCCATCCGCAAGAAATTCGGCATCGACGTGCTGGACGTCGCCGTCGGCCGCGTGCTGCCGCCGGAAGACGCGCTGGCGTCGGTGTACAAGCGCATGCAGGCCGAAGCCCAGGCGGCGGCCGGTAGCGTGCGCGCCGAAGGCCAGGCCGCGGCCGCTGCGATCCGCGCGCAGGGCGATGCCGACGACGACGAGGTACTCGCGGAAGCCAACCGCAAAGCCGCCGCGATCCGCGGCGACGGCGACGCGGAAGCCGCCCGCATCGACGCCACCGCATCGGTGAAGGACCCGCAATTCTTCCGCTACTGGAGCAGCCTGAACACCTGGCGCGAAAGCTTCGGCCACGGTGGCGCCGTGGTGGTCCTCGACAAGGGCTCGCCGTTCATGCAGGCCATCGACGCCGGCACGTCGACCGACAACGCCACGCCGAAGAAGCACTGAGTCCGGTCACCGATCGTCGCCCCACAACCAAACGAATGATCGAAGCGAGAACATCATGGGACAGAGCGTAGTCATCCTCGGCGCACAGTGGGGCGACGAAGGCAAGGGCAAGATCGTCGACCTGCTGACGCAGGACATCGGTGCGGTGGTGCGTTTCCAGGGCGGCCACAACGCCGGCCACACGCTGGTGATCAAGGGCAAGAAGACAGTGCTGCACCTGATCCCGTCCGGCATCCTGCGCGAAGGCGCGCTGTGCCTGATCGGCAACGGCGTGGTGCTGTCGCCCGCGGCGCTCAAGAAGGAAATAGGCGAGCTCGAGGACAGCGGCGTCGAAGTGCGCTCGCGCCTCAAGATTTCGCCGGCCACGCCGCTGATCATGCCGTACCACATCGCGCTGGACCAGGCGCGCGAGAAGGCTGCTGGCGCCGGCGCCATCGGCACCACCGGGCGCGGCATCGGCCCGGCCTACGAAGACAAGGTCGCGCGTCGCGGCGTGCGCGTCGCTGACCTGAGCTACCCCGACGAACTCGCCGACAAGCTGCGCGAGGTGATGGACTACCACAACTTCGTGCTCACCAAGTATCTCAACGCCGAAGCCGTGGACTTCCAGAAGACGCTGGACGAAGCCGTCGCCTTCGGCGAGTACGTCGAGCCGATGAAATCCGACGTCGCCGGCATCTTGCACGACCTGCGCCGCCAGGGCGAACGCGTGCTGTTCGAGGGCGCGCAGGGCGCGCTGCTCGATATCGACCACGGCACCTATCCGTACGTCACCTCCAGCAACACCACCACCGGCGGCGCGCTGGCCGGTGCCGGCGTCGGCGCCGACTACATCGACTACGTGCTCGGCATCGCCAAGGCCTACGCCACCCGCGTTGGCGGTGGCCCGTTCCCGACCGAACTCGACGACGACATCGGCGCGCACATCCGCAAGCGCGGCGACGAATTCGGCGCCAGCACCGGGCGTCCGCGCCGCTGCGGCTGGATGGACATCGTCGCGCTCAAGCGCGCGGTGCTGATCAACGGCATCTCCGGCCTGTGCATCACCAAGCTCGACGTGCTCGACGGCATGGAGAAACTCAAGGTGTGCATCGCCTACCAGTACCGCGGCAAGCGCACCGAATACGCGCCGCTGGACGCCGAGGGCTGGAAGGAATGCACGCCGGTGTACCTGGAATTCCCGGGCTGGCAGGAACAGACCCACGGCATCACCGAATGGGACGAACTGCCGCCCGCCGCGCGCGCCTACCTGCGCGCGCTGGAAGAACTCGCCGGCTGCCCGCTTGCGATCGTCTCCACCGGCCCCGACCGCGACGCCAACATCGTGCTGCGCGATCCGTTTGCCTAATTTTCCCGAGCGGGAAAAATTTGCTTGACAGTGCCTTTCCGGTCAGTAATTATCCCGTTCGGGATTAATTCCGTGATAGCGTGGCAATGGCAAACAAATTTTCCCGATCGGGAATAAAAGACGAGTCCTATTCCGAGGAACTCGGCGCCATCGCATCGGCTGTCCGGGCGGCGCGCCGCCGCCACCATTTGACCCAAGCCCAACTCGCCGGGTTGTCGGGTACCGGATTGCGCTTCATCAGCGAGTTGGAGCGTGGCAAGCCCAGCATCAGCCTGCACAAGATGATTTCGGTGCTGGCCGTATTAGGGCTGCAATTGCGGGTCGTCGAAGCGTCATGACCGACAGCCTGCACGTCAGTCTTTTCGACCAGCCTGTTGGCGAATTGAGCGTGTTGGGCTCCGTGCGCGCGCCGGAAGATTGGCGGTTTGCCTATGACACGAAGTACGCACGTCGCGACGGAGCGATAGCGTTGTCCGTCAGCTTGCCCGTACGCGACGCACCTTTTGAAGGCGCGGTCGTGCGCAACTGGTTTTGCAACTTGCTGCCGGAAGGTGCGGTGCGCGATGCCATCGTATCGCGGCTGCGCATCCCGCCCCGGGACGACTTCGCGCTGCTGGCCAGCATCGGTGGCGAATGCGCCGGTGCAGTCAGCATGACATCCCCGGACGCCAGTCCGGCACTTGCAATGGACGGAGAGGTGAAGTTCGCCGACCTGCTGCCGGCGCCTGACGCGGTAATGGGCGAGGGCGAATGGGCGTTGCTCGGCACGCCGCGCCGCCTGTCGCTGGCTGGCGCGCAAGACAAGATCGCAGTGGTTCGCGCGAGCGATGGTTTGATCCGCCTTCCCACCATTGGCGAAATCACCACGCACATCTTCAAACCAGAGAGCATGCGCCTGCACGGCCTTCGTGATCTGGAAGCGCTTGGTCTGGCACTGGCGCGCGCGATTGGTTTGAATGCCGTGGAGGCCTCGATAGTCGAGGTATCCGGGCGCAAGGGGTTGCTCGTCGAACGGTATGATCGGGTCGCGCAGGACGATCACCTTGTGCGACTGCACCAGGAGGATTTTTGCCAGGCACTCGGCTATCCGGGGGAGCTCAAATACGAAGCCGGAGGTGGCCCCTCGCTGGCGCAATGCGCCAATCTGGTTCGGCAGCGTCTGCGCCTTGGCCCGGCAGCGGTACAGGGCTTGCTGGATTGGGTCATCTATAACGCCGTGATCGGCAATGCCGACGCGCACGCGAAGAACCTGGCGTTGCTCTGCAATCCGGTTGGCCGCCGCAGTCTCGCCCCGTTCTATGACCTGGTGCCTACAATCGCCTTTTCCAGGAGGCTCGTGCACCGCACGCCGGCCTTGCGCATCGGCGATTGCGAACACATGGACCAGATCACACCGGCGCATTGGCGAGGATTCGCCGCCGCTTCGGGTTACGGGCCGCGTTTCGTCCTCGATCGCCTCGAAGCAATTTCCGAGTCGGTTACCGACAAGCTTGACGAGGTGGCGAGCGCGTTGGTTGCGCAAGGCTCGGACGAAACGCGCATTGGCCAGGTGTTGCCGCTGTTGCGTGCGCGCGCACAGGAAATGTGCAAGCCGTGATGCACCTACGTACGACATCTGAATGGGCGAAAATTAGTGCCATGGGATGTCTAACCGCGCCTTGCGGCTTCGATCTCGGCGATGTCGATTTTCGTCATCGTCATCATGGCGTCGAAGGCGCGTTTGGCGGCGGCGGGGTCGGGGTCGGTGATCGCTTCCATCAACGCGCGCGGGGTGACCTGCCACGACAGGCCCCACTTGTCCTTGCACCAGCCGCACGCGCTTTCGCTGCCGCCGTTGGAGACGATCGCGTTCCAGTAGCGGTCGGTCTCGGCCTGGTCGCGCGTATAGACCTGGAATGAGACCGCCTCGTCGAAGTGGAATTCCGGGCCGCCGTTGAGGCCGAGGAAGTGCATGCCGAGCACGGTGAA
>JAJXWZ010000216.1 GCA_021781345.1 Pseudomonadota bacterium
GGGATCACGATGATGGTTTCCAAAGGCCACGCGTGGAATTTCCTGGGCATCCCGATGCCACACGTGGCACACCCCGACCGCGCCTTCGCCCACGACCTCGAAGAAATCCACGGAACCGTCGGCAACGTATTGATGTACCTGGCCGGGGCGCACGCGCTGATCGGCCTCTACCATCACTTCGTGCAGCGCGACAACACCCTCAAGCGCATGCTGCCGGCGCATAACGACCGGACCTGACGCCCCAGTTTCCGACCCGGATCACCCCGGCCCGCCCCGCGCGGGCCGGTTCGTTTGTGCTTGCGTAATAGATATCATAGTGATATCTTTATTACGTCACTCCGGAGACTCCCATGAACGAGACCAAGGCTTCCTCGCTGACAGGCATTCCCGTCGCGATCCTGTTCGTGCTGCTGTTCGTCGGTTGCGCGGCCCTGTTCTTCTATGGCGGTGCGCACAATGTCCTGCCCGCCATCGTCGCGGCAGTGCTGGTATTCGCGACCGTGCTGTTCCTGTGCAAGGGCTTCTTCCAGGTCCAGCCCAACCAGGGCATGGTGATGCTGCTGTTCGGCCGCTACGCGGGCACCGCGCGCGAGATGGGACTGCGCTGGACCAATCCATTCCTGAGCAAGCGCGCGGTCAGCCTGCGCGTGCGCAACTTCGAATCGTCCAAGCTCAAGGTCAACGACGCCGACGGCAATCCGATCGAAATCGCGGCCGTGATCGTCTGGCAGGTGGTCGATACCGCCGAAGCCGTGTTCCAGGTGGACGACTACGAGAACTACGTGCACATCCAGAGCGAGTCCGCGCTGCGGCAGATGGCGCAGAGCTATCCGTATGATTCGCACGAGGACGACAAGCCCAGCCTGCGCAGCCACGGCGACGAAATCACGGCGCACCTGCGCGACCAGATCCAGGAACGCCTCGGCAAGGCCGGCGTGAAGGTGCTGGAAGCGCGCATCAGCCACTTGGCCTACGCCCCGGAAATCGCCCAGGCCATGCTGCAACGCCAGCAGGCCGGCGCGATCATCGCCGCACGCACCCGGATCGTGGAAGGCGCGGTCAGCATGGTCGAGATGGCGCTCAGGCAGTTGAGCCAGCAGAACATCGTGGAGCTGGACGAGGAGCGCAAGGCCGCCATGGTGTCGAACCTGCTGGTGGTGCTGTGCGGCGAGCGCGGTACCCAGCCCGTCCTCAACACCGGCACGCTGTATCAGGGCTGAGGCACGGCATGGCTCGGCAACCCCTGTTCCTGTTCGCGATCGGCTTCGCCGCGCTACAGCTCGCCTTCTGGGGCGCGGTGATCCGCATCAACGGCCCGCAAGGCCTGGTGCACGGACTGGGCGACCTGGGCAGGCTCGGCGCGAAGCAGCGCCGGGCCATCGGTCGTTGCAGCGGCAATTCGCTACTGGGGATGGCGGCGTTGATCGCCGCGTTCGGCATCACCGCCTACCTGTGCGCGGGCAACGGTCCGGCCATCATCGCCGCCGGCGCGATACTGATCGCCGCGATCGCATTAATCGCCGCGCGCATGAAGCGGAAACTGTCACGCCTGGCAGGAAGCGCGGCCGAGGCGGCACGTGGCTACTGACAAGAAAGCCTACCCCCTGCGCATCAGCGCGCAGGTGCTGGACGCAATGCAGCAGTGGTCGAACGACGAGCTGCGCTCGCTCAATGCACAGATCGAATACGTGCTGCGCGAAGCGTTGCGAAAGGCAGGCCGACTGAAGCCCGGATCAGGACAGGCAGGACCCCATTCACCTCGAAACGGAAAAACAACATGAGCGCCGATACCCGCTGGACCTACAAGGTCGTCCGCTTCAAATCCGCAACTTTCTTCAAGCTTCGCCCGGATCCCGACGAAGTGGCCGAGCAGCTCAACCAGCTGGGCCAACAGGGTTGGGAACTCGTGCACGTCGTCGAGGGTTACGGCGTACCCTCGCCGGTGCTCTACCTCAAACGGCCGGCTTGACAAACGACCCGAAAGGAGACCCCATGCAAAGCAACCTGATCACGGCGGTCTGCGCCGCCGCCCTGATGCCGGCACTGGCCTTGGGATTCACCCAGCCACCCTCGTCGACATCCCATCCCTCGTCGAGCGCCCACGCCAATGCGGTCGCCGGCGAGGCCAACGCGACCCGCATCGAAGCTTGCGTCGTCGCCGCCGGCGCGATGATCGCCGATCTCGACAAGGACGATTTCACGGCGGCGACGGCGGACTTCGACCCGACCATGCGGGCCGGCCTCGGTGCCGACAAACTGGGTTTGGTCTGGCAACAGGTCGGCCACCAGCTCGGCAAGCTCCACGGCCTGGGCGAAGCACAGAACGTGATGTACCAGGGCCGCGTGGTGGTCACGCAACCGCTGCATTTCGAGAAGGGTGACCTCAATGCGCAGGTGGCTTGCGATGCCGACGGCAAGATCGCGGGCTTCTTCCTGCGCCCGGCCACCGCACCCTAGCCGGCTGCATCGTGTCGGCGACATCGCATCCAGGCAAGCCGGGGTCGGCGCCGCCACGGCGTTGCGGCGACGCCGGTCAACGGCGCGTGCTGGTCGAGCGCGGCTTCGCCCTGGGCGTGCCGCGCGACTATGCGCGCGCCCGCCACCTGCGCCTGCAGCGCGAACCGGCCCGGCTGGTCCCGGTCGGCGAGGACATCCACGGACGCCCGCAGTGGCTGCAGCCGCGCGCCGCGCGCGCATCGTCGCGGATGCGCGCGGCCGCCTCGCAGGACGGGATCGAACTGCAACTGGTGTCCGCGTTCCGCTCGATCGAATACCAGCTCGGCATCGTCGAACGAAAACTCGCGCGCGGACTGACCATCGACGCGATCCTGCGGGTCAGCGCCGCGCCGGGCTACAGCGAACACCACAGTGGACGCTGCGTGGATTTCACCACGCCCGGCTGCGCGCCGCTCGATGAAGCCTTCGAGCACACGCCGGCATTCGACTGGCTGCGACGGCACGCCGGAGAATATGGCTTCACCCTCTCGTACCCCCGCAACAATGCCCACGGCATTGCCTACGAGCCCTGGCACTGGTGCTGGCGGGCCAAGGCCCGTACATGACACCGAGCGGCATGGGCTCCTGGCGGATCACGTATCCTGGGAACGCTTGACCGGCTTCGTGTCCTTCCTCGGCGGATTGGCGGCCTCGACGACCTTCCAGAGATAAAAGCTCGCCAACGTACGGTACGGTGCCCAGCGCTCGCCGAATTTGCGCAAGTCGCGTGGCGCCGGCATGTCGTCGAAGCCATGCACGATCTGCGTGCCCTTGCGGATGCCCAGATCGTCGACCGGCAGCACGTCGGGCCGTCCGAGCCGGAACATCAGCAGCATTTCGACGGTCCAGCGCCCGATCCCGCGCACCTGGACGAGATGGTCGATGAGCGCCTGGTCGGACATGCGTTCGAGTTGCGACGGCCGGGGCACGATGCCGGCTTGCGATTTGGCCGCCAGGTCGCGCAGCGCTGCGATCTTGTTGCGCGAGACGCCCGCTGCTCGCAAACCCTCGTCGTCCACGGCATCGATGCCGCGCGCGCTGATCCTGCCGCGCGGCATGCGTTGGCGCACGCGCCCGGTGATGGTTGCGGCGGCCTTGCCGGAAAGTTGCTGGTAGAGGATCGATCGGGCCAGGGCATCGACCGGATCGAAGCGCGCGTCGAAATCGTGCTCGAGCGGGCCTATCCGCCGCATCCATTTCGCCAGCCTGCGATCGCGCCGCGCGAGGTGCGCCGAGGCGGCATCGACATCGAATCCCCTTGGAATCACTACGCCCCCCATTCATCTCTCCTGTGCAAGTCACCGTGTCGGAAAGTCAGGCCAAGGAAGGCCGTTCCGATCCTCACAAACCGGGGAACCATCCCGGCAACCGGATCGTTCGCTTGTACGGCGATCAAGGACGATCGCACCAAAAAGCGACGCCGAGCGCGACCCACCCCGCGATGAACGCGAGCCCCCCGAGCGGGGTGATCACGCCGACCGCGCGCGGCGCACCCAGCGCCAGCGCGTACAGGCTGCCGCAAAACAGCACGATGCCGATGGCGAACAGCACGGCGGCGAGGTGGCTCGCGTGCGTGCGCCGCAACATCGCGCAGGCTGCCAGCGCCAATGCATGCCAGAACTGGAAATGCACGGCCGTCCGCCACACGTCCAGCATCGGCGCCGGCAACTGCGTGCGCAATCCGTGCGCGCCGAGCGCACCCAGCAGCACGGCACAGGCACCCGCCGCCCCGGCGAGCACGCCGGGCCAGCGCAGCCGAACGGAATCCTGATCGTCCAACCTGGTCATCGCCATTCTCCGCCCATGAAACGTCTGCGCATGCGCCAAAGCCCGTAGAGCAAGCCGGTGAAGGCCACCAGCATCGGCATCAACAGGATATCGATGAACTTGAGCTGCATCGAGAGCCGCTCGATGTCGGCGTCCAGGCTGCGCTGCACCGCGCGCAGTTCGCTGCGGATCTTGAGCTTGCGCTGCATGAATTGGGCGACGGCCGCTTTCTGCGCCGCGCCCGGGCTGCGCCCGTGCGCATCCTGCCTGAGGGCGGCAAGGCGTTGTTCGGTGTCGCCGAGCTCGGCTTGCAACTCGATCTGCTTGGTCTTGAACTTCTCGTCCGCCTGCCGTTGCAGCGCATCCACGCGCGTGAACCTGCGTTCGTTCACGGCGCGTCCGCGGATCGCGATCAGGTTCGATGGCCCGGTGATGTCGTCGACCGCGTTGACGAAAAAGTCGCCGTTGTTGGCGAAAGGACTCATCAGGGTCTGGCCGAGGGTCGGACTGGACTGGACCCAGAGGCGGTCCGACAACAAGTCGGTGTCCGCGACGAGGATCACTTCGGGCTTTCCGGCGGGCGGCCGTGGCGGCATGTCCGCGGGATAGGCATCGGGCAGCTGGCCAAGCAGGCGCACCGCGATGGCATAGTGCTCGCCATCCGGCGCGTATTCCTTGTACAGGGTGGCGGGATCGTCCGCATCACGCACGCGCTGCGCGGGGACGACCATGGCCTCGGTGGTGCTCTGCATCAACGGGTCGAGCCTGACCGCGGCATCGGGGAGCAACGCGAAATACCCCGACGATGCCACGTCGATCACGCTCAGCACGCGTGTCACCGGATCGCGCCGGTTGAGTGCGTCGCCCGTGAGTCCCAGCACCGCGGGGTCGCGCACGGACGCGCCCGTCAAGGGCGATTGCACTTTGAGCGCCCGCGAACGATCGAGCAGCACGCGATCGGGATCGAACGACACGCCCCACGCCTGGAACAGCGGACGCAGGTCAGAGGCCTGGCCGCCGCCGACCTCGGAATCGGGATCGACGAAGGCCAGCAAGTGTCCGCCGTCCTGAACGTAGCGATCGATCGCATGGATGTCGGATGGCGACAGGCCGGTCGGCTGGATCAGCACCAAGGCATCCGCATCGCCATTACGCAACGACGCCAGCGACGCCGGATCCAGCCGCCGCACGTCGAAAAGCTGCTGCACCTGTTGCAGCGCCGTCCACGGCGGCGTAGCGTTGCCACTAGCATCGCTGCCGCCCCAGATCGGCAGCCCGCTGTAGATCGCCACGCGTGGCTTGTGCGCGACGCTGAGCTCGTACAGCAACCGGGCCACGTCGTACTCTAGGAACGGTTCCTTGGTCGGCAGGAAAAACGGAATGGCGGACGTGCGCCCGTCGCTGGCGTTGCGTCCCGCCAGGCCGAAGAAAATCGCCTGGCCGGTGCCCTCGCCGCGAACCGACGTCAATCCGGCCGCGGTCGCGCGATCCTCGTCCTCGGAGAATGGCAAGGGATCGATTTGCGTCAGATGGATATGACCGCGCGAGCGGCGCACGACCTGTTCGAGCATATGCACGACGCGCTGGTGATAGGCACTCAGCTCGGGCAGTCCGTGACTGGCGCGATCGGAGAAGTACAGCGTCAGGTCGATGCGCTGGCGCAGATGGGCGATGATGTTGCGCGTGCCCGGCGAGAGCGTGTAGAGGTGGTCGCGGGTCAGGTCGATGCGCTCGCCGCCCAGCCAGCGCGAGGCGCCCAGCACCAGCAGCACGTAGCTTGCCGCCAGCAACGGCAGCAGCAGCCACAGGCGCGCGCGCCAACGCCGCCTCATCCGCCGCGCCTCGCGTCGAGCACAAGCACGTTCGCGACCAGCCAGGCCAGGATCGTGAGCACGAAATACGCGACGTCCCCGAAATCGAGCACGCCACGCGAGATGGCCTGGAAATGCGTCATCAGGCTCAGGTCCGACAAGGCGTCGGCAAGGCGGACCGACCCCAGCGCCAGCAGCGGCTGCTGCACCAGCGGGTCGCCAGCGAGCAGGAATAGGAAGCACACCGCGAGTGCCAGCAGGAAGGCGATGATCTGGCTGCGGGTCAGCACCGAGAGGCACTCGCTG
>JAJXWZ010000069.1 GCA_021781345.1 Pseudomonadota bacterium
ACCCACGTCGCGCACATGCAGGCCAACGACTTCTACGGGTCGGAAAAGTCCGCCACGCTGGAACGGGCCGTCAACCTGAAGATCGTGCTGGACGGCACTGACGGCACGCAGACGGTGCTGAAGGAACAGGTGAAGGTTTCACAAGGCGAGATCGTCGATGCCGCGACCATGAGCCGCAGGGCGCTGGCCACGTTCATCGACGCGCAGATCGCCGATGCCAAGGCGAAAAGCGTGCTGTTTTCGGTGCACTTCAAGGCCACCATGATGAAGGTGTCCGATCCCATCATGTTTGGCGTGGTGGTGGAGGAATTCTTCCACGACTTGCTGACGACGCACGGCGACGCATTGAGGCGGGCCGGCTTCAATCCCGACAACGGGCTGGGCGACCTGTACGCATGCCTCGCGAAGCTGCCCGAGGACCGGCAACTGGCCATCAAGGACGACATCGCGGCGCAGTACGCCGCGCGCCCGAAGCTGGCGATGGTCGATTCGGGCAAGGGCATCACCAACCTGCACGTGCCGTCCGACGTGATCGTCGACGCGTCGATGCCGGCGATGATCCGCGACTCGGGCAAGATGTGGAACGCCGACGGCGAGCGCCAGGACTGCAAGGCCGTTATTCCCGATCGCTGCTATGCCGGCATCTACGAAGTGATGATCGAGGACTGCAAGGCCCACGGCGCTTTCGATCCTGCCACGATGGGCAGCGTGCCCAACGTGGGCCTGATGGCCGACAAGGCCGAGGAATACGGCTCGCACGACAAGACCTTCCAGGTCCCGCGCGACGGCAGGGTGCGCGTGACCGACCATGACGGCAAGGTCATCTTCGAACACGCCGTCGAGGCCGGCGACATCTGGCGCATGTGCCAGACCAAGGACGCGCCGGTCGCCGACTGGGTGAAGCTGGCCGTTTCGCGTGCACGCATCTCGAATACGCCCGCGGTGTTCTGGCTGGACAAGCACCGCGCGCACGACGCGCAGGTGATCGCCAAGGTCGAGCGGTATCTGAACGACCACGACACCGCCGGCCTCGACATCCGCATCATGGCGCCGGAGGACGCGATGCGGCATTCGCTCGCGCGCATCCGCAAGGGCGAGGACACCATCTCGGTCACGGGCAACGTGCTGCGCGATTACCTCACCGACCTGTTCCCGATCATGGAGCTCGGTACCAGCGCCAAGATGCTGTCCATCGTGCCGCTGATGGCCGGCGGCGGACTGTTCGAGACGGGCGCCGGCGGCTCTGCGCCCAAGCACGTGCAGCAGTTCGTGGCCGAGGACCACTTGCGCTGGGATTCGCTGGGCGAGTTCCTGGCGTTGGGCGCATCGCTGGAACATCTGGGTCGCGCGCACGGCAACCTGCGCGCCATGGTGCTGGCGGCGGCACTCGACAAGGCCACCGGGCGTTTCCTGGAAACCAACAAATCGCCTTCGCGCGAGGCCGGCGAACTGGACAACCGCGGCAGCCATTTCTACCTCGCGATGTATTGGGCGCGCGCGCTGGCCGAACAGCAGGACGATGCCGGACTGGCGAAGATCTTCGGTGCACTGGCCGACAAGCTGGAGGCCGCCGAAGACGCCATCGTCGACGAACTGAACGGCGTGCAGGGCCAGCCGGTCGACCTCGACGGCTACTACCGCCCAGACATGGGCAAGGTGAACGCGGCGATGCGGCCGAGCCGCACCTTCAACGAAGCCCTGGAGAGCCTGCGGGCGGCGGTGTGACAACCGGCGGCATGCGGCGATCCCGATGATGCATGGCCCATTCCCGTTTTCGCCCCCGTGCCTCGACCATCGGCCGCGGTCTGCACGATCGGTAGCGAGGGATGCCGGCGGCCGCGGGCCGGGGTTTGGTGAGCGCGCGTCCAGGCACGCGCCCGTTCATTCCCGGCATCCATGGCCGCATCCATGCTCAAGCACTTGAAGGCGGCCCTGCTGTCACCGCTCACCCCGATCTGGCTGGTGATCTTCCTGTTGCCGTTCGGGCGCGCCAGCGAACTCGGCACGTTGATTTGCATGCTCGGCGCGATCTTGCTGTTCGTGCGCGACCGCCGAGCCTTGACCGGCCATCCCGGCGCGCGCCTGCTGCTGTGGCTGTGGGCGGCGTACTTCGGTGCGGCGCTGATCTCGGCACCCGGCGCGATCGATCCGGGACGCAGCTGGAACAGCGTGGCCGCCTACCTGCGTTTTGCGCCGTTCGGGATCTATGTGTGCTTCGCGGTGCGGCGCGAATCGCGCCTGCGCGCGTTGTGCCTCGCCACCGGCGCGGTGGTGGCGCTGTGGGCGCTGGATGCGTGGGTACAAATGCTGACCGGTTATAGCCTCGGCGGCCACGCCCAGGCGCAAAGGATTTCCGGCATTTTCGGCGCGGGCGACCTGAAGCTCGGGCCGGTGCTGGCTTCGCTCTCGCCATTCGTGTTGTGGGCTGCGAAACGCCAACTCGGCCGCGCGGGCCTGGTCGCGGCGATGCTGTTCCTGCTGGTGCCGATCCTGCTGGCGGGCTCGCGCGCGGCGTGGATCACCTACGGCGTCGCCTTGCTGGCATTCTTCTGGGTCGAGGCACGCAGCCCGCTGCGCTTCGCGGCATGGATCCTCGCGGCATGCGTGGTGGTGGCGGCGGCGATGGGCGTGGCATGGAAGACTTCCTCGCGGTTCGACGCGCGCATGGACCGCACCTTGGCCGCGCTGCACGACACCCGCCATGCGGTGGACTACGCGACCAGCGGGCGCCTCGACATCTGGCGGGTGACGACGCGCATGATCGCCGCGCATCCGGTCCTCGGGGTCGGCGTGCGCGACTACCGCTACGCCTATCCGCACTACGCACCGCGCGACGATCACTTTGTCACCGCGGAGGCTTGCGGCCCGGGCGAAGGCGCCTGCCACCCGCACCAGATCGTGCTGGAAGTCCTTGCCGGGACCGGCGTGGTCGGCCTGATCATGTGGCTGGCCGGTGTCGCGTTGGCGCTGCGTGCGTGGCGAAGCGTCGGACCCGATGCACGCCGGCGCGCGTTCCCCGCCACGGTCGCACTGGCGGTGACGATGTTTCCTCTGAATACCCACCTCGCCTTCTACTCTGCGTGGTGGGGCCTGTTGTTCTGGTGGCTGCTGGCGCTGTGGTGCGCGGCGCTGTACGCGGACGTGCCGGACGCGGCGCCTGAATCGAACAGGCGGCTCGTATCGGGTTGAAGCCTGTCGAGCCTCAGTAAGCCGGCGGCATGCCTTCCGGCCGGGTCTTGAAGCGTTTGTGCGCCCATAGGTATTGCGCCGGCGCCTCGCGCACCATGCGTTCGATCGCGGCGTTGACTCGCGCGGTGTCGGCAACCACGTCATTGCCCGGGAAGTTCTCCAGGGGCGCATCCAGCCGCAGAACGTAGCCGCCGTCCGGCGCGCGGCGGTGGAAGAAAGGGATCACCGCCGCGCCCGACAGTCGCGCCAGGTGATGGGTCGCGGTGATGGTCGACGCCGGGATGCCGAAGAATGGCGCGAACACCGCATCCTTGCCACGCATGTCCTGGTCGGGTGCATACCAGACCGTGCCGCCGCGTTTGAGGTACTTCACGCATGCGCGCAACTGGTCCTTGTCGAACATGGTGTCGGCGTAGCGCAGGCGCGCGCGCAGCACCATGTATTCGAACACGTCCGAATCCATGCGCCGGTACATTCCGGCGATGCGGATGCGGTGCGAGATCAGCCGGGCGCACAATTCGAGGTGCGAAAAGTGCCCGCCGACCAGCAGCACGCCGCGACCGGAGTGACGTGCGGCCTCGAGGTGTTCCAACCCCTCGAGGTCGACGCGCAGTCGGGCAAGCCTGGCGTCCGAGGCGAACCAGCCCAGCGCGAACTCGCCGAGCATCCGTCCCATCTCGCGTGTGGCTTCGAAGCGCAGGGCCTCGCGTTGCGCGGCGTCCATGTCCGGGAAACAAAGTTCGAGGTTGCGCGCGATCACGTGCCGGCGCGTGCGCAACAGCGGCGAAGCCGCCCCACTGAAGGCCGCGCCCAGCGCGAGGATCCAGGGAGCCGGCAGAAGCACGAGGAGGCGTATGAACCCGACCCCGAGCCACGCCGGCCAGTGGCGCGGTGCGAGCAGCCTGCGCGGAAACGGTGGCGATTCGGACATGGTGGGCGATGATAGCAACGGGCGCGGGAGGCCTTTGCGGCATGTGCCCGCGGGAGGAATGCAGAGACGCCTCGTTGCGCTGGAGACGGACGCCCGGCGGGGCACGTGCCGGGCGCCAACGCGAAACTGGATTGCTCGCCGCGAAGCCGCGGCCTTGGCCAACGGCCCCATCGCCATCGGCTGAGCCGATATTCGTTGCTGCCCCCGGCCTTCGCCGCAACGGCGTCGATGCTCACCCCAGCATCGCGGCGATCTTCGCGAGTTGTGCCGCAGCCACGTCGCGCCGCGCTTGCGCCTCGGCTTCGGGGTCGGCGCCGTCGCGGTGCAGTTCCGCACCGGGCAGCTCGTCGATGAATCGGGAAGGTTTCTGCTTGAAGGTCTGTCCGTAGCGCCGGCCCTGCACGCCGTAACTCAGGTGCAGCCATTGCTTCGCGCGGGTGATGCCGACGTACAGCAGGCGGCGCTCCTCGTCCAGCCGGCCTTCGTCGATCGCGCCCTCGTGCGGCAGCGTGCCGTCCTCGCAACCGACGATGTGCACCGAGCGGAACTCCAGGCCCTTGGCCGCGTGCAGCGTCATCAGTCGCACCGCGTCGCCGCCATCGTCGCGGTCGGCGTGGCCCAGCAACGCGAGCTGCGCGGCGAGGTCGCCGGCGCGCGCGCGGCCGGCAGCCATTGCCCGGAACCAGCCGGCCAGCTCGCGCACGTTGTCGAGCCTGCGCGCCTGCAGCGCCGGGCTCTTCGATCCGTGCGCCAGGTGGCCGGCATAGTGCGTCCGCGCCAGCACTTCCTCGACCAGGTCGGCGGCACTGGCGTGCCGGGCGTGCTGCGACAGCGCATCAATCAGGTCGACGAACCCGGCCAGCGCCGCGGCCGGACGAGCGGCGAGTTGCTGCAGCGCCGCCGGGCTGCGCGCGGCGCGCAGCATCGAAAGGTGCTTCGACAGCGCAAGTTCGCCCAACCGCTCCAGCGTGGTCGCGCCGATCTCGCGGCGCGGCACGTTGACCACGCGCAGGAAGGCCGCATCGTCGTCCGGATTGGCGACGAGGCGCAGGTAAGCCAGCACGTCCTTGACCTCGGCGCGATCGAGGAAGCCCAGCGCTCCGGTCAGTTGATAGGGGACCCGAGCCATCTGCAGCGCCTTTTCCAGTGGTCGCGACTGGTGGTTGCCGCGATACAGCACCGCGCAATCCGACCACGCGAGCTTGTGCTTGTCGCGCAGCAACAGGAGTTGCGCGGCGACGCGATCGGCCTCGTGTTCGGCATCACGGCATTCCAGCACGCGGATGAGTTCGCCGTCGGCGTGGGAGCTCCACAGTCGTTTCGGATGCGCGTGCGGATTGTGCGCGATCAGGGCGTTGGCCGCGCGCAGCACGCGTTGCGCGCAGCGGTAGTTCTGTTCGAGCTTGATGACGCGCAACGCCGGGTAGTCGGACGACAGCTTGTCGAGGTTGCCCGGATCGGCGCCTCGCCAGGCGTAGATGGACTGGTCGTCGTCGCCCACGCAGGTGAATGCGCCACGCTCGCCCGCCAGCAGTTTCAGGAACGCGTATTGCGCGGCGTTGGTGTCCTGGCACTCGTCCACCAGCAGGTAGCGGATGCGTTCGCGCCAGGCCGCGCGCGCCTCGGCGTCGCGTTCCAGCACCGCCACCGGCAGGCGGATCAGGTCATCGAAATCCACCGCGTTGAAGGCAGCCAGCCGCCGCTGGTAGTCGGCGTAAAGTTGCGCGGCTTCCATTTCGCGCGGCGTGCGCGCGGCATCCCGAGCCGCCTCGGGCGTGAGCCCGTCGCCCTTCAGGCGCGACAGCAGCGAGCGCAGCTGGAACAGCTTGTCCGATTTCGCCGCCGCGCCGGCCAGCTCCTTCACGAGGCCCGCGCTGTCGTCGGCATCAAGTACCGAAAAATTGCGCCGCAGCCCCGCGCTTGCGTGCTCGATCTGCAGGAATTTAAGGCCGAGCGCGTGGAAGGTGCATACGCTCAGCGCCTCGGCGGCGTCGGCCTGAACGCGCTTGGCGACGCGTTCGCGCATCTCCCGTGCAGCCTTGTTGGTAAAGGTGATGGCGGCGATCCTGTCGGGCGCGACCAGGCCGCGTTCGACCAGGTGCGCGATCTTCTCGCTGATCACGCGGGTCTTGCCGGAACCCGCGCCGGCCA
>JAJXWZ010000189.1 GCA_021781345.1 Pseudomonadota bacterium
ACACTGTCAAAGATCCCTTCCCGCCGGGCCTCGTCGCACCCAACCGCAGAGCCTTTCGCTCCGCCGAGCCGCACATTCTACATCCGTTTCATGGACCGTCAACAGCCAAGATGCAACATGCGACGGTCGATGGCTGATCTGGATACGGGCTGTAGCAGCGCGGGTCGATGAGCATAGCGCAGCGGCCGCACGCAGTGGAAGTGTCCGGCGGCTGGATACGGCGTGCAGCCGCGAGATCGGCCGTCCGGAGAGACGACGACGGGAGGTCAAGACCCCGCAGGTCCCCACGCTACACTGCCCGCCGGTATCGATGCGGAGCAAGCGGATGCGATCATTTGTCCAGGTGACCACCCTGTGCGCAACCCTGATCGCCGGCAGCTGCCATGCCGCCATGACGGCTGTGCCGCTGCGACTGCAGGGCCATCCATTCAGTGCGGAGGTGGCGTCCAATGATCTCAGTCGCGCCCAAGGACTGATGAATCGCACCCACTTGGCGGCCGACCGCGGCATGCTGTTCGTGTTTCGCCACAGCAACCAGCGCTGGTTCTGGATGAAGAACACGCTGATTCCCCTGGACATCCTGTTCTTTGACGACGCACGCAAGCTGGTCTCGATGCAGACGGATGTCCCGCCTTGCTCACACGACCCCTGCCCGACCTACCCCAGCGGGAAGCCGGCGCGCTACGTGCTCGAACTGGCGGCCGGCACGGCGACCCGCATCGGAGCCCGTGTCGGCGACCAGTTGTCGATCGACGGCGAAGTGGGGCCGGTGCACTGAGACCCGATGCACACCCGATGACCGCAAGCCATGCCGACCTGATACGGAACCAGGCGAAACGCGGCATCCGCCTCAGCCGGCAAATCGTCTTCCAATGGTATGAAGCAGCGCATGATTCACCTCCGACCAGACGGTATTGCACCGTGCCGGTCGGGCCGCTGGCGGGCAGAGTCGTGCGCGATCAGGGCTCGCCGCGGGCCGATTGCGGTCAACCGGTTTCGATCATCTCGAAGTCGGCCTTGGTGACACCGCAATCGGGACAGGTCCAGGTTTCGGGGATGTCCGCCCAGCGGGTGCCCGGCACCAGGCCCTCCTCGGGCAAGCCGAGCGCCTCGTCGTAGATGAAGCCGCACACCACGCACATGTACTTCTTGTAGTCGGACGCATTCATGAACAGGCACGATCGCTGGATGGCAGCCGGGCATTGTCGCAGGCGTGGGGCTGCAACGAAAGCCGGTGCGTGATCCCATGCACGCATTGCAGCGACACCCGCCAATGCGCGGGCTGTATGCCATCACCGATGGCCCGCGCGACGATCTGCTGATGGTCGCGGGAGCCGCGCTGGCAGGCGGCGCCCGCATGCTGCAGTACCGCGACAAGAGCACCGTTCACGCCCGTCGTCACGCCGAGGCCGCTGCGTTGCAGGCGCTGTGCCAGGTGCATGGCATACCGCTGATCATCAACGACGACATCGCATTGGCAACGGCCGTTGGCGCCGCCGGCGTGCATCTTGGCGAACAGGATACCGACATCACCACGGCCCGGGCCCGGCTGGGTCCGGGCGCAATCATCGGCGCGTCATGCTATGACTCGCTGCCACGGGCGCGACAACTCGCCGCAGCTGGTGCGGACTATCTTGCATTCGGCGCGTTCCATCCCTCGCCAACCAAGCCGCACGCGCGTCCCGCATCGCCGGCATTGTTGCGCGACGCGGCTGCGCTGGGCCTGCCGCGGGTGGCGATCGGCGGCATCACGCCCGACAATGGCGGTGCGCTGATCGACGCGGGCGCCGATCTGCTGGCGGTCGTCTCGGGTGTCTTCGGCGCTGTCGATGTGCGTGCCGCGGCGCGGCGCTACGCCGATCTTTTCGAACCCATGCACGGGGCCTCATGACTTCCAATCACGATCTCTT
This sequence comes from Pseudomonadota bacterium, assembly GCA_021781345.1. Lineage (GTDB taxonomy): Bacteria > Pseudomonadota > Gammaproteobacteria > Xanthomonadales > Rhodanobacteraceae > 66-474. The sequence continues at coordinate 1,911 of JAJXWZ010000189.1, forward strand.
CCAGCGCGCCCGCGCACTGCTGCCCGGCGGCGTCAACTCACCGGTACGCGCGTTCAAGTCCGTGGGCGGCGAGCCCTTCTTCACCGCACGCGCCGAAGGCCCGTACCTGTGGGACGTCGAGGGCAAGCGCTACATCGACTATGTCAGCTCCTGGGGGCCGATGGTCGCGGGCCACAATCACCCGGCGGTGCGCGTGGCGGTCGAGCGCGCGATCGGCAACGGCCTGTCCTTCGGCACACCCTGTGCTGCCGAAGTGGCGATGGCCGAGTTGATCACGGGCCTGGTACCGTCGATCGAGATGGTACGGATGGTCAACTCCGGCACCGAGGCGACGATGGCCGCGATCCGCCTCGCGCGCGGCGCCACCGGGCGCGACACCGTGGTCAAGTTCGAAGGCTGCTATCACGGCCACGGCGACGCCTTCCTGGTCAAGGCGGGCTCCGGCGCGCTGACGCTGGGCCTGCCCGATTCACCCGGCGTGCCCAAGGCACTGGCCGACCTCACCCTGACCCTGCCCTACAACGACGCCGAGGCTGCGAAAACGCTGTTCGCCGCGTTCGGCGACCGGATCGCCTGCGTGATCGTCGAACCTGTTGCCGGCAACATGAACTGCATCCCGCCGCGCGCGGGATTTCTCGCAGCGCTGCGCGCGCTGTGCACCGCATCCGGCGCGCTGCTGATCTTCGACGAGGTGATGACCGGCTTTCGCGTCGCACCCGGCGGCGCACAACAATTGTATGGGGTGACTCCGGACCTGACCACGCTGGGCAAAATCATCGGCGGCGGCATGCCGGTTGGCGCCTACGGCGGGCGCCGCGACCTGATGCAGCAGATCGCGCCGGCCGGTCCGATCTATCAGGCCGGCACGCTCAGCGGCAATCCGGTGGCCATGGCGGCGGGCCTGGCGATGCTGGAACTGGTGTCCCAACCCGGTTTCCACGCCGAGCTCGACCGCAAGACGCGGCTGCTGACCGACGGCCTCGAGGCCTGTGCCGGCGAGGCCGGCGTGCCGTTCGCGATCAACCGCGTGCCGGGCATGTTCGGGCTGTTCTTCGGAATCGGGCCGATCGAGACCTACGCACAGGCGACGGCTTGCGATGTCGCCGCTTTCCGTCGCTTCTTCCACGCCATGCTCGAGCGCGGCATCTACCTCGCACCCAGCGCCTTCGAAGCCGGATTCATGTCGACTGCTCACAGCGAGCACGATATCGCCGCAACGCTGGATGCCGCGCGTCACGCCTTTCGAATTGCTCGCGGCGACTGATCGGAGCAGCCGTTCAGCCCTCCAGAAAAGCACACAGGGCGTCGTGCAGCCGATCGAGGCCTTCCGCGACGTCGGCATCGGTCAGTACCAGCGGCGGCACCAGGCGCAACACGTCGGGCCCGGCCTGCAACAGCAGCAGCCCGGCGCGATGGGCGTGATCAAGCACGTCGCCTGCCCGGCCACGATACGGTTCCGCCAGTACCGCGCCGAGCATCAGCCCGCGACCACGCACCTCGCTGAAAACGCCAAGTTTCGCCTGGATGCGCTCGAGACCGGCGCGCAGCGCCTGCGCCTGGCGCTCGACGTTGGCCAGCAGCTCGGGCGCGGCCAGCCGGCGCAGCGCGACACGCGCGACCGCCGCCGCCAGCGGATTGCCGCCGAAGGTCGATCCGTGCGCGCCGTACTGCAGCACTTCGGCCACTTTCGGCCCCGCCAGCATCGCGCCGATCGGAAAGCCGGCGCCAAGCGCCTTGGCCAGGGTGACGATGTCGGGAACCACACGGTCTTGCGGATAAGCGAACAGGGTTCCGGTACGGCTCATGCCGCATTGGATCTCGTCGCAGATCAGCAGCGCGTCATGGTCATCGCAGAGCGCGCGCAACGCCGCGAGAAAACCGGGGGCCGCCGGCATCACCCCGCCCTCGCCCTGCACCGGCTCGACCAGCACGGCCGCCACATCGCCGGGCGCCAGCGCCGCCGCCGCCGCATCCGGATCGTTGAAGGCGGCGTAGCGAAAGCCCGCCGGCAGCGGCTCGTAGCCTTCCTGGTACTTGGGTTGGGCGGTGGCGGTGACGGTCGCCAGCGTGCGGCCGTGAAACGAACCTTGAAAGCTGAGTATCACGCGACGCTCGGGCGGGCGCCCCTGCGCCGCCGCCCAGCGCCGGGTCAGCTTGATGGCGGCCTCATTGGCCTCGGCGCCCGAATTGCAGAGGAACACCCGCGTCGCGAAGCCGGAGGCCGCGACCAGCTCCTCGGCCAGACGGATCGCCGGTTCGCTCAGGAACACGTTGCTGGTATGCCAGAGCCTGGTCGCCTGCGCGGACAGCGCCGCAACCAGCTCGGGATCGGCGTGGCCGAGGCCGCAAACGGCGATGCCGGCGGCGAAATCGACGTACTCCCGGCCCTCGATATCCCACAGCCGCGCACCAAGACCGCGATCGAGCACCGCCGCGCGCGGCCGATACACCGGGACAAAGTAGTGCTGTGCGGTGGCGACCAGCGCGGCGGTGGCGGAACCGGATTCGTGAGTGCTCATGGAGAGATCGATGCAGGAGTGAACCCATTATGCCGCGCCCGCCTCCAGCCATCGGGCATGACGCGATCCCGCGCCGTGAACGACTGCGCTACGCTCGCCGTGATCGCGCCCGATCCGATGATCCCGAGGATCCCATGATGCGTTTCGAAACCCTGGCCGTGCACGCCGGCGCCGAGCCGGATCCCGAGACCGGCGCGGTGACCCCGCCGCTGCATCTGTCGACCACCTTCGAGCATGCCCCCGACGGCAGCCTGCCGCACGGCCTGCTGTACCAGCGCTATGACAATCCGACCCAGCAACGCTTCGAGCAGGCGCTGACCGCGCTGGAGGGCGGTGCTCGCACGCTGCTCTTCGCCACCGGCATGGCCGCGGGTACTACCGTGCTGCAGGCGCTGCCGGCCGGCGCGCACGTGGTCATGCCCGATGACGTGTATCACGGCTACCGCGCGCTGTTGCAGCACTACGGGCAACGCTGGGGGCTGCATTTCGCCTTCGTCGATCTCGCCGATCCCGACGCCACGCGCGCCGCGCTGCGCCCTGACACACGCCTGATCTGGGCCGAATCGCCCTCCAATCCGCTGCTGAAGATCAGCGACATCGCCGCGCTGGCCGCGCTGGCGCACGGCGCCGGCGCGCAGCTGCTGGTCGACAGCACCTTCGCCACGCCCTGCCTGCAGCAACCGCTCGCGCTGGGCGCGGACATCGTGCTGCATTCGGCCACCAAGTACATCGGCGGCCACAGCGACGTGATGGGCGGCGCGCTGGTGTTTCGCGCCGACGCCGCGTTGGCCGCCGAGTGCTGGAACCTGCGCAAGCTGGCCGGCGCAAGCGCCTCGCCGCTCGCCGCGTGGCTGTGCCTGCGCGGGCTGCGCTCGCTGCCCGCGCGCATGGCCTGGCATGGCCGCAATGCCGGCGCCGTAGCGGCCGCACTGGCGGCGCACCCGCAGGTCGAGCGCGTGCACTATCCGGGCCTGGCCACGCATCCGCAACACGCATTGGCGGCACGGCAGATGCGCGCCTTCGGCGGCATGGTGTCATTCGAGGTACGCGGTGGACGTGAATCCGCGCTTGCCGTCGCGAGCAGGCTGCGTCTGTTCATCAACGCCACCTCGCTGGGCGGCTGCGAGTCGCTGGTCGAACACCGCGCATCGGTCGAGGGCGCGCAACCCACCTCGCCACCCGGCCTGCTGCGCCTGTCGGTGGGCCTCGAGCATGCCGACGACCTGGTCGCGGATCTGCAGCGGGCGCTGGCCGGGTAAGGTCACCACGTGCCGGTATTCGGCATCGACGCCCAGGGCTCGGCAGGCGGTAGCGCGTCGCCCTTCTGCAGCAGCTCGATCGAAATCAGGTCGGGTGAGCGCACGAAGGCCATGTGGCCGTCGCGCGGCGGACGATTGATGATCACGCCCATCGACTGCAGGCGCGCGCAGGTCGCGTAGATGTCATCGACGCGAAACGCGAGATGCCCGAAGTTGCGTGCGCTGCCATAGTCCTCGCGCGCACCGGCATCCGGGCCCGGCCAGTTGTAGGTCAGCTCGATCTCGGCGTCCGGCGTCTCGTCGGCGCCCAGGAACACGAGCGTGAACCGGCCCTGCGGCACCTCGCGCCGGCGTACCTCGCGCAAGCCCAACCCGTCGCGGAAAAAGCGCAGCGCGGCGTTGAGGTCGCTCACGCGGATCATGGTGTGAAGATATCTCACGATTGACTCCATCAGGTACCGGGAGACACCCGACCTGCGACCAGCACGACGCCGTTTCAAGCACCGGCGTCAGTCGAGGAACAAATCCGGCAGCAGC
>JAJXWZ010000199.1 GCA_021781345.1 Pseudomonadota bacterium
CGGCAATGACTCCGGCCAGGGAGCCCCAGAGCGGCCTTCCCTGGCCTGGCTTTCACGAAAGCGGCTCCGACTGCGGCCAACGGCACTTGTGCGGCGCAGCAAGGGGGCGTTCAGCGGTTATAATGGAGGGCCACGGCACTCTTGGAAGCCGGAGGCAGCCCATGCAACTGAACATGCTCAAAGGCAAGATCCATCGCGCGACCGTGACCCACGCCGAGCTGCACTACGAAGGCTCGATCGCGATCGACGGCGACCTGCTGGACGCGGCCGGCGTGCGCGAATACGAGCAGATCCATGCGTGGAACGTCAACAACGGCGAGCGTTTCGTCACCTATGCGCTGCGTGCCGAGGAAGGCAGCGGCATCATCTCGGTGAATGGCAGCGCCGCCCATCGCGCCCAGCCGGGCGACCTGCTGATCATCGCCGCCTTCGTGTCGCTGACCGAGGCGGAGGCCGCCCAGCACCAGCCGAAGCTGGTCTATGTCGACGCCGACAACCACATCGCGCGCACCAACACCGCGATCCCGAAGCAGATGGCGGCGGCCTGATCACGGCACACGGGGAGGACCATCCCGACTGCGTCACGTCGACGGCGGCTTCGCTCGGTTCAACCCCTTCTCGTGGCGTGCCTGCGCTCCTGCACGGCCAGCGCCCAGGCGACGTGTTCGCGCACCATCGGGGAAGGATCGTCGGCACGCGCGTGCAGCGCATCCAGCACTTGTCTTGAAGGTGGCGCGTTGCCCAGCGCCACGGCCACGTTGCGAGAAAAGCCGGCGTATCCGGCGCGCCGGATCGGCATGCCCTCGGTTTTTGTCAGGAAATCGCTTTCGGTCCACGCGAACAACTCCGCCAACTTCGCGCCTTCGAGGCCGTGGCGTGGCGCGAAGGCTTCCTCGCGGGTGGGTTGGGCGAACTTGTTCCACGGACAGGCTAGTTGGCAATCATCGCAACCGAAGACGCGATTGCCGATCAGCGGGCGCAGTTCCTCGGGGATCGCGTCCTTCGATTCGATCGTCAGGTAAGCGATGCAGCGGCGTGCGTCCAGCTGGTACGGACCGGTGATGGCTTGCGTCGGGCACACCTCGATGCAACGCGTGCAGCTGCCACAGTGTGCACTTGCCGGCTTGTCCACCGGCAGCGGCAAGTCGGTGTAGAGCTCGCCGATGAAAAACCACGACCCTGCATCGCGATCCAGCAGCAGGGTGTGCTTGCCGATCCAGCCGAGGCCGGCGTTGCGCGCCAGCGCCTTCTCCAGCACCGGCGCGGAGTCGGCGAAGGCGCGATAACCGAATGGTCCGGTTTCGGCGGCGATGCGGTCGGCGAGTTTCTGCAGGCGATTTCGGATCAGCTTGTGGTAGTCGCGGCCGAGCGCGTAGCGGGCGATGTAGGCGCGCTCGCTATCGTGCAGCGTCGCCCAGGCAACGTCGGCATCCGGGTCGCACGGGAAATAGTCCATGCGTGCCGAGATCACGCGCAGCGTGCCCGGCTGCAGCTCCGCCGGTCGGCTGCGCTTGCGGCCATGGCTCGCCATGTAGTCCATGCTGCCGTGGCGGCCCTGGCGCAGCCATTCGAGCAGGCGCGCCTCGTCCTCTTCCAGCTCGATGCCGGCGATCCCGGCCTTGGCGAAACCGAGTTCCGTCGCCCAGCCCTTGATGCGCGCGGCAAGCGCGACCAAATCGACGCCCGCGGCGCTGGGTGTGCTGCCTGTCTGCATCGGTCCATTGTAGGATCAAGCGATGCCCGGTCACGATCCGCAATCCACGCTCTACACCACCGCGCAGGTGCGCGCGCTGGATCGCGCCGCGATCGACGCCGGCATCGCCGGAATCGAATTGATGGAACGCGCCGCGCGGGCGGCCCTCGACGCATTGAGGCGACGCTGGCCGCAGGCGCGCAGTTTGTGCGTATCGTGCGGTCCGGGCAATAACGGCGGCGACGGATTCATGCTCGCGGCGCTGGCGCGCGCAGAGGGATTGCAGGTTGCCGTGGTGGCAACCGCCGGACAGTCCACGGGCGATGCCGCGCGCGCGCGCGAGCGCTTCCTGCGCGAAGGCGGCGTGATGGCGTCGGCACCGGCGGCGCTGCCCGACGCCGAGGTCCACGTGGATGCGGTGTTCGGTTCCGGTTTGAACCGGGCGCCGGATGGCAATGCGGCGACGCTGATCGAAGCCTTGAACGCGCAACCGAATCCGGTGCTGGCGCTGGATGTCCCGAGTGGCCTCGCGGCCGATACCGGCATGGCCTTCGAGCCTTGCGTGCACGCGACGGCGACGGTGTGTTTCGTGGGCTGGAAACGCGGAATGTTCACCGCACGGGGGGCGGATCACTGCGGGGAGCGAAGTCTCTCCACGCTGGATATTCCGGAGCGGGTGTACGCGCAGTCAAGCCCTGATGCCACGTTGCTGGTGCCGCAGGCCATGCCTGCGCGGCCGCGCGACAGCCACAAGGGCAGCTACGGGCACGTGCTCGCGATCGGAGGCGACCTGGGCGCGGGCGGAGCAGTGCGGATGTGCGCCGAGGCGGCGGCGCGGATCGGTGCCGGCCTTGTCAGCGTGGCGACGCGAGAAGCCAATGTCGGCCCGATCCTGGGTGCCCGCCCGGAGTTGATGCCGCACGGCGTGCACGTACCGCGCAACCTCGAACCCCTGCTGGCACGCGCGAGCGTGCTCGCGATCGGGCCGGGGCTGGGGCAGGACGATTGGGGGCGCGGCTTGTGGCAAGCCGCGCTGGATGCGGGCAAGCCGACGGTGCTGGACGCCGATGGCCTGAACCTGCTGGCGGCGGACCCACGCGCGTTGCCGCCGGCCTGCGTACTGACGCCGCACCCCGGCGAGGCCGCGCGCCTGCTCGGCACCTCGACAGCCGACGTGCAAGCGGACCGCTTCGCCGGTACACGCGCGTTGGCGCAGCGATTCCGGTCCGTGGTGGTGCTGAAGGGTGCGGGCAGCCTGGTCGCCGATCCCGACGGTCGCATGGCGGTGTGCCCGTGGGGCAACCCCGGCATGGCCTCGGGTGGCATGGGCGACGTTCTCACAGGCGTGATCGCGGCACTGCTGGCACAAGGCTTGTCCCCGTGGGACGCGGCCTGCCTCGGAACGGGGTTGCACGCCAGGGCGGCCGACCTCGCGGCGCGCGCGGGCGAACGTGGGCTACTCGCTTCCGATCTGTTCGTCTATTTGCGGGCGTTGGTCAATGGCCGCGCCTGAAGTCGACCGGGGCCTGGCGCTGCCGTTGCCCGACGAAGCCGCGACGGAAGCGCTGGCTCAACGACTTGCGCCGATGCTGCTGGATGGCGGCGTGCTGTACTTGCGGGGCGAGCTGGGGGCCGGCAAGACGACCTTTGCCAGGGCGCTGTTGCGTGCGCTGGGCGTGGGCGAGCGGATCAAGAGCCCGACTTACAGCCTGCTCGAACGCTACGCGGTGAATGGCCACGATGCCTTCCACCTCGACCTGTACCGGATCGCCGCACCGGGTGAACTGGAGTGGCTGGGCCTGGACGAACTGGAAGCCGCCGAATCACTGGTGCTGGTCGAGTGGCCCGAGCGCGGCTTGGGGGCCTTGCCTGTGGCCGACCTCGACGTGGTGCTGGAGCATGCGGACGAAGGCCGCACCGCACGGCTGATTCCGGGATCGCCACGAAGCCGGCGCTGGCTGGACCAGCTGGGTTGAACGACGCTCGGGCGGGGTCTTGTCACCGATAGTTGGCCGTGTTTTCTGACTAAAAATCTACAAAGCGCACGCAGCCATCGGATAACAAAGGGAAAACGCTTGCAATCCGGCCCGGCTTGCGGTTGAATTCGCCTCCATGAGGGGGATCTTGCGCCAACTGCTGTCGGTTTTCCTGTTCAGCTGGGCGGCAGTCGCCAGCGCAGCCGTCGTGGCTGCGGCGCCGGCCGCCGATTCCAGCACCGTGAAGGCGGTGCGGATCTGGGGTGGCCCCGATTCGACCCGCGTGATCTTCGAGTTGTCCGGCCCGGTGGACTACCAGTTGTTCCAGTTGGGCAAGCCGGACCGGGTGGTGATCGACCTGGACAACGGGGTCTTCGGCAAGGGTGTCGGCGCCAAGCCAGGCAAGGGCGTGGTCAAGGACATGCGCATTGGCCGCTTCCATGGCAAGGCCCGGATCGTGCTCGACCTGGACAGGCAAGCGCACCCCAAGAGCTTCCTGCTCAATCCGACCCCGCAGTATGGCTATCGGCTGGTCGTGGACCTTGGCACGCCCGATGGACAACCCTCGCGGATCGTGCAGACCATCGACCAGGACATCGCGCACGGCCAGCCGCGCCCGGTGGTGGTCGCGGTCGACGCCGGCCACGGCGGGGACGACCCGGGGGCGCGCGGCAAGGGCGGCACGCTTGAAAAGAACGTCACCCTGGAGGTCGCGGAGGACCTGGCCAAGCTGATCGACGCGCAGCCTGGCATGCACGCGGTGCTGACGCGCAAGGGTGACTACTTCGTGCCGCTGCAGAAGCGTTTCGAGATCGCGCGCCAGCACAAGGCCGACCTGTTCGTGTCGATCCACGCGAACTCATGTCCGGATTACTGCGATGCACGCGGCGCGTCGGTGTGGGTGCTCTCGACCCATGGCAAGCAGAGCGAGGCCGGCAAGTGGCTGGCCAATAGCGAAAACGCCTCCGACCTGATCGGCGGCGTGTCGCTGGACAACAAAAGCCACATGCTGGCGTCGGTGCTGCTGGACCTTTCCCAGGGTGCCAGCATGCACGCGGCACACGAAGTCGGCGGCGACGTGCTGTCGGCGCTCGGCAAGGTCGGTCCGCTGTATCGCAACACCGTCCAGGGGGCGAACTTCGTGGTGCTGCGTTCGCCGGACGTGCCTTCGATCCTCGTCGAAACCGCGTTCATCAGCAACCGCAGGGACGAGCGGAGGCTGGACAGCAGTCGCGACCGCGAGCAACTCGCACAAGCGATCCTGGCCGGCGTCAAACAGTATTTCGAAACCACCCCGCCGCCGGGCACGTGGTTCGCGGCGGAGCGCAACAAGCGAATGCACCTCACGCTCGACACCGGGACCGAAGTCGCCGCGGCAGGCGATGCCACCAGGCCGGACCCGGCTGCTCCGGCGCGCCAGCCGGTGGTGCTCGCATCCAGGGGCCAGGCCCCGGACGTGGGCGATGCCTTCCAGGACATGCACAAGGTGTCGCCCGGCGAGACCCTCTCCGGTATCGCCCGCCATTACGGCGTCACCATGAGCGCCCTGCGCTCGGTGAACTCCAGCAAGATCCAGGCGGGCGGAGGCATCCAGGCCGGGCAGGTGCTGATGATTCCGAATACCTGAAGCGGGCTCGTTCCCGCAATCGGCTGGGTGGGCATCGAGGGCGGATGTTTCCCGTCGCCCCAACGCGGTCGAGACGCCGGCTGGCGTGGTTCGGCGCGTGGGCGCGTTGGCCGCCGCGGCCCCGGCCATCCTGGCACTTTCAGTGCGGTGCGGATTTTGACAGCCGAAACCGCAGCCGCGATAATGAGCGGCTTGCTGCCCGAATAGCTCAGCTGGTTAGAGCACTAGACTGTTAATCTGGGGGTCCTTGGTTCGAGTCCAAGTTCGGGCGCCATTACATGGTTTCATGTCATCCAACAACAACCTGAAATTCCCTTGAAACCCGCATAACAGCGGGTTTTTTTATGCCTTGCGGTTTCAAGGTGTCCCGCTGAAGCCCGTGATAACTGAGAGTAACTTAGAGAGTAATATCTCATCTCGCGATGCCAAACCGGGAGAGTTACTCGCAATGCTGACCGATGCCAAGCTGCGGAACCTGAAGCCTGGGTCCAAGCTGTACCGTGTCGCCGATGGCGGTGGTCTGAACATCGAAGTGCAGCCGACCGGCGCGCGCTACTGGCGCTATCGCTATCGTTTCGCAGGCAAGCAGAGGATGTTGAGTCTGGGGGTGTACCCCGCAGTCTCGCTGGTCGACGCTCGACGCCGACGAGATGACGCCCGAAAAATGCTCATCGCCGGATCCGATCCGAGCGCACAACGCAAGCTCGACAAGCTGACGGCCCAAATATCCGCAGACACGGCGTTTGAACCGGTCGCACGCGAGTGGTTGGCTGGCCGCGGCAATTTGGCCGACCAATTGGTCGGGCACACCGGTGCCGGCATTGGCCCCGGTGCTGGCCATGGAAATGGGCGAACCGTTGATATCGCCGGAGAACGTGTATTGGTAGAGGGCATTGC
>JAJXWZ010000067.1 GCA_021781345.1 Pseudomonadota bacterium
GATGACCAAGCCCAGCATCGACACCACGCTGATGAAGGAAATGAAATGGTTGCGCCGTTTGGCGCGGATGTAGCGGGTACCGATGAAGAGCTCGAGGGGACGGAACATGCGGGGCGGACTGGCGGAAGGGATCGGGATTCGGGCCGTCCCGCCGGCGTGTGGCCAAGCGTGACAGATGCCCGCGGGTCCGGGCAAGCGGTTCAGACCATCAATCGCTGTCGGCGTTCCCCGACACCAGTTCGCCCATGGCATCGGAGCCAAGCCGCGTGCGCAACAGGTGGCGGGTATCGGCGTCGAGGTTGTCGGGCAGCAGCCACAAGTGGGTACGTTCGCGTGGCGGCCAGCGCAGCGTCAGGACGATCAGTGGCCCCATCACCCGTGCGTTCTGGACGATACCGTGTGCCATCGCACCGTCGTTGCGCAGTACCAGTTCGACGCTTCCATCTTCGCGCCACAGCACGGAACGAACCCGCGGGCGCGCCGAGCGGTACAGCGCCGAGCCCGCATAGCCGCCAATGCACGCGATCAGGATCGCATGCAGCCAGTGCGGCATTGCGGCAAGGATCACGGCGAGAACGGCCAGGACAGAAACCAGGACGGTCGCCACGAGCAGTGTCGGCGAGTGCCGGCAGCGGAATCCGATGGTCGGCCCGGTCTTCACGGTGCGAATCCTGCCCGCAGGCGGATCTCGTCCACGATCTCGCGCCAGTCCGCGCGTGGCGGCTCGGCGTTGCCCATCAGCCAATCCCACAGTTCCGGATCCTGGCGCTCCAGCAAGGCGTCGAACGTCGCGAAGTGTGCTTCGTCCATGGAGGCTCCGTGGTCCTGCAGCCAGCCTCCCAGCAATGCGTCGAGCTCGCGGGTGCCGCGGCGGCACCTCCACTGCAGTCGCTTCAGGCGTGCGGGGGGCACTGGCAAGGCGGGGCTTCCCGATGCACCCGCGCGATCAGACGGTTCGGTTGACCAGCAACTGCTTGATCTCGCCGATCGCCCTTGCCGGATTCAGGCCCTTGGGGCACGTGTTCGTGCAGTTCATGATCGTGTGGCAGCGATAAAGCTTGAAAGGATCATCAAGGTCGTCCAGGCGTTCGCCGGTGGCCTCGTCGCGCGAGTCGATGATCCAGCGGTAAGCCTGCAGCAGGATCGCCGGGCCGAGGAAGCGATCGGGATTCCACCAGTAACTCGGGCACGAGGTGGAACAGCATGCGCACAGGATGCACTCGTACAGGCCATCGAGGTGCTTGCGGTCCTCCGGCGATTGCAGGCGTTCGCGGGAACCGGGCGAACTCTCCGTTTGCAGCCACGGCTTGATCGAGGCGTACTGGGCGTAGAAGTGCGTGAGGTCGGGCACCAGGTCCTTGACCACCGGCATGTGCGGAAGCGGATAAATGCTGACGTCCCCGGCCGGCAATTCGTCCAGCCCCTTTATGCAGGCCAGCGTGTTTTCGCCGTCGATGTTCATCGCGCACGAACCACATACGCCCTCGCGGCAGGAGCGCCGCAGCGTCAGGGTCGGGTCGATCTCGTTCTTGATCTTCAGCAGGACGTCGAGGACCATCGCGCAGCCGCTGACATCGACTTCGTAGGTATCGAGGCGCGGGTTGCCGCCGGTGTCCGGATCCCAGCGATAAACCTTGAAGTTGCGAACCTGTTTGGCGCCGGGCTTCGCGGCGAAGCGCTTGCCCTTCTGCACCTTCGACATTTTCGGCAGCGTGAATTCAGCCATTTCTTGGGATCCGGAAACTGTGGACAGTGAACAGGCGGACTCGGCGGGCATACACCACCATTCCCGCACCTTCCATCAATACACCCTTTTCTTCGGCGGGATGCTCTTGACCTCGTCGGTCATGGTGTTGGAGTGCACCGGTCGGTAATCGAAGGCGCAGCGGCCCTCGTCGTCGACCGTCACCAGCGTGTGCTTCATCCAGTGGGCGTCGTCGCGTTCGGGGAAATCCTCGCGTGCGTGCGCACCGCGGCTTTCCGGGCGCTGTTCGGCAGAGTGCATGGTGCCGACGGCCTGCCCCAGCAGGTTTGCCAGTTCGAAGGTCTCGACGAGGTCCGAGTTCCAGATCAGCGAGCGGTCGCTGACGCGGATGTCCTCGAAGCCTGCAAATACTTCGTCGATCTTCGCGCACCCCTGCCTGAGCGAATCCGCGGTACGGAACACCGCAGCGTCCGCCTGCATGGTTTTCTGCATCCTGGTGCGCAGCTCGGCGGTGGGCGTGCCGCCATTGGCATGCCGCAGCCTGTCCAGGTACGCCAACGCCGGGTCCAGCGCATCGGACGGCAGATCGTGGTGCGGCGTGTCCGGCTTGATGACTTCGGCGCAACGATTGGCCACGGCGCGACCGAACACGACCAGGTCGAGCAATGAATTGGAACCGAGCCGATTGGCGCCGTGGACGGAAACGCAGGCGGCCTCGCCGATCGCGTACAGTCCGGGCACCACGACGTCGGGGTCGTCACCGACCTTCTGCACGACTTCGCCGTGATGGTTGGTCGGAATGCCGCCCATGTTGTAGTGCACCGTCGGCAATACCGGGATCGGCTCCCTGGTCACGTCCACCCCCGCGAAGATGCGCGCGGTTTCGGAAATGCCCGGCAGGCGCTCCTTCAGCACGTCGGCACCGAGGTGCGCGAGGTTCAGGTGCACGTGGTCGGCATGTTCGCCGACCCCGCGACCCTCGCGGATCTCCATGGTGATGGCGCGGCTGACCACGTCGCGCGAGGCCAGGTCCTTGGCATTCGGGGCGTAACGCTCCATGAAGCGCTCGCCCTTGGAGTTGGTGAGGAAGCCGCCCTCGCCCCGCGAACCTTCCGTGATCAGGCAGCCCGAGCCGTAGATGCCGGTCGGATGGAACTGCACGAACTCGAGGTCCTGCAAGGCCAGCCCTGCCCGCAGCACCATCCCGCCGCCGTCGCCGGTACACGTATGCGCCGACGTGCAAGAAAAGTACGCACGCCCGTAGCCGCCGGTCGCCAGCACGATGGCATGGCCCTGGAACAGGTGCAGGGTACCTTCATTGAGATCGATCGCGAGCACGCCGGTGATGCGGCCATCGCGGGGATCCTTGACGAGGTCGGTCGCGAAATACTCGACGAAGAACTTGGCGTCGTGCTTGAGCGCCTGCGTGTACAGCGTGTGCAGGATCGCGTGCCCCGTGCGGTCCGCCGCGGCGCAGGTGCGCTGCGCGGTGCCCTCACCGTAACGGGTCGTCATGCCACCGAACGGTCGCTGGTAGATCTTGCCATCTGGCGTGCGCGAAAACGGAACGCCGAAGTGTTCCAGTTCGATGATCGCCGGGATGGCCTCGCGGCACATGTATTCGACCGCGTCCTGGTCGCCCAGCCAGTCGCCGCCCTTCACGGTGTCGTAAAAGTGGTAACGCCAGTCGTCCTCACCCATGTTGCCGAGCGCCGCGGCCACGCCGCCCTGCGCCGCCACGGTGTGCGAGCGGGTCGGAAAAACCTTGGTGACACACGCCGCGGACAGCCCCTTGGCGGCGAGGCCCATGGTGGCACGCAAACCCGCGCCGCCCGCGCCGACGACCACGACATCGTACTGATGGGTTTCGACCTTGTAACTTTCTCGAGGCATGTCTGTCCCTTTGCCGGGATTCAATCAGCGTGATTCGATTCAATAGGCGCCCGCACCGGTCAGCCACACGGACAGCACGGCCATGAAGCAGGCCAGTGCGCCCAGCACGGCGCCGAAGCGCAACGCCATTTGCAGCGTCACTTCCAACCAGCGGGTATGAACGTAATCTTCGATGATGACCTGCAGTCCAAGTGCGCCGTGCCAGAACAGGCATGCGCTCAGCACGATCAGCAAAACCGCGTGTACCGGCTGAGCGATCGCCGCCAATACCACCGGATAGTCTGCGTGCACCAGGCCGCCGAGGAAAAACAGGCACCAGATCGAAAGCGGGATCAGGGCCACCGCCGTGACGCGCTGCAGCCACCAATGATGCACGCCCGTGCCGGCTGCTCCATTGCCGCGCGCGACCTTGAGTGGCGTACGCAAATCTTCGTGCCCCGGATAGGCGCTCATGCCGCACCCCCGGCCACGTGCATGAACAGAATCACCCACACCAGCAACGCCAGCACTACGCTGGCTCCGATCACCAGCCAGCCGGTGGACCAATACCCGGGGTTGTGCGCGCGGTCGCGCGTGGGCGGGCCGAAATTCCGCCCCATGTCGCGCAGCAGGTGCTGGATCCCATTGCAAAGATGGAACAGCAGCGACCATGACCACAGGAACAACAACACTAGCCCGATCCAGCTGCCGCAGAATGCCGTGAATGCATTCCATGGCGTGCCCCCGGACGCCGCGGCGATGAGGCCCCATGCGAGCAGCAACGTTCCCACGCAAAGGAACAGGCCCGTCAACCTGTGCAGCGTCGACTGCAGCATGTTGATCCGCCAGCGGTAGATGCCGAGGTGGGGGGACAAAGGACGTGTGTTGGACATGGACGGATTCCTGATCACGACGGCCGGGATGCTGTCCCGGAGCCGGTGTGGCAATCAACGGTCACTCCCAATTGTCGCACGAACATGTCCTCGCTGCGAAGCGCTATCCGAGTTTGCGTGATGATTCGGCATGGGAAAACCGCCGGCATCCGTGCACGCGGCGGCAGATCGCGCAGCGACGTGACATGCCTTCGCGATGCGAAATGCAACGTGCGTGTCGCGCCACGATCGCGACGAGGTCGCACGCGTTCTACGGGAAATTCTCAGAAATCGATGCAGCGACCGTTCTTTTCCCAATCACCGTAGCGGGTGGGATCAAGGCCATCGCCTTCGGGCGTGGGACGTTCGCGTGCGGCATCTTCGCGAGGAGCGACCGGCACGCTGACCTTGTCGGTCGGGGATGGCGGATGCTTGTCCTTGTCTGCTGTCATGGTGGCGTAGCCATTGCGGGATTCGGGGGGCATCTTCGCATCGATCGTTCGTTCCTGCCCACCCACGGTTGCCGGATTAGAATTCGCGGTTTCCCATGAGGGCCACTGCCCATGGCGGCCGTCGTCGTTGCTCCCGTGCACTGCCTTCTGATCGAGGGTCCCGATGCCCGCCGATTCGCCCAGGCGCAATTCTCCGCGGATGTTCGGGCACTGCAGGCGGGGCACTGGCAATGGAATGCATGGCTCGACGCCCACGGGCGCGTGCAGGCACTGATGCACCTGGCCGACCTCGGTGGCGAACGCCTGCTCGCCGTGTTGCGTGGCGGGAAAGCTGAGCGAATCCGCGCCGATCTGGGGCGCTATCTGATGCGTTCGAAAGCGGTGCTCTCCGTATCGGCTTTTCATGGGCACTCCGACGCGGCCTTGCCTTCGGGGCATCTGGAACGCGACCGGCACGACTTCGTGATCGGCCTGGGCAGCCGCAGCCTGCGCTTGAGACAGGGCGCCTCACCGCCCGATCCGGCCGCCTCGGAGCAGTGGCGCCTGGCCGACATCAATGCCGGGTGGCCGACCCTTCCGCCGGACGGCGGCCACTTCCTCCCGCCCGCCCTGGGCCTGGGCAGGCTGGGTGCGATCTCGCTCGAAAAGGGCTGTTATCCCGGGCAGGAAATCGTAGCGCGCCTGCATTACCGCGGCGTGCACAAATGGCGACTTTGCCATTTGCGGGGGCCAACGATGCTTGAACCGGGCACGGTTCCCGGGCCGGCGGGCGACAACTCTGTCCATGTGCTTGATTGCGTATCGGGCGAAGGATCGATGGAAATCCTTGCCGTCGTTCCTGAAAATATAGGTAACATAATCAACATCTTAGATAATATATATCATGTTACTTCAGCATTTGATGCGTAACGTAGTCTAAACGTCACGAATTTTTAGCATTTTAATTGCGCCCGGGCACTTGCGTCCGATCCGGGACGCCCCTACCCTGCGCGCAGCTTCGCAACCCGGGCTTCGTTTCAAGCCCGGTTTGCGCGTGGTCCGGAGGATCCGCACCGCGCGCACAACGGCGACGTCCGCCGCTTGCAAAACCTGTTGGCGCATCACGGTACCTGCCAGCCCCGGCCCTTTGCCGGCGTCCGCTTCCAGGCCTGAGCCAATCCATCC
>JAJXWZ010000046.1 GCA_021781345.1 Pseudomonadota bacterium
CGGGCTCGATCGCCATTGGGACGACCTGCGCGAATTGCCGCAAGGCTGGGCGACGTCACAGGCAGCCAATATGGCGCGGGATGCCATCGGGGCGCTCGTCGACAGGGAGTTTTCGGCCTCCCGCCTATGGGCGACGAAAGATCCACGCCTGTGCCTCACGGCGCCATTGTGGCGAGAAGCACTGCAGGCGCGTGGCGTCCGTCCAGTATTCCTGCTGGTCGCGCGCCACCCTGAAGAAGTGGTCGCGTCGCTGGCGGCACGCACCGGATCGCCAATGCCGGACACGGTCAGGTTGCTGTGGTTGCGCCATTTGATCGAGGCCGAGCGTGCCAGTCGGGGCTGCCCCAGGCATCTTGTCGTCTACGATGATCTGCTCGCCGACTGGCGGGAGGTCATCAACCGGATCGCCACGGCCTTGCGGATCGACTGGCCACGTCGACCGGACGATGTCGAGGAAGAGGTTGCGGCCTTCTTGGATGGTGCTGGACGCCACCATGCCTTTCGTGGAACGGTTGCCTATAGCTTTCTCGCGCGTCTTGCCAACGATGCCTACGCTCGCATGCGTTGTGCAGGCAATGATGAGGCGACCTGGGCCATCGTTGCGGCGCTGGCTCCCGTGCTTTCGCAAGGCCTGGAGCGGGGCGCAGGTCTGATCAGCGAGCTGGCGGGCGACCGGACCCGGATCCAGCTGGTGGCGGAGCGAGCGCAAGCGAAACTGCAGGGTGAGCTGGATGCTCGCAGTGCCTGGGCCGCGCGACTGGATATCCAGTTGTCGGCCTTGCGCACGCAACATGCACGGACGGTGGCCGACCACGAGAAGGCAGTGGCGTGGGCGCAGCGGCAGGAGAAGGAGTTGTCGGCCTTGCGCACGCAACATGCACGGACGGTGGCCGACCACGAGAAGGCAGTGGCGTGGGCGCAAGAACTGGATGCACAAATCGCCTCCTTGCAGGGCGAACAAGTGCGATTGCGTGCGCGCCTCGAGAATATGGCGGGAGAACTCGCGGCACGGGAACACACTTTGCAGATGGTCGTCCATTCGCGCTCTTGGCGCCTGACAAGGCCGTTGCGGGGCTTCGCGATGTTGCTGCGAGGCAATGTCACCGGTTTCCGGATGCGCTTGCGCCAGGTTCGGGTGCAAGCGCATGCGTCCGCCACGCCTGCGTCGCACGTCGTGACGGCGGCGGCCGGTTCGGACGGCACAAGTCCCGCGGCGGGGATTTCACGGCAGGCGACGTTGGCAGGCCTGGCTTTCCCCGTTCATGCGGCGCCGGACGTCAGCGTCGTGATTCCCGCTTACGGCAAGCTTGATGTCACCGTTACATGCCTGCGCTCCATCGCCGCGCATCCGCCAATCGTGTCGTACGAGGTACTGGTGGTGGATGACGCTTCGGGTGATGCCGACATGGTAGTGCTGGGCCGGGTGCCCGGGCTGCGTTATGAAGTCAACCCCCGGAACCTGGGCTTCTTGCGTTCTTGCAACCGCGCCGCCGGCATGGCGCGTGGCAAGTACCTGTACTTCCTCAACAACGACACCGAGGTCAAGGAAGGCTGGCTGGATGCCATGCTCGATGTCTTTCGGCGCTTCCCGGATTGCGGCATGGTCGGATCAAAGCTCGTGTACCCCGACGGCCGCCTGCAGGAGGCCGGCGGGATTATCTGGAACGACGCCAGCGCGTGGAACTTCGGACGCCTCGCCGATCCAGAGGCAGCTCGCTTCAACTACGTCCGTGAAGTCGATTACTGCTCCGGCGCCTCGTTGCTGATTCCGAAAGCGCTGTTCGACGAGCTGGGCAGGTTCGACGAGGCCTATGCACCCGCGTACTGCGAAGATTCGGACCTGGCCTTCAAGGTTCGCGCCGCCGGGCGCAAGGTGTACTACACGCCGTTTTCGGTCGTAGTTCATTACGAAGGCGTCTCCCACGGGACCGACGAGCAGGCAGGGGTCAAGGCCTGCCAACCGGTCAACCAGAAGAAGTTCCGCGAACGCTGGCGGCACGAACTGGCAGTGCACTACCCGAATGCCGAAAATGTATTTCGTGCGCGCGAACGCAGCCGGGGGCGTCCTGTGGTGTTGGTGGTGGATCACTACGTGCCGCAGCCCGATCGCGACGCCGGCTCGCGCACGGTGATCCAGTTCGTGCGGGCTCTGCTGGATCTTGGATGCGTGGTGAAGTTCTGGCCTCAGAACCTGTTCCACGACCCGGTCTATGCGCCGCAATTGCAACGCATGGGTGTGGAGGTGATCTATGGCGCCGAGTGGGTGAATGGGTTCGAGCGTTACCTCGTGGAATCCCGGGGTGGCATCGACCATGTGCTGCTCAACCGTCCGCACGTCTCCACGCAGTTCATCGATGCGGTGAGGCGCAAGCTGCCTCGTGCAAGGGTGGTTTACTACGGGCACGATCTGCACTTCGCTCGCTTGCTGCAGCGGTACGAGCAGACCGGTGATCCCGAATGCCGCAAGGAAGCCGATCATTACGAGGCGATGGAGACAATGCTGTGGCGCCGCTCCGACGTGGTGTTGTATCCCTCCAGCGAGGAAGTAGCGCAAGTGCACCAGCTTGCCCCGGGGGTGGATGTACGACCCATCCAAGCGTATTGTTTCGACAGCTTCGGGGCGCCAGCGGGTGCCTCCTTCGATTCGCGATCAGACTTGCTGTTCGTGGCCGGCTTCGCGCATCCGCCCAATGTGGATGCGGCATGCTGGCTGGTCGAGCGTATCCTGCCGATAGTGCACGGTGTGTTGCCCGACGTGCGCCTGTATCTGGTCGGATCCAATCCGACCGATGCCGTCACGGCGCTTTCGAGCGAACGGGTGGTCGTCACCGGCTACGTGCCGGATGACGTCCTGCAGGAGCATTACGCACGTCGCCGCGTTGCCGTGGTGCCGCTGCGTTTTGGTGCCGGGGTCAAATCCAAGGTGGTCGAAGCGTTGCAGCAGGGGTTGCCGTTGGTGACCACCTCGGTCGGCGCGCAGGGCCTGGATGGCCTGGCGCAGGTCGTCCGTGTCGCCGACGACGAGACGTCCATTGCGCGGGCGCTGCTGGAGTTGCTGACGGACCAGGGTGCGTGGCTGGCTAGTTCGCAGGCCGCCTCCCGTTTTGCCGAGCAGCGCTTCTCGAAAGCCTCGATGCAGCACGCATTGGCCGAAGTATTCGGTTTGGAGGACAAGCCATGATCGTGCGAGCGCGCGCGCCGTTGCGATTGGGCCTGGCCGGCGGCGGCACCGACGTTTCTCCGTACTGTGACCTGTACGGCGGGCATGTAATGAACGCCACAATCGACCGCTATGCATACGCGATCATTGCGCCACGCGATGCCGCTTCGACCTGTTTCCATGCCTTGGATGTCGGTCACGAGGAAGTACACTCCTGTGACGACAACATCGAAGGCGGCGGACCGCTGCAGCTGCTCAAAGGAGTCTATGCACGGATTTCGAGGAATTTCCTGGCAGGCGAACGTCCTCCGCTAACCCTCAAGACCTTTTCGGATGCGCCGCCGGGTTCAGGACTCGGCTCGTCATCGACCATGGTGGTGGCGCTGGTGCAGGCATTCGTCGAATATTTCGCTTTGCCGCTGGGAGAGTACGAAGTCGCGCAACTTGCCTACGACATCGAGCGCAAGGACTTGCAACTTGCGGGTGGCAAGCAGGATCAGTACGCCGCGGCATTCGGCGGCTTCAACTTCATGGAGTTCTACGAGGGGGAGCGCGTGATCGTGAACCCGCTCCGGATCAAGGACTGGGTCCGTGCGGAGCTGGAGACTTCACTGGTGCTGTATTTCACCGGCGTGTCGCGTGCTTCGGCAGGAATCATCGATCGGCAGGTGAAGAACATCAACGCAGCGGACCCCGATGCCATCGAGGCAACCCATCGCCTCAAGGAAGAAGCCATCCGCATGAAGGAATGCGTGCTGAGGGGTGACTTGCGCGCGTTCGAGTCCACGATGCAGGCAGGTTGGGAGGCCAAGAAGCGCATGGCGGCCGGCATCACCAACCCCGTGATCGATAAGATGGAGCGGATCGCATTCGCCAATGGCGCGCGTGCGGCCAAGGTTTCGGGTGCCGGCGGGGGCGGATTCATGATGTTCCTGTGCGATCCCGGGTGTCGCATCGGTCTTTGTAGAGCGCTGTTGGCCGAGGGCGGCAGTATTCTCGACTTTCATTTCACGCAGCAGGGAGCCAGCTCGTGGCGCATCGCATGATCGATTATCTCCAAGCCGAATTCGAGAAGTCGCGCAGGCTCATCGAAGCGATGGCGGCCGACAAAGCCATGCACCGGCAGGTTCTGGACGTGGTGCGACGCGCCGTTACCGCGCTTCAGCGCGGCAACAAGCTCCTGTTTGCCGGCAACGGCGGCAGTGCGGCCGACGCCCAGCACTGGGCGGCGGAACTGGTCAGCCGTTTCAACTACGACCGCGCCGGGTTGCCCGGCATTGCGCTGACCACCGATACCAGTGCCTTGACCGCCATTGGAAACGATTATGGCTACGAGCGCGTATTCGCGCGGCAACTCGAGGCACTGGGACGCAACGGCGACGTGTTGTTCGCGATGTCGACTTCCGGTAACTCCGGAAACATCCTGTTCGCGATCGACGCAGCGCATGCATCAGGCATCGACGTGATCGGCTTCACCGGGCGTTCCGGTGGTGCCATGGCCAATCGTTGCTCGGTATGCCTGCGGATGCCGTCAGACGAAACCCCGAAAATCCAGGAGGGCCACGAGATCCTGGGCCACTTGATCTGCGGCATGATCGAGCGTGAGATGTTTCCGCGTGACCGCGACTGATGAGGCCATCATTCTTGCGGGCGGGTTAGGTACCCGCTTGCGCAGTGTAGTAAGCGGCGTGCCCAAGGCGTTGGCGCAGGTGAACGGACGACCGTTCGTCGCGTATCTGCTGGATGCCCTTGCCACGCAGGGTTTCTCGCGCGTGATCCTTGCCACCGGGTATCTCGGCGAAATGGTGGAGGCCGTGCTCGGCGACCGCTGGCACGACATGCATCTCGTCTATTCACGCGAACCGCAACCACTGGGCACCGGCGGGGCGGTGGTGCTTGCCGCGCAACATGTCCACGGTGCGGCCTGTTTCGTGCTGAACGGTGATACTTACCTGCATCTGGACTACTCCGACTTCGACTCGTGCGCGCGGCAGAGCAATTTGCCCTTGGCCATGGCGTTGGCCAACGTTCCGGAGACCACGCGTTATGGTGCCGTCGAGGTCGATGGTGATCGCGTCGTCGGCTTCGCCGAAAAGGGTCGCAGCGGACCGGGTTACATCAATGCCGGTGCGTATCGGATCGAATGCAATCTTGTCGCTGGCCAACCGGCTGGCGCCGCCCTCTCGTTCGAGCGCGACGTGTTGCGACCGGCGGCAAAACGGGGAGGCATCCTGGCTTATACGCAGACTCGCGGTTTCATCGACATCGGCGTGCCCGAAGACTTTGCGCGTGCGCAACGACTGCTTGGAGCGGGTGGAGCAACCGCATGCTGAATCGTGCGCTGTTTCTGGATCGCGATGGCGTGATCAACGTGGATCACGGGTATGTGTGCAGCCCGGCCCGCACCGAGTTCATCGACGGCATCTTCGAACTGGTGGCGGCTGCTAATCGGGAGGACGTCGCCATCGTGGTGGCAACCAATCAGGCCGGCATCGCGCGGGGTTACTACACCGAGGCGGACTTCCTCGCATACATGGAATGGGTCCGTGGCGAGTTTGTCAGGCAAGGAGCGCGCCTGGATGCCGTCTACTATTGTCCGCACCATCCCGATGCCGGCATCGGCGGCTATCGGCGCGAGTGCGACTGCCGCAAGCCCGCGCCCGGCATGCTGATCTCCGCGCAGCGCGATCTTCGACTCGACCTCGGGTCGTCGCTGTTGATCGGCGACAAGCCATCGGACCTCGCTGCCGGACGCGCCGCCGGCGTCGGCGTCAACCTGCAGCTCGGCAGCGATGCCTTGCCTGACTTGCGCGCAGCCTTGGGTCATTTGGGATAACGGGACACGTACTCGCACCAATCGTCTCGTGGTGCGTGCAAGCCCGGGTCGGTCGCT
>JAJXWZ010000109.1 GCA_021781345.1 Pseudomonadota bacterium
ATAAAGGGAACGAGCCCGGCTATGCCGAGCGTGTAGGCGGCGAGTTTCATCGATCGGTCTCCCTGCGCCGGCGGCGTGCGCGCCGGCATCCGGTGGCTATTGTCGCGGCTGCCGCGGTGCGGCAGGCTGCGGCAGCGCAATCCCGCGACTCGCAGTCGCGCCGGGTGCTGCGCTGCGGCGGGCGCACGCGAGGTCCGGCACGCGGACGCGCCGCCCGCGCGCCAGAACCTCAATCGCCGAGCTGCGACAGGTCGCGCACCGCGCCCTTGTCGGCGCTGGTGGCGAGCTTGGCGTAGGCCTTCAGCGCGGCCGACACCCGACGCGAACGCGGCCGGGCGGGCTTCCAGCCCCGTGCATCCTGCTCGGCACGGCGGCGTTCCAGTTCGGCATCGTCGACCAGCACGGCGATCGACCGGTTCGGAATGTCGATGCGGATGCGGTCGCCGTCGTGCACCAGGCCGATGGTGCCGCCGGCGGCCGCCTCGGGCGAGACGTGGCCGATCGACAGCCCGGCGGTGCCGCCGGAAAAGCGGCCGTCGGTGATCAGCGCGCATTGCTTGCCCAGCCCCTTCGACTTCAGGTAGGAGGTGGGATAGAGCATCTCCTGCATACCCGGGCCGCCGCGCGGCCCCTCGTAGCGAATGACCACCACGTCGCCAGCCTTGACCTCGTCGCCGAGGATGCCCTTGACCGCGGCGTCCTGGCTTTCATAGACGCGCGCGGTGCCCTCGAAGACGAACAGCGACTCGTCGACCCCCGCGGTCTTGACCACGCAACCGTCCCGGGCGATGTTGCCGTACAGGATGGCCAGCCCGCCCTCCTTGTTGTAGGCATGCGCGACGTCGCGGATGCAGCCCTTGGCCCGGTCGAGATCCAGGCTGTCCCAGCGCGTGTCCTGGCTGAACGCCTGCTGCGTCGGGATGCCCGCCGGCCCGGCGCGGTAGAAGGTGTGAACGGCCTCGTCGCGCGAGGCGGCGACGTCGTAACGGGCCAGCGCCTCGGCCAAGGTGGGCGAGTGCACCGTCGGCACGTCGGTGCGCAGCAGGCCGGCGCGCCCGAGTTCGCCCAGGATGGCCATGATGCCGCCGGCGCGGTGCACGTCCTCCATGTGATAGTGGCTCGACGGCGCGACCTTGCACAGGTTCGGCACGCGCCGCGACAGCTGGTCGATGTCGTGCATGCCGAAGTCCAGTTCGGCCTCCTGCGCCGCCGCCAGCAGGTGCAGGATGGTGTTGGTCGACCCGCCCATCGCGATGTCCAGCGACATCGCGTTCTCGAACGCCTCGCGGCCGGCGACGCTGCGCGGCAGCACCGAGGCGTCGTCCTCCTGGTAGTAGCGGCGGCAGAGATCGACGATCAGCCGGCCGGCGCGCAGGAACAGGTCCTTGCGGTCGGCGTGGGTCGCGACCACGCTGCCGTTGCCCGGCAGCGCCAGGCCCAGCGCCTCGGTCAGGCAGTTCATCGAGTTGGCGGTGAACATGCCCGAGCAGGAGCCGCAGGTCGGGCAGGCGCTGCGCTCGTATTCCTCCACCTCGGCGTCGCTCGCCTTGGGATCGGCGGCGATGACCATCGCGTCGATGAGGTCGAGCTTGTGCGCGGCCAGTCGCGTCTTGCCCGCCTCCATCGGCCCACCCGAGACGAACACGGTCGGAATGTTCAGCCGCAGCGCGGCCATCAGCATCCCCGGCGTGATCTTGTCGCAGTTGGAGATGCACACCAGCGCGTCGGCGCAGTGCGCATTGACCATGTACTCGACCGAGTCGGCGATGATGTCGCGGCTGGGCAGCGAGTACAGCATGCCGTCGTGCCCCATCGCGATGCCGTCGTCGATCGCGATGGTGTCGAACTCCTTGGCCACCCCGCCCGCGGCCTCGATCTCGCGCGCCACCAGTTGTCCCAGGTCCTTCAGGTGCACATGTCCCGGAACGAACTGGGTGAACGAGTTGGCGATGGCGATGATGGGCTTGCTGAAGTCCTCGTCTTTCATCCCGGTGGCGCGCCACAACGCGCGCGCGCCCGCCATGTTGCGACCGGCAGTGGAAGTTTTGGAGCGGTAGGCTGGCATGGAAAAACCCTTCGGACAGATGAAGTCTCGGCCGCTGCGGGCCGCGCGTCCTCCATTATCCGGTCCGTTGTAAAACTCCGGCGTTCAGGCCGGAGATATAAGACGGCGCCGCGAAGCGGGTCATTGCGCGCGACGCTCGCATGCACAGAATTTACATAGCCGAAATGCGCGTGTAAAACAGCTGCATGCATCGCGCCTACCGTTTCCGCTGCTACCCCACGCCCGAGCAAGCTCAACAGCTTGCGCGCACGTTCGGATGCGTACGGCACGTATACAACTGGGCACTCGATTTGCGCTCCACGGCTTGGGGCGCGTCCAAGGAGCGGGTGAGCTACCACGAGACGGCCCGGCGTCTCGCGCTGCTCAAAACGGACGCGGAGAAATCCTGGTTGAACGACGTCTCCAGTGTCGCGCTCCAGCAGTCCCTGCGGCATCTGGACAAGGGCTTCGCCAACTTCTTCGCCGGCCGCGCCAAGTACCCGCGGTTCAAGTCCAAGCGCGACAACGTGCAGGCGGCCAGCTACATGTCCAACGGCTTCACGTTGCGCGAGGGTCGACTGACGCTGGCCAAGCACAAGGAACCCCTGAATGTTCGTTGGAGTCGCCCGCTGCCGGACGGCTGCGCGCCCACCAGTGTGACCGTCACGCGTGACGCAGCCGGTCGCTACCACGTCTCGATCCTTGTGGACGAGGCCGTGGCGCCCTTGCCTGCAACCGACCACGCGATTGGACTAGACATGGGGTTGACGGACTTGGGCGTCACCAGCGATGGCGCTCGTGTGGTCAACCCGCGCCTGCTGCCCAAGAAGCTCGCCAAGATTCGTCGCTGGCAGCACAAACTCGCGCGCAAGCGTGAAGCCGCCAAGGCGAGCATGGGCCTCAAGGGCGAAGTCGTCCCCAAGGGCGCCCGCATCCCGCGCTCGAACAACGCCATGCGCGTTGCTCGGCGTGTAGCCAAGATTCACGCGTCGGTGCGCGATGCCCGGCGCGATCATTTGCACAAGGTCTCCACGCAGCTCATCCGCGAAAACCAAGTGGTGTGCGTGGAAGACCTCGCAGTCTCCAACATGGTGAAAAACCCGAACTTGGCGCGTGCAATTGCGGACGCGTCCTGGCGCGAGCTTCGCTCCATGCTGGAGTACAAGGCGGCGATGTATGGCCGCCAATTTGTCGTCGTCAACCGCTGGCTGCCGAGCTCCAAGCGTTGCAGCGCCTGTGGTCACGTGCTGGAGTCCTTGCCGTTAAGCGCTCGGGCCTGGACCTGCCCGCACTGCGGCCTCCGTCATGACCGCGACATCAACGCAGCACGCAACATCCTCGCGGCAGGACTTGCACAGCTGCACGAACAGAGTACCGCGGGGCCCGCGGGAATTTACGCCTGTCAGGCGCCGAAGGGCGCGTCATGAAGCCAGCCAGCAAGGAGCTTCAGGGCAGGAACCTGGCTTTGCAAAAACCAGGAATCCCCCGTATTCATGCGGGGGAGAAGGTCAAGGTGGCAAGGACGGCCGATCATGTCGGCAGTCCCTTTTCCCGATCGGGGGGCGCCGGTTCGCCACGACCGCGCGAAACCACCGTCCCTCCGCGGGACAACCGCCACCCGCGATCGCCGCAGGCGTGAATTTCTCCACATCCGCCGCAAGTCTTGCAGCGCAAGGCGACCGCGCAGGCCGAGACATTCGGATATTGTTATGCGGATAGGTCGGCAAACGCAGCCGACCCCGCACGCGGCTTGGCAATCGGCCCGACGCGGCGCACTGTCCCGGCGACAGCACCAAGAAGGACCGAGGCTATGCCGACACTGCTTTCCCGCGTCAAGCGCCCGCCACCGGCATCCGCGCCGGCCGAGCTGCCGCCCCGGGCTCAGGACGCCCCGGACACCGCGGCCGATCAGGTCCGCGCCCTCCTGGGGACGATTCCGGTCGGATTTGCCGGCAGCCTCATTCCTGCTGCCGTCCTGGCCTGGATCTTCCGGGCGAAGATTCCGCCGGCCGCGCTCTGGACCTGGCTGGGCTGGATGGTGGCGATGCATGCCGCGCGGTTCCTCATCTGGTTCCCGGCCCGCCGCGACCCGGACTTCCCGCGCAATGCGCGGCGCTGGCTGCACTGGCTGCGCGCCACGATCTTCCTCCTGGGGATCTCGTGGGCGATGCTGCCGCTGACCCTGGTCTCGACCGCGCCATTCGACGAACTGCTGCTCGCCGCCGTCATCGCCGCAGTGGCCGGCGCCAGCATGGCGCAGCTGGCGTCGGACATGGCATCGGCGCTGCTGTTCGTGCTGCCTTCGGCCGCCGCCGTGACCCTGCGGCTGTTCGCGTCGCACGATGCCGCGCTGCAGGCCATCGGCGATCTCTCCATCCTGTATTTCGCCTATCTGGTGCTGGCCGGGCGGCGCACCCAGGCGGCCTTCCTGGAGCTGTCGCGCCTGCACACCCGGGCGTCGACCCAGTCGCTGCATGACGCGCTGACGGGGCTGCCCAACCGCCTGGCGCTGAATCTGCGGTTGAGCGAGGCGATCGCCCGTGCCCGGCGCGACGGGACCGAGGTTGCCGTGGGCTATCTCGACCTGGACGACTTCAAGCAGGTCAACGACCGGTTCGGCCACGATGCCGGCGACGCGCTGCTGCGCGCCGCGGCGCGCCAGTGGAGCCTGGTGCTGCGCGAGAGCGAGGTGATCGCCCGGCTCGGCGGCGACGAATTCGTCATCGTCATCGAAGACATCGATCCGGCGCGCGCCGTGACCCAGCTCACCGCCGTGTTCGAGCGCGTGCGCCGCGCCGTGGCCGCGCCGGTTCCGGTCGGGCTGCAACAGTCGGTCCAGATCGTCATGACCATGGGCGTGGCGCGCTTCCCGGTCGACGGCACCGAACCCGACCTGCTGCTGCGCCGGGCCGATGCCGCGATGTACCAGCTCAAGCTGCAGAAGGCGACGCGCCGGAACTGGTGGCAACTCGGAACGCACGATCCGCCGGCCGATTCGCCGGAGCGGCCGATCGACCCGTACGGCAGCGAGGCCATGGCCGTCCTCGCCGAGAGCGCCCCGCTGTTCGCGCAGATCAACGCCGAGTTCGTCGAGGCGCTCTACCGCGATCTGGACGCCGACGCCGCGACGCGCGCGCTGCTGCACCACCTCGACGACGCCCAGTTCGCCGCACTGAAGCAGCGCCAGCAGGTCTACCTGCAGCGCCTCGTCGATCCCGGAACCAGCCGGGACGAACTCACCCGGAACGCCCATCGCATCGGCACGGTGCACTTCCTGGGCGGAGTGACCGTGCCGACACTGGCGCAGGCGTCGATGCGCTACCGCGCCCTCCTCGCCGAGCGCCTGGGCGCGACCCGCCTGGCGCCGGGCCGGAGATTCCGCCTGCTCGCCGTGGTCGAGTCCCGGGCGCAGGATGAATTGCAGGCGCAATTCGCCGCGGGCGAAGCGATCAGCCACGCCTACATGGCGACGTTCTCACGCCCGCGTCCGATGCCCGCGACGTTGTGGCCCGACGCGGCGCAGCAGGAGCTGGACGCCCTGGCCACCCTGCCCGGCGTCGTCGTGGTCGCACTCCGGCGGCTGAACCGCGACGGCGCTCTCGTGGTCGAGCGCACCGCGTGCGCCGCCGGCACGGACATCCCGACGACATTGTTCGACGGCAACGCATTGCCCGAGCTGGATCCGGGCTCGCCCCGCGGGCTGAGCGCGACGTCCGTGGCGTGGCGCACCCAGGACATCGCGCGCATCGATTCGTGGGCCGGCGACGCGCGCGTCGCCCCGTGGAAGGAAGCGGGCATGCGCGTGGGCGTGCGCAGCCACGTGGCGATCCCGTTCTCGGGGCAGGACGGGCATGTGGCGGGCGTGGTGACCCTGTACGGCGGGCAGTCGAACCAGTTCGCCTCGCCCTGGATGCAGCAGTGGACGGCCGGGGTGCGGCGGCGCCTGGAGTCGATCTGGGGGCAGTGCAGCGTGCTGCCGGGGGTGCCGGTGCTGGCCGAGGACATGGCG
>JAJXWZ010000087.1 GCA_021781345.1 Pseudomonadota bacterium
CTTATTCCTGCGCCGTGCCAACGTGCGGCGGACGTTCGCGCTGATCGCCTGCATATAAAACCGCGGAGCAATCACCATGGTGGCCTCAACGCGCGCGTGCCAGACCGGAACCTCCTCTCCGGCGCCGTGGAGCCGGTCGATCATGCTGGCCGCCAACTTGGCCCAACCACCATTGATGCCCGTCTTGCTTGATCTTTCAACTTCGATTGCAACCACCTTGCACTGGCTATGCGAGTGGGAGTAGCTGTTGAGGAACACCCCATCAGGTAATCGCGGAAGACCGGCCTGATCCCACCGGCGAATCTCATGCTCCAGGAGCGCCCTATTCGGACTGCCG
The DNA here is from genome assembly GCA_021781345.1 of Pseudomonadota bacterium. GTDB lineage: Bacteria > Pseudomonadota > Gammaproteobacteria > Xanthomonadales > Rhodanobacteraceae > 66-474. The sequence goes on from JAJXWZ010000087.1 coordinate 338, forward strand.
GCGCAAAGCAAGGTAAACCTCGCCGCCAACTGATCATGCAACCATTCCTTCGGCGGCATGCACAGGTTATCTAGTGTGGTGAAATTCTTGACGCCAGCCTTCTGACCTTTTTCATATGCCTGGGTCGTCAGCCACACGCTCAATCCGCGGCAGCCGACCACCCGGAAACGCTTGAGTGCGCCAGCTGCCTCAAGGTTCGCCAGGACCTTGTACGCGACGCTTGGATCGCAATCCTTCAGGGCAGCCGCAAGCACTTGGTGTGTAAGCGAGCCGTGCAGGGCCACGGCGAGTGCCATAGCCAACTCCTGCCTCTCAAAAGTTTTGGACATTGCAGGTTCTCCTTTGTCATGAACCTGCGGGCAGGGACCACTAGCCCCGTTTGGACTGTTGCGAAGTGTACCCATAGCGGCCCTGCCTGCTGCCCTTGGCAGCCTCAGGGTGTTGCACCCACCGATTGAATCCGCCATCCATCGCGGTCCTTGACGATGGTTCAGTTTCAAAAAGACTGAGGGGGCCTCAGCGCCGGACCAGCGTTGGGCGACCGACCTGTGCCAGGCCTGGGGTGGACGCGACGGCTGGCTGACGCTCGCGTTGGTGATCGATTGCCACACACGGCAGTTGCTGGGCTGGCACCTGTCGCGCAGCGGCAAGGCCACCACGGCGGCGGCCCTGGAACAAGCCTTGATCACCCGGTTCGGTACGCTCGGACGCGTGCGTGAACCGTTCCTGCTGCGTTCGGACAATGGGCTTCACCAGCCGCGCCTACACCCGCCTGGTGCGCAGCTACGGCGTGAAGCAGGAGTTCATCACGCCGCACTGCCCGCAGCGGAACGGCATGGTCGAGCGTGTGATCCGGACGCCGAAGGAGCAGTGCGTGCATCGGCACCGGTTCGAAACCCAGCAGCACGCAAGCCGTGTGATCGGTGACTGGATCCAGTTCTACAACCATCGGTGCCCACACCAAGCGCTGGGCATGAAGACACCCGCCGAAGCGTATGCTTAAGCGGCCTGACCTGTGCAGAAACCGCTGGGTCATTACAAAGAGAGGCCGAAGAAGGTGCTCAGTGGGCTGATGCTGACCTACCCGGCAGGCCTGACGTGGTGCTTCCCAAGTGGCACGCGATAGTTTTCGTACATGGCTGCTTCTGGCATCGACATGCGGGCTGCCCGTGCTTTCGTCTGCCAAAGACTCGCACTGGATTCTGGGAAGAGAAACTTCAAAAAAATCACGATCGGGATACCGCCGCGGTCACCCGCTTGCTGCAGACCGGTTGGCGGGTGGCCGTCGTCTGGGAATGCGCAGCTCGCAAGGATCCGGACGCGGCGGGCAGAAAGCTCGCGACGTGGATCAAGGGTGGCAAGGTCGCTATTGAAGTGGAAGACGGTGGCAGGACTTTCCGCGTAGCCAAGCTTGCGATTGGCGTACCGTTTCCATCTGCATCCGAAGCCAGAGGCTGCCGCAGCAAAAACACGACAGGGCACTGATGCGCGGAATGTCACGATCGGCTTGGAAGGTAGTACTCGCCTTGGGGCGAAGGCGCATCGCGTCCGTGTCCCAAATCCGTCCCAAATCTGTCCCATGGAAATTGGCGCGCCTGGCGGGATTCGAACCCACGACCCTTGCCTTCGGAGGGCAATACTCTATCCAGCTGAGCTACAGGCGCGTTTTACAAGAACTTTTTGTTTTGCGGCGGTGCTTTTTTGAGTAACAGCCGTGGGACGTGAGGAACCCCTGAAATTATCGGTGAGTACTGCCTTCGGAGGGCAGTACTCTATCCAGCTGAGCTACGAGCGCGAACCGCGAAGTATAAGGCATCGCGGCGCCGGACTCGCGTGTGGGTCGCGATCGCCGGCAAGTCCGCATCGCGGCAGATCCGGCACGGGGCAGCGTCGGTACAATAGTCTCCTTTTGCTCGCCTCGCGCGTTCCTTCGTGACGTTCATGAACTCGATGTTCCGGCCCTTCGGATCGCTGACCAGCCAGCCGTGGTTCTCGCCGCCCCAGTGGAAGCGGCGCCTGGTGCTGTGGGCAGGCGCGGTCGCCGTGGGCCTGGCCACGACCGTCTTCATCAAGGGCTGCATCTGGGCATACGACACCTTCAGCCGCGTGTTCGCTTACGGTTCGTGGTGGCCGCTCGTGATCACGCCATGCGTGATGGCCGCGCTTGCCTACCTGACTGCGGGCAAGCTGCGCGCCACGCGCGGTTCCGGCATCCCGCAGGCGATCGCCTCGCTGCACATCGAGGACGAAAAATTCCGCTTCGACATGCTTTCGTTGCGCGTCGCCGCCGGAAAGATGGCGCTGACCTTCGCCGCGTTGCTCGGCGGCGCCTCGGTCGGCCGCGAAGGACCGACCGTGCACGTCGGTGCATCGTTGATGTATTCCATCGGCCGCCGCTTCGGATTCTCCGAGCCGACCGCGGCAGGACGCTTCGTCCTGGCGGGCTCAGCGGCCGGACTCGCGGCGGCGTTCAATGCACCCCTGGCCGGGGTTGTGTTCGCGATCGAGGAAATGGCCGGCGCCTACGAAGACCGCATGTCCGGCGCCATCATGACCTCGGTCATCATCGGCGGCATCATCACCCTGGGCCTGCTCGGCAACTATTCGTATTTCGGCACCGTGCAGGCCCAGTTGACGATCAAGCAGGGCTGGGCGGCGGTGCTGCTGTGCGGCGTACTGTGCGGCATGGCCGGCGGCCTGTTTTCGCGGATCATCCTGCTCGGCGGAAGCATCCTGTCGAGGATCGCGGCGCTGCGCGCGCGCTGGCCGGTCCTGTTCGCCTTCGGCTGCGGACTGGCGCTGGCACTGCTCGGGATTGCCAGCGGCAACAACGTGTACGGTACGGGCTACGAGCAGGCACGCGCGATCCTGCAACACGGTGCGCATCCGCCCAGCGAGGCCTTCGGCGCATTGAAGTTCGTCGCCAACGTAGTGTCCTACTGGTCGGGCATCCCCGGCGGCCTGTTTTCGCCGGCGCTTGCGGTCGGCGCGGGATTCGGCCGCGACATCGCGCACCTGGTGCCGGGCGCGCCGGTCGCGACGGTGGCGTTGTTGGGCATGGCGGGCTACCTCACCGGCGTCACCCAGTCGCCGCTGACTGCGACCGTCATCACCATGGAAATGACCGCCAACCAGGCGATGGTCATCCCGATCCTGGCGGTCTGCCTGATCGCGCGCGCCGCTTCCGCACTGTTCTGCAAGAAGCCGGTCTACCATGCCTTCTCGGAACAACTCGTGGCCGAGTACGAGGCCAAGCGCAAGGCAGCAAAAGCCGAAGCTTCCAACGACGATCCGCCGGCCGCGATCACGCAACATGCCTAGGTCTCCGGTTTCGATCAGCCGTGACACCTGGTGCGGGTCGCCAGGCCGATCGGCTCCTGCACTGGCCGGTGCAAAGCCGCGCATGTGCTGCGTGGTCGCCGGGGTCAATGGCCAATGTTTCCGCCGGGAAGCCCAGACGGTTGCAGCGCGGCATTCATGACACACGGGTCACGCTGCTATACTGGGCGGCTGTGGCTACGTAGCTCAGCTGGTCAGAGCACGGCACTCATAATGCCGGGGTCGGTGGTTCGAGCCCACCCGTAGCCACCATCTTTTCAATAACTTACGCGCGGGGCCCCGGCCAGTACGGAAAACCGGCCTGCGAATCGGGGGGGCTGTCCGGCCTTCGCACGCGTGTAGTTCTGCGGGAAATCACCTCAAGCACCGGCTTTGCGGCTTGCAATCCCCCTGTAACGCTTCCGGGCCAGTATCACGCCCTGCGCGCCAGCGTGGTCAGGGACCGTTGCTCTCCGGCGCTTACTTACGCGAGCGTTATCTCATCGGCGGGTGTCTGGCCGCTCTGGTGCGCAGCCTGCCACCGCACCAGCCGCAGATACTCGTCGACATTGGGCACCATCGCCCCCACGTCGGCTACGGCAGCAAGCAAGGCACGTTCGGTGCAGCCGAAGCGGTTCGTCCAGTAGCGGACTTCGTAGGGGTCCAGGACGTCGATCCGGGAAAGGTCACGCGGACCGCGCGCGTAAAGATCTGTAAGCACGTCGCACTCCTGCCGGGCATGGGGGATACATGGCAGCAGTCCGATGTCTCAACAGCCAAGACAGGCCGAGCGCGCGCCGGGGTCGACGGCATTTGGTTTCTATTGGTGGCAATTGTTTACTTGACACCCTGGGACACCTGACGCACGGTTCCGCTCTTTACCCAGGGGCGGGCATGTTCACCACTATCAATTTTCTCTGCGCGCGCTGCCAAGTACCTCTGGAAGGACCGGTTGAACCAAACCCCAAGGATCGATTGAATTGCCCGCGATGCTGGGAGGGGGACGCCTATGAAGCCGTCGTGGCCGAAGTGAAAGACTACATCCGGGAAAAGAAGGCCCGGCAACTTACCGAAACAATCGATACATCCGGGCAGGCAGAGAGCGACGGCTCTATCAATGCAAGTGACACGCTGCCCGGGCGACATTGGCGATTCATCGCTGATGTTGGACTGTGACATCAGTGCCCCAAACGCAGCAATGCCTGCGTCATGCAGGCTCGGCTTGACGCTTCCCAGCCGCGATTCCACTGCATCCCGCTCCATTGAAGCGTCTGACTTCCGGTGCGCAGCGACAGGATCGCGCGGGGGCTTGGTGGGGTCTGCAAGCGAACGTCCCCGCAATCCGCATGAGTCGCCCTGCAGAGCTTCGCGCTTGGGACGTTATGCGGCCTTGCTTTCCTCGTCCTTGCCGAAACCATCCACCAGCTCGGCCTTGCTACGCATCACTGCGGCCAGGGCTACGTGCCTTGTAATACCGTGATTCTTTGACTGTGCGCCCTGTTCCATTTCGCGCATAGTCGCTTGATCAAATGCGGCCTCGAACGTCTGCGCGACCATGAAGTCGATGCTCGCCGGTTCTTGATTTACAATTTCGTGGCGAAACGCGGCTTCGGCCGTAATTCAGCCGATCGCGAACGTTCGCACTTCCTGACAAATCGCCACCAAGCGGTTGGCGAGGGGCAGGGGGCTGCCGCCTAAGCAATGCCGCGGCGCGCCAGCATGCGAGTGGAAAGAGGCGCGTCCGGTTGCGCTGCGTGCCACAAACACCGAGACTTGCGCGAGGCCGCGCCGTCGCCGGCAGGGAACGTTCCACCCCATGGCATCACAAAAGCCTGGCTTGCTTGAGGAACTCAAGCGCCGCAATGTGCCGCGCGCCGCGTTGCTGTAGCCGGTGCCATCTGGGCGTTGGCGCAAGGCATCTCGCAACTGGCACCGTCGTTCGGGGCACCCGGCTGGGTCACCCGCTGGTTCCTGATCGCGGCGACGATCGGTTTTCCGTTCTGGCTCTCGTTCGCATGGTTCTACGAGTTGACCCCGCAAGGCCTCAAGCGCGAGAGCGAGGCCGCATCGAACGCGGCGATCACGCACTCGGCCGCGCGCAAGCTGGATTTTGCAATCATCGGGGTGATGGCCGTTGCGATCGTGCTGCTGGCTTCTGGATATTTCATCCATCGCGGCGCGCCGGCCAAAGTCGTCCCAACGTCCGCACCGACCGCCGCCAAACCCGCCGCCTTCGACCCGCCCGCCGACACCATCGTGGTGCTGCCGTTCAAGAACCTCTCCGGCGACCCGAAGCAGCAATACTTCAGCGACGGCATAACCGAAGAGCTCACCGACGCGCTCGGCCAGAATCCGGCGCTGCGGGTGATCGCCTGGGATACCGCCTCCCGCTACCGCGACAGCCACGAATCGGCCCAGGCCATGGGCAAGGCCCTGAATGTCGCCCACATCCTGCATGGTAGCATCGCGCGGGCGGGCGACGAGGTGCGGATCACCGCCGAACTGGTGGATACGCGCAGCGGCTACCAGGTGTGGTCGAAGCATTACGACGATTCGTTCGCCAACATCTTCCAGGTGCAGGACAAGGTCTCGCAGGCGATCGCCTCGGCGCTGCAGGTGAAGTTCGCGAAAGCCGACCAGCTTGCAGAGGGCACCCGCAACCCCGCCGCCCACGAGCTGGTGCTGAAGGGTCGCGCGCTCCTGGAAAAGCGCGACGCCACGAGCTATGCGGCCGCGCGCCGGGATTTCGAGCAGGCGCTCAGCCTCGATCCCGATTACGCCGAGGCCCATGCGTGGCTTGCACATGTGCTGCTCGACCTGACTGCAAGCTCCGATTTGCCCATCAAGGCCACGCTGCCGACGATCCGCGCACACGCTGAGAAAGCCCTGGCACTCGATCCGCGCAATGCCGACGCGTGGGTGGCCCTTGGCAATGCGGATGCCTCCGCCGATCCGCCCGAGTTTGCCCAAGCGCGGACGGAATACCGCAATGCGCTGGCGCTCGATCCCAGCAACGTGGCCGCGCATATCGACTACGGGAATGTGCTGCCGCTGAAGCCGGCGCTGGCGCAAATACGGGAAGCCTCGCTGCTCGATCCCGCCAATGCCACAGCCTGGAACAACCTGGCGCTCGATGACCAGGATCTCGGCAACTGGGCTCAAGTTATCCAGGCAGCCAAGACCCTGCTGCGGCTCGATCCCGTCGACGTGGACAGCGCGTTTGAGCTCGCCTACGCCCACCAGCAGTTGCATCAGTACGACCAGATGCTGGCGGCGTTCGATCGCGTGCAACCGGCCACACCGCTGGACAAGCAGCAGGTCGCGGCCGGCCGGCTGGTGTATCGGGCGATCCGGGATCGCGCGTTGGTGCCGCAGGCGCTGGCCGCGCTCAAGGATTTGAGCCGCCACCGGTCCAATCCGGATGTCGAGTCCAACCTGCTGCAGCTCTATCTCGTGCTCGGCCAGACCCAACCCGCACTGCAACTGCTGGAATCCATCTGCCCGGCCACTCCGATCGGCTGCAGCGACCTGGCCATCAATCCGATGTACCGGTCGTTGCGCGCCGATCCGCGCTTCCAACTACTCGCGAAGAAGTACACCACCGAGACGGTGGAATGAGCGCGGCGTTCGCGCGAACGGTCAGCTCGCGTGACGCGCGCCGGCAGTCGTACATCGCCCTGCGCCTGCCTTCACGTCCCGTCGAGGATGGATCGGACCGCGTCGATCAACTGCTCGCGCCGGTAGGGCTTGCGCAGCATCCTGAAGTCTGCAGCAGCATCGCCATTTTGGTCTGCGAACGCCGACCGTGCGTAGCCTGAAGTAAGCAGTACCGCGAGACCCGGCCGGATCCGACGCGCCTCGTGCGCCAGTTGTACGCCGTCCATGCCGCTGCCCAACACGACGTCCGAGAACAGCAGGTCCACGTCGGCATGCGTGGCCAGCAACTCCAGTGCCTCGCTGGCGGCCGCCGCGGTGACGACGCGATAACCGACCGCGCTGAGGAATCGGGCAGCGATGGTGCGCACGTCGTTTTCGTCCTCGACGACCAGGATGTTTGCACGCCGTTTCGCCGACGTCTCGACGGCGACCGGCGCGCCGGTGCCGGCACGGCCATCCGCATTCGCCGCGGGCAACACCAGTTCGACGCAGGTTCCGTAGCCGAGGCGGCTGTCGATGGCAACGCCGCCTCCGGACTGGGTCACGAATCCGTACACCATGCTGAGGCCCAGCCCGCTGCCACGCCCTGACTCCTTGGTCGTGTAGAAAGGCTCGAACACATGCGCCTGCACTTCGGGCGGCATGCCCGAGCCCGTGTCCACGACGGAAAAGGCGACGTAGCGGCCGGGCGGCAACTTCCACTTGTTGTCGGCATCCTCGATGTCGATGGCGCGTGCCTCGATGCCGAGGCGACCACCGTTGGGCATGGCGTCACGCGCATTCAGGGCGAGGTTGACCAGCGCCGTGTCCAGTTCGTTGGGATCGACGCACACGTCGGGGACATCCACCGCGCATTCGATCTCGACCAGCACCGTTTCGCCCAGGGTGCGCCTCAACATGGTGGCCAGTTCCTGCATCAGCGGCTGTGGCACGACCGCGCGCGGCTGCAACGGTTGCCGGCGCGCGAACGTCAGCAGGCGGCGGGCAAGATCCGAACCCCGGTCCACGGCGCGCAGGGCGCTTTCGATGATTTCCTGCGCCGGCGGGCGATCGGACAGTTCGGCCTCGAGCAACTGCAGGTTGCCCGAGATCACCGTCAGCAGGTTGTTGAAGTCGTGCGCGATGCCGCCGGTGAGCTGGCCGACGGCATCCAGGCGCTGCGCATGCGCCAGGCGTTCCTCGGTGCGGCTGCGCTGGATCGCCGACGCCAACAGGTTGGCACTCGCCCGCAGGAACGTCAGCTTGTCCCTGTCGAAGGCCATCGGCGAGTTCGCCAGCACCACCAGCATCCCGATCGGTTCGTGACCGGCCGCCAGGGGCACCATCGCGACATCCTCGAAGCCGGTTCGCGCCAGTTCCGCCCGGATCGCCGCCAGCGGCCCGTCCTGCGGCGCTGCGGAAGCGGGTACGTTGCACTCGCCGGCATCCTGCAGGCCCCCGGTGATGGCAGCGGAGTCGAGGATGGACACGAGCACCTGTGAAGCCTCCGCGGAAAGACCCTTGGAGGCACGGATACGCAGCCCACTGCGATGCCGGCTTGTCGATACGATCGCGGCGGCGGGCAAATCCAGGGCGTTCGCCAGTAGTTCAAGCATGCGCCTGATCGCAAGCTCGTGGTCGGGCGATTCCAGCGCCAGCCGGCTCATCGACGCGGCGTATTCGTCGCGCCGCGACCGCTCCTGGGCTTGCCGCACGCGCCGGGTCTCGGAGATGTCGCGCACCGAGGCAATGGTGATGACGCCGCTTTCGGTGGCGACCGGGCTCAGGCCGATCTCGAGCGGAAAATGCTCGCCGTCGCAGCGCACGCCCATCAATTCGTAGCCGATTCCCATCGGGCGCACGCGCGGGCGTTCGAGATAGTCCTGCCGGTGCGTGCGGTGGGCGTGGCGGAGGGACTCGGGCACCAGCGTTTCCAGCGCCAGGCCATGCAATGCGTCAGGCGCGTAACCGAAGATACGCAGGGCTCGCGCATTGGCGAGTGCGATCACACCTTGCTGGTCGACCGCGATCATCGCGTCCGGAGCGATCTCGAACCAGTGTTGCAAGGTCGCGATGCTGGTGGCGGGCAGATCCGGACTCATGCACCCGCTCCGCTGCCGGAGGCAAGCGCCAACCCGCCAATCCGCATCGCAGGCGGATCACCGGCCTCGTCTGGATGGCCGACAGGCGCAAGGCGCAGTCGATCCCGCGCGCGAATGCCGACATCCTGAATCCGCGAACGTCGGCACCCCAGCATGACGCACGTCCCGAAACGGCTGTCCGGGAATGAGTTTACTCCGATGCCGCCGCGGCGGAGGACTGCCCGGGCCTGCGGAAATGGCCGCGGTCTTGACTTGGATCAGCATCGTCCGTGCAGGTTCGCCGATGCTGGGCGCAGGCCGTCGGCATCACGCTGCCAAGCCGTGAAGCTTGGCGGCACGCCGGCCGGGCAACCGCTGGAGCCTTGCATGACGATCATCGATACCCGCGACGTGAGCATCCGCGCCGGCACCGTGGCCCTCGGGGGAACGCTGGCGATTCCCGCGCACGCATCCGGCCTGGTGGTATTCGCGCACGGCAGCGGCAGCAGCCGCTTCAGCCCGCGCAACCGCCAGGTGGCGCACGCACTGAACGAGGCAGGGCTGGCGACCTTGCTGCTGGACCTCCTTGCCGCGGCCGAAAACGAACGCGACACCCTGACCGCCGAATACCGTTTCGACATCCCGCTGCTTGCGCGGCGCCTGACGTTGGCGCTCGACTGGCTGGCCACCAGGCCGGACATGCGTACGCTGCCGACCGGCCTGTTCGGCGCCAGCACCGGTGCGGGCGCGGCGCTGATCGCCGCTGCCAACTGCCCCGCACGGGTGCGCGCCGTGGTATCGCGCGGGGGACGCGCCGATCTCGCCGGCGCGGCGCTGGAACAGGTGCGTGCGCCGACCCTGCTGATCGTGGGCGGCGAGGACGCTCCGGTGATCACGCTCAACAAGCAGGCGGCGCGCCACCTGCGCTGCATGCACGAACTGGCGATCGTGCCCGGCGCCAGCCACCTGTTCGAAGAGCCGGGCACGCTGGAGCGGGTCACGCGGCTGGCCACGGACTGGTTCCGGCGGCACCTCGCCGAAGGCCGGCCGCTGGCCGAGTCGGTTTCCTGATCCTTGCGGAGCAACGACGATGCAGACGTTCATCATCCTGACCAAGTTCGCCCCGGGCGCATTCGAAGCCCCGGCGGCCTTCAAGCAGACCTCCGCGGAGCTGACCGCGCGGCTCGAGCGCGAATGCCCCGGCGTCCACTGGAAGGCGAGTTTCGCCACGCTCGGGCGCTACGACGTGGTCGACCTCGTCGAGGCGGAGCGGCCCGAGGACGTACACCGCGCGGCGATCCTCATCAACACGCAAGCCCACGCCTCCACCGAAACCCTGCTGGCGACGCCTTGGCATGACTATCTGGCCAAGCTCTGACTTTGCGTGCACCGCGCGCATCGAGGCCGCACGGGAGGCCGCATGAACCGCGACGACGCACCCGGCACCGGCCCCGATGGCAGTGCCGGCATGCCACGTGATCTCTGGCGCTGGATGGTGGCCGCCGGTCTGTTGGGCTTTCTCGCGATCGCCTGGTGGCAGGGCATGCATCCCGCGCCGTCCGTGGCCGCGATCCCTTACAGCCGGTTCAAGTCGCTGGTCGCGGAAGACACGGTGAAGGACGTGTCGCTGCAGGGCGAAAGCGTGCGAGGCACGTTGAAGGCGCCGATGGTCCTCGCATCCGGACAACCGGCAACCACGGAGTTCAGCAGTTACCTGCCGGGATTCGGCGACGACCAGTTGCTGCCGCTGCTGGCGGCGCACCGGGTCACGGTGACGGCCAAACCCGTCGCCAAGGGCAGCTTCACCGACATCCTCATCGCCGCGATCCCGTGGCTGTTGCTGGCCGGATTCTTCTACTGGTCGTACCGGCGCACCTCGCAACTGGTCGGCGGCGACCTCGGTGGCCAGGGGCGCCTGGGCGAATTCCTGCGCTCCGGCACGCAGCGCGCGGCCGTTCCCGAGGCGCGCTTCGACGACGTGGCCGGACAGGACAATGCCAAGAGCGAGGTCGCCGAGCTGGTGCAGTACCTGCGCGATCCCGCGAAGTTCGCGCGGGTCGGCGCGAGCGCGCCACGCGGCGTGCTGCTGATGGGCCCGCCCGGCACCGGCAAGACGCTGCTGGCACGCGCGCTCGCCGGCGAAGCCGGGGTGCCGTTCTTCTCGATCTCCGGTTCGCAATTCATCGAGGTGTTCGTGGGGGTGGGCGCCTCGCGCGTGCGCAACCTGTTCGCGGCAGCGAGGCAGAACATGCCGAGCATCGTGTTCATCGACGAACTGGACAGCATCGGCCGCACCCGCGGTACCGGCCTCGGCGGCGGCCACGACGAACGCGAGCAGACGCTCAACCAGATCCTCGCGGAAATGGACGGCTTCACACCGCGCGAGTCGGTGCTGGTGCTGGCCGCGACCAATCGTCCCGACATCCTCGATCCGGCCTTGCTGCGGCCGGGTCGCTTCGACCGCCACGTGGTGCTCGACCTGCCGAGCCGTGCCGACCGCGAAGCGATCCTGCGCGTGCACGTGCGCAAGCTGCCGCTGGCGACGGACGTGGACCTGGCCGCGCTGGCGGCCGGCATGCCGGGATTCTCCGGAGCCGATTTGCGCAACCTGGCGAACGAGGCGGCGATCCTGGCGGCGCGCGCCGATCGCGGCGTGGTGACGCGCCTGGATTTCGAGGAGGCCAGGGACAAGCTGCTGATGGGTTCGGTGCGCAGGCTCGCGATCCAGCCGGACGAACGCCATCGCCTCGCGGTGCACGAATCCGGGCATGCACTGGTCGCCTCGTGCCTGCCCGGCGCCGACCCTTTGCACAAGGTCACGATCATTCCGCGTGGCCGCGCGCTCGGCGAGACCCGGCAACTGCCCGAGAATGAGCGCTACACGCTGCCGGAAGACTACCTGAAGGACCGCCTGGCGGTGATGCTGGCCGGGCGCGCGGCCGAACGGCAACTGCTCGGCAACGTCAGTTCCGGCGCCGACGAAGACATCCGCAACGCGACCCGGCTGGCGCGCGCGATGGTCGCGCGCTGGGGCATGTCGGGCGAAGTCGGGCCGATGGACCTGCGCGATAGCGAAGAGGCGCCGTTCCTCGGTCGCGAGATCGCACAACCCAGGGTGTACAGCGAGCACTCGGCGGAACAGGTGGATCGCGCGGTCCGGGCCTTGCTGGTCGAGGCCGAGGCGCGCGCGACCGCCGTGGTGACGGGCCACGCGCAGCAGATGCAGGCGTTGGTTGCCGCGCTGGAGGACAAGGAAACACTCGACCGTCCCGCCATCGAGGCCTGCCTCGCCGGCGCCCCCAGGTCGACCGTGGCCGCGGTGGTTTGAACCGGAGGACGGACATGAGCATGGACGTGCTGGACGCGATCCGCCTGCGCCGCTCGGTGCGCAGCTACACCCCCATGCCGGTGGACGCGGCGAGCGTGCGGGCCTTGCTGGATGCCGCCGTGCAGGCGCCCAGCGCACGCAACCTGCAGCCCTGGAGTTTCGTCGTGATCCAGGACCGACCATGGCTCGCACGGATCGGCGAGCGCGCGAAGCAGGCCTGGCGGGACGATCCGCACTGGAAGGGTGCATTGGCGTTCGCCGATCCGGGATTCGACATCTTTCATGGCGCCGGCACGCTGGTCGTGATCTGCACGCGCGATGAAGGTTTCGCGCCCATCGGCGACTGCTACCTCGCCGCCGAAAACCTGATGCTGGCGGCATGCGGCATGGGGCTTGCGACCTGCCCGGTCGGGCTGGCCCGCGACGTGCTCCAGGCACCCGACCTGCGCGCATCGTTGCACATCCCCGACGGCGAGCGAGCAGTGTTGCCAATCGTGGTGGGCCATCCCGCCGGCACCACGCCGGCCAGCAGTCGCACGCCGCCGCGGATCCACGCCTGGCTGGCCAACGGCGCGTGACCCGGATCGCTTGGTGGGGCGAGCCGCACGACGATGCGCCGTCGTCCGCACGTAACGGTGGACCGTGCGCGTTGTTGACGTGCATCAACACGACCGACGGCGATCGGCGGACAGTATCGATCGTATTCGGGTGGCGGCATTGGTCGCGACACGTCCGCCACGCAACCGCCAGCCACGAGGATCACCCCATGTCCGTCGCCAAAGTCATCGAAATCTGCTGCGAGTCGCCCGAGAGCTTCGAGGATGCGATCGAGAGCGGCATCCGCCACGCGCAGAAGACCCTCAAGCACGTGCGCGGCGCCTGGGTCGGAGGCCAGAAGGTGGAAATCAAGGACGGCAAGATCACCGCGTACCGCGTCGACCTGAAGGTCACGTTCGTGCTGGAGTGAGGCGCAGCGCAGTCACGCACCGGGACGTGTCATGGTGGCCGTTGTCTGCAATCGCATGTCGGCCAAGATCAGGAACCCGTTAGGGACCTGGCGGCAAGCCAGAGGCGAGCGTGGCCTGCATCGGCAGGCAACGGCCATCACCATCGAGGCCCGAGGAGGAAGCCGGCATGGCCAGCCATTTCCTTGATCGACGTGACGCGGGCAGGCAGCTCGCCGCGCACCTCAAGGCCTATGCCGGTCGCAGCGACGTGACGGTACTGGCGCTGCCGCGAGGCGGCGTGCCGGTGGGATACGAAGTGGCGAAGGCCCTGGGTGCGCCCCTCGACGTACTGGTCGTGCGCAAGCTTGGCGTGCCGCAGCAACCGGAACTCGCGATGGGCGCGATCGCCTCGGGCGGGGCGCGCTACCTGGTCGACGATGCGTTCTGGGATGGGCGCGTGGATCCGTCGGCATTGCACGAGGTGGAGGAGCGCGAGCGCGCCGAACTCGCGCGGCGCGAGAAACTCTATCGCGGCACGCGGGCACCGATGCAGGTGGACGGCCGGATCGTGATCCTGGTGGACGACGGCATCGCCACCGGCGCTTCGATCCGGGTCGCAGCGATGGCGCTGCGCTCGCTGCACCCAAGGCATATCGTGGTGGCGGTGCCGGTGGCGCCGGTGTACACCGCCCAGCGACTCGGCGACGCGGTGGACGAATTCGTCTGCGTGCACGACTCGCGGAGTTTCTACGCGGTGGGACAGTTCTACGACGATTTCGGGCAGACCACCGACGAGGAAGTTCGCGAGCTGATCGGGCATCCGCGCGAGGCGCACGCATGACCCACGCCGCGCTCACGCCCTTCCTGGCCGTGCGCGATCTCGCCCGCCGCCTCGAGGGCGGCGACGGCGACTACGACGGCTTGGCCGCGCTGGCCGAAGGCAAGACCTTCGTGCTGCTCGGCGAGGCCACGCACGGAACCCGCGAGTTCTACCGGATACGCGCGGAGATCAGCCGCCGCCTGATCGAGGAACAGCACTTCGACGCCGTCGCGGTGGAGGGCGACTGGCCGGATGCCTGGCGGGTGAACCGCTTCGTGCAGGGTGGCGACGGCGACACCGCGGAGAGTTCGCTCTCCGACTTCGAGCGCTTTCCCGAGTGGATGTGGCGCAACCACGAAGTCCGCGCGTTCGTCGACTGGCTGCGCGAACACAACCGCGGGCTGCCCGAATCCTCGCGCGTGGGTTTCTATGGGCTGGACATGTACAGCCTGTACCGCTCCGCCGACGCGGTGATCGAATACCTGGGCCGGGTGGATCCCGGACAGGCGGAGCTGGCGCGCCGGCGCTACGCCGCACTCGACCACGTGCGCGAACCGCAGGTGTATGGCCTGCAGGCCGCCACGGGCCGCCGCGTCGGCGGCCGCGAGGGCGCGCTCGAGCAACTGCACCTGCTGCGCGCGGCGGAAGCCGAGTACCTGTCGAAGAACGGACTCGCGGCATTCGATGAACAGTTTTTCGCCGAGCGCAACGCGGCGCTGGTGGTCAGCGCAGAAGCCTATTACCGCGCGATGTTCGGGCGCCGCGGCAATACCTGGAACCTGCGCGACACGCACATGTGCGACACCCTGTTCGCGCTGTCCGGGTACCGGCACCGGCGCGGCGGTTCCGGACGGGTGATAGTGTGGGCGCACAACTCTCACGTCGGCGATTCGCGCGCCACGGAAATGCACGCGCGCCGCGAATGGAACCTGGGCCAGCTCGTGCGCGAACAGGCCGGCGAAAACGCCCTGCTGGTCGGCTTCACCACCTATACCGGCTCGGTGTCCGCCGCCTCGGAATGGGGCGGCGAGGTCGAATACAAATGGGTGCGGCCGGCGCTCTCCGACAGCTGCGAGCACCTGTTCCACACGACACGACTGGATCGGTTCTTCCTGCCGTTGCGCGAGGCCGCCGCCGAGCCGTTGCGCGAAAGCATGCTGGAGCGCGCGATCGGCGTGATCTACCTGCCGCGCACCGAGCGCGCCAGCCATTACTTCGACGCCTCGCTGGCGGCGCAGTTCGATGCGGTTTTCCACCTGGACGAGACCGAGGCGGTCGAACCGCTGGGCCTGCCGCACCACTGGCAGACTGCTCGCACGGCCGCGCAGGCGGTGCGCTGACCGGGACGCACCCGGGTCCGTCACTGGTAACGCAGCGCCTCGATCGGTTCAAGCCGCGACGCCTTGCGCGCCGGATAGAAGCCGAAAAAGGTGCCCACCGTGACCGATACCAGCACCGCGATCAGCACCGAACCCGCGGTCACCAGGCCATGCATCGTGAACAGCCGGTTGACGACCAGCACGCTGGCGATGCCCAGCAGCAGGCCCGCGAGGCAGCCGGCGAACGAGACCAGAACCGCTTCCATCAGGAACTGCTGGAGGATGTCCGCGGGCCGCGCGCCGACCGCCATCCGCAAGCCGACCTCGCGGGTGCGTTCGGTCACCGACACCAGCATGATGTTCATGATGCCGATGCCGCCGACGATCAGCGAGATCGAGGCGATCAGGCCGAGCAGCAGCGACATCGTGCGCGTGGTCGAGGCCGCGGCGTTGGCGAATTCGGTGAGGTTGCGGACGTTGAAGTCCGGATCCTGCCCGGCGGCGATGTGGTGGCGCTGGGTCAGCAGCGCGTCGACCTCGTCTTGCACCGGCGCCAGCAATTCCGGTCCCTGCGCCTGCACCATGATGACCCGTACGGTATCGCCGAACTGCGCGCCGAACAGCTTGCGCTGCGCGGTCGTGATCGGGATCAGGACGGTGTCGTCCTGGTCCTGGCCGCCGAAGCTCTGGCCCTTGGCGGCCAGCAGCCCGATCACCTGGTACGGACTGCGCGCGATGCGGATGGTATGGCCGACCGGGTCGGCGCCTCCGAACAGGTTCTGGGCGACCGTCTGCCCGAGGATTGCCACGCGCGCCGCGCCGCGCATGTCGCTCGGCGAGAAATTGCTGCCGCGGGCCAGAGGCCAGTCGCGGATCTGCAGGTAATCGGGGCTGGTGCCGAGCACCGAGGTGCTCCAGTTGTTGGCGCCGTACACGACCTGCGCGGCCTGCGGACTGCTGGGCGCCACCGCAGCCACGCCAGGCAGGCCGCGGATCGCGTCTGCATCGGTCAGGTGCAGCGTCGGCGTCGAACCGCTGGACACGTGCAGTCCACCGCTGGTACGGGCGCCAGAGATCACCATCAGCATGTTGCTGCCGAGCGAGGAGATGACCGCGTTCACCGATGCGCGCGCACCGTTGCCGACCGCCAGCATCGCTACCACCGCGGCGACGCCGATCAGCATCCCGAGCATGGTCAGCGCGGTGCGCATGCGGTTGGTGCGCATCGCTCGCCAGGATTCGCGCAGCAGCTCCGAATAGATCATGCCACCACCGTTCGCTGGATCGTCGCGGCCCGGTCCACCGGCGTGTCGGACACGATGCGGCCGTCGTGGAAGCGGATAAGGCGGCGTGCATGCGCCGCGACGTCGGGCTCGTGCGTCACCAGCACGATGGTGAGCCGGCGCTCGCGGTTCAGGCGCTCGAAGATCGCCAGGATCTCGTCACTGGAGTGGCTGTCGAGGTTGCCGGTGGGTTCGTCGGCGAGCAGCAGCGTGGCATCGTTGACCAGCGAGCGCGCGATCGCGACGCGTTGCTGCTGGCCGCCGGAGAGCTGTGGCGGCAGGAACCCCGCGTAACGATCCAATCCCACCTGCGCGAGCAGTTCGCGGGACCGGCGGTCGCGTTCGCGCACGCCGACGCCGGCGTACACCAGCGGCAGGCCGATGTTCTCCACGGCGCTCAGGCGCGGCAGCAGGTTGTAGCTCTGGAACACGAAGCCGATCAGGGTGTTGCGCAGGTGCGCGCGCTGGTCGACGTCCATCGAACGGACCGACTGGCCACGCAGGAAGTATTCCCCCTCGCTTGGCACGTCGAGGCAGCCGAGCACGTTCATGAAGGTGGATTTGCCGGAACCCGACGGCCCCATGATCGCGATGAACTCGGCTTCCCCGATTGCGACGCTGACGTCGGCCAGCGCCTGCAGGTCGCCGGCGGGAAGCGCGTAACGCTTGCCCATGTGCACGGTGCGGATCAGGGGCTCGCTCATCAGAACATCTGGAACGGATTGCGGCGCCGGGCGGTCACGGCGGCGAAGCCGGTCACCACCTGCTCGCCGGCCTTGACCGCGCCGCTGGTGATTTCGGTGTGCTGGCCGTCGGACGCGCCGGTCTTCACGGGCACGCCGCGCAACTTGCCGTCCGCGAGCACGTAGAGCACGCTGCCGGAAGCGGTACCGGGCATCTGCTGGCCCGCGATGCGCACGCGCAGCGCCGCGTTGGGCGCCAGCAGCACGTGCCTGCGGGTCAGCACCACGATGTTGGCGTAGGCGGTCATCCCGGGCAGCAGCTTGCCCTCAGGGTTGTCGACCCCGACCACCACGTCGTAGGTGACCACGTTCTGCTGCACCGTGGCGTTCAGGCGCACCTGCACCACCTTGCCGATGAAACGGCGGTCGGGAAAGGCGTCCACGCTGAAGTTCACCGTCTGGCCCGGCTTGATCTGGCCGACGTCGGCCTCGTCCACCGTGACGTCGATCTGCATGTTGCGCAGGTTCTGGCCGATGCTGAACAGCGTGGGCGTCTGGAAACTCGCCGCGACCGTCTGCCCGACGTCGATGGCGCGATTGATCACCACCCCGTCGACCGGCGAGCGGATCACGGTGTAGGCAAGACTGGTGCGGTCGCGCTGCAATTGAGCCGTGGCGGCCTCGACCTGTGCCCGCGCGGTCCTAACGCTCGCCACCGCCTGGTCCAGGTCTGCCTGGCTGACGTAATGGGTGGCGTGCAATTGCCGGGCGCGTTGCTCGTTCAACCGGTCGAGCGCGAGCGTGGCTTCGGCGCCGTGCAGGTTGGCCGTGTCCTGGGCGACCTGCGCCTTGAACAGGGTCGGATCCAGTTCCGCCAGCACCTCGCCCTGCCGCACGCGGCTGTTGAAATCCACGAACAGCTTCTGCACGGTGCCGGAAACCTGCGAGCCGACCTGCACCACGGTCACCGGGTTGAGGGTGCCGTTGGCGGACACCGTCTGGGTGATGTCGCCGTAGTCGAGCGTGGCGGTCGTGTATGCCGGGGCGTTGTCGCGATTCGCCAGCACGAGGTAATAGGCCAGCGCGGCCAACGCCACCACGGCGATGCCGGCCAGCCAGTAGCGCGGGCGGATGTGCGGCAGTTTGATCGGCATGCTGAGGTCCTCTGCAAGACAGACCCCGCGTCCAGCCGGTAGGAGGATCGCCGCGGAAGCGCTTGCCAATCAAAATCTAGGGCGTCGCCAGCCTGGCCTGTTGATCCACGTCACTCCGGTCGTTGCCGGCGACGCTCCCGGGCGAACTGCGCCCGGATTGATCCAGGTCACCACCGCCATGCGCGATCCGCGCAGATTGGCGCCATCGGCGCGCACGCATGCGCCACAGGGAGCCAGGGCAATGTCCGTTTCCAGTTCCACCTGCATGGTGATCGTGGGGCATTCGACCGGCTTGACGCCCGGCCTGGTGCGGGCCGCGGCGCTGGCGCGCAAGAGCGGCGACGGGCTGCTGCTCGCATCGTTCGAGTTCGACCCGGCGCTGGCGCGTGCCGCCGCCAGGGGTTTCGACCTGGAGGCGTACCTCGACGGGCGGCGCGAAAAGCTGGAGTCGCTCGCGCAGCAATTGCGGCGCGACGGCCTGACGGTAACCACCCATCTGACGTGGGGCCGTCCGCTGATGGCGCGCACCCTGCAGGCGGTGCTCGCCGAGCAGCCCGGGATGGTGATCACGGACGTGCACGTCGAGCCGGGCCTGAAGCGCTTGCTGTTCACCCCCGCGGACCTCGACCTGCTGCGCCAGTGTTCGGCGCCGCTAATGCTGGTGCGCGCCGGCACCCATGGCCTGCCCCGGCGCATCCTCGCGGCGGTGGACCCGCTGGACGAGCGCGGCCGCCCGCACGAACTCAACGCGCGCGTGCTCAACGCCGCCAACCGACTGGCGATGCAGTGCGATGCCGCACTGGACGTGGTGCATGCGTTCGAATACCTGTCGCCCTTGCTCGGTCCCGAGCTGATGTCCGGGTGGGTGCCGGACATGGGCGCGGTGGAGGAGTTCCGCGCACTGCACCATGACGCATTGCAGGCGCTCGGCAAGGAATTCGGCGTGCCGCAGGAACGCCTGCACATGCTGGACGGCATGCCCGAGCTCAAGATCCCCGAATTCGCCGCCGCCAACCGCATCGACGTCGTGGTGATGGGCACGGTCCAGCGCAGCTTCATGCAAAGGTTGTCCATGGGCAGTGTCGCCGAAAGCCTGCTGCAGAAGCTCGACTGCGACGTGCTCGCGCTCAAGCCCGAAGGATTCGCCGAACACCTTCGGGCCGAACTCGAACACGACGGCCGGATCGGCTAGCCGCGCCGGCATGCAGGCCAGCGGCGCCCGCGAAGCGCGGTCGACGCCTGCGGAGTTGGCGCCGGAACCGCCACGCCGGCGCCGCACCGCCATCGGCGTGCCGTGGCTGCTGGTCGCGCTGCATGCGCTGGCATTGATCGCATCGGGCATGGCCGGGCTGGCGCTGGCGTTGTTCGGGTTTTGAACCGCTGCCCAAGCGCTATTCCAGCGACTTGTGGAAACGCAGGATGCTGGCGACCAGCAGCGCGCCGCCGATGGCGGCCATCGCCGCCAGGTCCGGCCACAGCACGGACAGGCCCACGTCCTTGAGGAACGTGGCGCGGATCACCACCAGGTAATAGCGCACCGGGTTGACCGCGGCGATCCAGCGCAGCACGTCGGGCATGCTGGCGATCGGAAAGGCGAAGCCCGAGAGGATGAACAGCGGGTTGAGCACGAAGAAATTGGCGGCGAAGGCCTGCTGCTGGGTGCGCGACAGCGTCGACAGCAGCAATCCGAGCGCCACCGCACCGAGCAGGAACAGCACGGTACCGAGCAGCAGCATCCACACGCTGCCCGTGAACGGCACCCGGAACCACAGCACGCCGACGATCCCGATCAGCCACGCCTCGGCGAGTCCGATCAGGAACGCAGGGATGGTCTTGCCGAGGATGAACTCCCAAGGGCGGATCGGCGTCACCATGATCTGCTCCAGCGTCCCGACCTCGCGTTCGCGCACGATGGCGAAGGCGGTCAGGTTGACGATCATCATCAGCAACAGCGTGCCGATCACGCCGGGCACGAAGAACCACTTGCCGTCCAGGTTGGGGTTGTAGAGCGCGCGGCCCTGCAGACCGACCTGCGGGAGCCTTGCGTACAGCAGCGGCTGGCGGCTGTCCGCCCGGAGGGCGGCCTGGTCGGACGCATACCGGTTGGCGATCTGCCCCACGTAGCCGAGCGCGATCAGTGCGGTGTTCGAATTGGTGCCGTCCACTACCGCCTGCATCGACGCGCCGCCGTTGCCGGCCAGCTCGCGCGCGAAGCCGGCGTGGATCACCAACCCCACCACCGCCTTGTCGTTCTCGAGTGCGTCGGTGATGCCGCGGTCGCGGTGCGCGGTCGCGGTGATCCTGAAGCGGCCGCTGTCGACGAACCGCGCCACCAGCGCGCGGCTGGCCTGACTGTTGTCGCGATCCAGCAACGCAGTGGACACGTGCGAAACGTCGAAGGTCGCGGCGTATCCGAAGATCAACATCTGCAGGATCGGCGGCACCAGCAGGCGGATCAGCGCGTAACGGTCGCGCCTGAGTTCCTGGAACTCCTTGCGCACCAGCGGCCAGATGCGGGCGAACATGCGTTACACCAGCTTCTTCTTGAACCCGCGCGCCGCGAGCCAGGTCACGACGGCGGCGTAGGAGACCATGATCAGCACCGGCGTCGTGAGTTCGGCGATGCCCGCACCCTTGAGGAAGATCGCCTTGAGCGAGGTCACGTAGTAGCGTCCGTACACCAGGTAAGTGATCGCGCGGATGGGCGCGGGCATCTGGTCGATCGGGAACGCGAGGCCCGACAACAGGTTGGTGGGCAGCAGCGTCACCAGCAGCGCGATCTGGCTGGCGCCGAGCTGGCTGCGGATCAGCACCGAGATCAGGTACCCGAGACCCAGAACCACCATCAGGAACAGCACGGTAATGAACAACAGCGTGGAAATCGCGCCGCGGAACGGCACGTCGAACCAGAACACCGCAAACACCAGGCATAGCGCGGCATCGAACAGGCCGATCGCGAAATACGGCAACAGCTTGCCCAGCATCACCTCGCCCGGTGTCACCGGCGTGGACACCAACAGCTCCATGGTGCCGCGCTCCCATTCGCGCGAGATTGTGAGCGAGGTCAACTGCGCGCCGATCAGCGCCATGATCAGCGCAACGATCCCGGGGATGATGAAGTTGCGGCTGTCGAGGTCCTCGTTGAACCACACGCGCGACTGCACGGTGAGCGGTGGCAACGGCGCGCTGCCCTCGCCGTGTGCCGCGAGCCAACGGACCTGCACGGCGTTCGAATAGCCGGCCACCACCGCCTGCGCGTAGCCGAGCGCGAGCGTGGCGGTGTTGGAATCGGTGCCGTCGGCGATCGCCTGCAGCTCGGCACGCCCGCCGGCGGCAAGGCTGCGCGAGAAGTCCGCCGGCACCACCACGGCGAGGCTGCAGGTGCCGCGATCCAGTCCCGCGACGACTTGGCCCTGGTCCCGGGCGACCTGCGTGATCGTGAAATAGCGCGAGGCCTGGAAACGCTTGAGCAACGCCTGGCTGGCTTGGCTGCCCTCTGCGTCGTACACGCACACCGGCAGGTGCTCAACGTCCAGCGTCACGCCGTAGCCGAGCAGCAGGATCTGCATTACCGGCAGCAGCAGGGCCAGCATCAGGCTGCGCGGATCGCGCCGGATCTGCAGGACTTCCTTGGCCGCGATGGCCCTCAGGCGGTTGAGCTTCACGGCGCGGACGCCGGCTGGCGCGCGACACCGACCATGTGCACGAACACATCCTCGAGCGTCGGCTCGGCCGGCTCGATGCGTGCGTAGGCAAGCCCGCGTCGCGCGAGCAGGTGGCGCAGCGACGCCGCGGCATCGGCGTCTTCGTGCATCAGCACGTGCAGGGCGTTGCCGTAAGCCGCGACGTCGAGCACGCCCGGTTCGCCCGGCAGGTCGTGCAGCAACCTCCCCAGTTCGCCACCTTCCACCCGCAGCAGCTGGCCACCGAGCGCATGGTGCTTGAGCTCGGCGGGCGTGCCTTCGATCACCAGGCGGCCGCGGTCGATCAACGCGATGCGATTGCAGTAAGCCGCTTCGTCCATGTAATGCGTGGTGACCAGCACCGTCACACCTTGCGCGGACAGCGTGTGGATCAGGTCCCAGAAGCGCCGGCGCGACATCGGATCCACGCCGGACGTGGGTTCGTCGAGGAACAGGATGCGCGGCTCGTGCATGATCGCGCAGCCGAGCGCGAGGCGTTGTTTCCAGCCGCCGGACAGCGTGCCCACCAGGGCCTGCTCGCGCCCGGCCAGCCCGGCCATGTCGAGCGCGAAGCGCATGCGTTCGGCGCGCTGCGACGGCGGGATCCGGTAGATGCCCGCGAAGAAGCGCAGGTTCTCCATCACCGACAGGTCGTCGTACAACGAAAACTTCTGCGACATGTAGCCGATCTGCTCGCGCACGCCCTCGGGATCGCGCGCCACGTCGATGCCGCCGACAATTGCCCTGCCGGCGGTCGGCGCGAGCAGGCCGCAGAGGATACGGATCAGCGTCGACTTGCCGGCGCCGTTGGGCCCGATGAAGCCCATGATCTCGCCCGCGCGGATGCGGAAGCCGACGCCATCGAGCGCGACGAATTCGCCGAAGCGCTTCACCAGTCCTTCAACCGCAATGCGGTCGGGCGTTGTCGCGTCAACCGTCATGGGGCCCATCCTGTCGCTGCAAGGCTACGAACAAATCCTCGATGCTCGGCGGCGTCACCCGCAGGTCCGCCTCGACGATGCCTGCGTCCACGAGCCGCTGGCGTAGTTCCGGGATGCGCCGTTGCGCGTCGTCGACCACAGCATGCACGCCGTCACCGACCAGCAACAGGCTGGCAAGACCCCCGGCCTGCGCGAGCGCGGTATGTGCCGCACGCGCATCGCCACAGGTGATTGCGAGTAGGGTGCCCGGCATGCGCGCCTTGAGGGCCTGTGGCGTGTCGCTCACGATCATCCGGCCTTCGTGCAACAGGCCCAGGCGATCGCAGCGCTCGGCTTCGTCGAGGTACGCCGTCGAGATCACGATGGCCACGCCCTGCGCGCGCAGGTCGTACAGGATGGTCCAGAATTCGCGTCGCGATACCGGATCGACGCCGGTCGTCGGCTCGTCGAGCAGCAGCACCTTCGGCGTGTGGATCAGCGCGCAGCACAGGCCGAGCTTCTGCTTCATGCCGCCGGAAAGCTGTCCCGCGAGGCGACCGCGGAAGCCTTCCATGCCGGATGCGTGCAGAAGCCGCGCGGCATCGCGTTCACGTGCCGCCGGCGCGACGTCGAAAAGGTCGGCGTAGAAGCGGATGTTCTCATCCACTGTCAGATCTTCGTACAACCCGAACCGCTGCGGCATGTAGCTGGAATGCAGTTTGGCCTGCTCGGGGTCGCGCATCACGTCCACGCCATCGATCCGGGCTTCGCCAGCATTGGCATCCATCACGCCCGCGAGCATCCGCAAGGTGGTGGTCTTGCCGGCGCCGTCGGGGCCGACCAGACCGAAGACTTCGCCCGCCGCCACGTC
>JAJXWZ010000011.1 GCA_021781345.1 Pseudomonadota bacterium
CCCCATGAACCGTGGTGCCCGGTTCACGGGTACAGGCCAACGATGACGATGCCGCGTTCTTGCGCGGATCAATGCGCGCCAAGATGGCGCGATGCGGGTTGCCTGCACGTATCACTGTGTAAAGATTTGTAACGCATGTAAACGTTTCCATCATCTCCGACTTGCATCACTGTTTGGCACGACAGGAAACGCACACTTGTGCAATGCCTCGTCGCCTCGCCACCGCAGTGATGTTGTCGATCCTCGCGCTAGCCTCCGCGACGCAGGCGGGTGCGCGCGAGGTCCGCGATTCACTGGCCCTGTCGATCACGATCCTGCCGTCGTGCAACACGGCCGTGGACACGACCACCGGCAATCTCCGTGAGTACTGCAATTTCCGGCGCCCCTACCGCATCGACATGGTTGACAGCAGGTCCAGGATGGCCACCCAGGACACGGGGCGCACGGATTGCGTGGACGTCACGAACCAGCCCGCACCGCCTGCCACCCCCGCGCCCTGCGGCACGGACCGGAGCCGCACCGTCACCGTGGTGTATTACTGACATCGACGCCCGCGAACGCGGCGATCCGATTCACCGATCGCGGTGGACGATGTAGCGTGCCATCCAGCGCAGCGGTTCGGCCGCCTCACCAAAATGCTCCAGGGCCGCCAGCGCCTCGGCGTACAACTCGTCGGCGCGGCGCTTGGCGTTGTCCAACCCCAGCAGGGACGGGTAGGTGGCCTTTCCGCGGGCGGCGTCCGCGCCGTGGGTCTTGCCGGTGAGGATCTGTTCGCCTTCTATGTCCAGCAAGTCATCCCTGATCTGGAACGCAAGCCCGGTGCACTCCGCGAAACGATCAAGCGCCGCGCGCGCAGCCGGTGCCAGGTCCGGCACCGCGCAACACGGCATCAGCACCGCCGCACGGATCAACCGGCCGGTCTTGTCGCGGTCGAGCGCTTCCAGTTCGGCGGCGGAGATCCGTCGGCCTTCAGATTCCAGGTCGACCGCCTGCCCGCCGGTCATGCCTTGCGAGCCCGTCGCCGCGGCCAGGATCGCGATCATGCCAAGCCGTTCCGCGGCATCGCTGGCGCCGTCGCCCGCGAGGATCTCGAAGGCGCGCGTCTGCAGCGCGTCGCCCGCGAGGATCGCGGTGGCGACGCCGAACGCAGCGTGGGTGGACGGCCTGCCGCGCCGCAACGCGTCGTCGTCCATCGCGGGCAGGTCGTCGTGGACCAGCGAGAAGACATGCACGCATTCGATCGCGCAGGCAGCATCGTCCAGCCGTTCGGGCCCGATTCCGAGTACTTCGCCGCTGGCGTAGCACAGCAGCGGACGCATCCGCTTGCCGCCGTCGAGTGCCGCGTAACGCATGGCGGCATGCAATGAAGCGGGCCGGACATCGGCGCCGGGCAGGCGCGCATCCAGCGCATGCTCGACGCGCTCGAGGTATCCGGGCACGCGGTCGGCGAAGGACATCGGGGAATCCATGCTTGGCGACGGGCGCCGGGGACCGGACGAGCCTAGCGAGGCCCCCGCACGCGTGTCAAAAGCCGCTTCGGCGCGCTTTCGACCTCGTCTTCACGCACAATACGTAAGATCGAAGGCCGGCCAGCAACCCGCCGAAGGAGACCCGCAGCATGATTGCCCGAGGTTCCGCGAGCGCGGCGAGGCGTGACGCCGAGGCCTACCAGGATCGCATCCTTCCGGCGGTGTCGCGCACCTTCGCGCTCACGATTCCGCAGCTGGCGCCACGCCTGCGCACGGTCATCGCGAACGCCTACCTGCTTTGCCGGATCGCCGACACCATCGAGGACGAACGCTCACTGCCGGGCGACCTGAAGCAGGCATTCCATCACCGCTTCACGCGAGTGGTCGGCTCCGGGGAGGACCCGACGACGTTCGCGCGCGAACTCGCCCCGCTGTTGAACGGCAACACCCTCGCAGCCGAGCGCGACCTGGTCCTGCACACGCCGGACATCATCGAGGTCTCGGGCGGGTTCAACACCACGCAGCGCGAATCCCTGGCCCGCTGTATCGGCATCATGTGCGCCGGCATGCCCCGCTTTGAGCGCAAGGCCAGTACCGCGGGCCTCGCCGACGTGCGCGAGATGGACCGCTACTGCTACTACGTCGCTGGCATCGTCGGGCAGACCCTCACCGACCTGTTCTGCGACTACTCGCCGCGCATCGCCGAGCAACGCGGGGCGATGTCCGCACTGGACGTCTCGTTCGGCCAGGGCCTGCAGATGACCAACATCCTCAAGGATTTCTGGGAGGACCGCGAGCGCGGCGTCTGCTGGCTGCCGCGCGACCTGTTCGCACGGGCCGGCCTCAAGCTTGCGGATCTCGACCGCGGCAACGTGCCCGTCGCGTTCGGCAATGTCTACGCGCAACTGATCGGCATTACGCACAGCCATTTGCGCAACGCGCTCGACTACACGTTGCTGATCCCGGAGAAGGAAGTCGGCATCCGGCGCTTCTGCCTGATCGCGCTGGGACTGGCGATGCGGACACTGGCCTCGATCCGGGCCAGGCCCGGATTCACCAGCGGAGCCGAGGTGAAGGTTTCGCGGCAGGTGGTGAAGAAGGTCGTGATCGTCACGCATCTGTTCGCTGGCTACAACCGCGCGCTGCGCGGTTGGTTCGCGCGCATGTCCAAAGGCCTGCCGCTGCAGCCGCTGGCCGACGACTGGAGCGGCATGCTGCACGAGACGCATTCGGCGTGGCCGGCGGGCAGCGAGGCCCGCGGCGGCGCGCGCGCGATCAATTTCAATTAGGGAACCCGCCGACGCCATGGCACCCGACTCAGGGATTCCGCAACGAGGTTCGACGGCCCGCAGCGACGGAGTCTCGGGCGATCGCCTGAACGACGCAATAGCCGCCGCGCGCGCGCGGATCCTGGAACACCAGCATGCCGACGGCTACTGGCAATACGAGCTGGAAGCGGACTGCACGATTCCGGCCGAATACATCCTGATGCTGCATTACCTCGGCGAATCCGACCGCCTGCTGGAATCGCGTCTCGCGGAATACCTGCGGCGCCAGCAATCCCGCGACGGCGGCTGGCCGCTGTATCCGGGTGGCGCGCTGGAGGTGAGTTGCAGCGTCAAGTGCTATTTCGCGCTCAAGCTCGCCGGAGACCGTGCCGACGCGCCGCACATGGCGCGTGCGCGTGCAGCGATACTCGACCACGGCGGTGCCGCGCGCTGCAACGTGTTCACCCGCATCGCGCTGGCGCTGTTCGGCGAGATGCCCTGGCGCGGCGTTCCGTTCCTGCCGGTCGAAATCGTGCTGCTGCCGCGCTGGTTTCCGTTCAACCTGGCCAAGGTATCGTACTGGTCGCGCACCGTAATGGTGCCGTTGTCGGTGCTGACCACGCTGAAGCCGCGCGCGGCGAATCCGCGCGGCGTGCACATCCGCGAATTGTTCGTCACGCCCCCGGAGGCGGAGAAGCACTATTTCCATTCCCGCTCGCTGTTGAACCGCATGCTGTTCGCATGCGAGCAGGCGGTGCGCCGGCTGGACCCGCTGATCCCTAGGCGCCTGCGCCGGCGCGCGCTCGCACGCGCCGAAGCATGGATCCTCGAACGCCGCAATGGCGACGGCGGCCTCGGCGCGATCTTCCCGGCGATGGTGAACGCCTACGAGGCACTGGCATTGCTGGGGTACGCCAGCGATCATCCGGCACGCCGCGAGACCCGCAAGGCGATCGACGACCTGCTGGTGGTGCACGACCACGATGCGTGGTGCCAACCGTGCGTGTCGCCGGTATGGGACACCGGCCTGGCCTGCCTCGCGTTGCAGGAAGACCCCGCCGTACCCGCTGACGCCGTCCGACATGCGCTCGACTGGCTGCGCGCCCGCCAGTTGCGCGACGAGCCCGGCGACTGGCGGGATTACCGTCCCGGCCTAGCGGGCGGCGGTTGGGCGTTCCAGTTTAGGAACGATGCCTACCCCGACCTCGACGATACCGCCGTGGCGGCACGTGCGCTGCACCAGTCGCCCGAACGCGGACGGCATGCGGAAGCCATCGAACGGGCGGCCGACTGGCTGTGCGGCATGCAGTCGAGGAATGGCGGTTTCGCGGCGTTCGATGCCGACAACGACCACCAGTGGCTGAACCAGATTCCGTTCGCCGATCACGGCGCCCTGCTCGACCCACCCACCAGCGACGTCAGCGGTCGCGTGCTGACCCTGCTAGCGATGCTCGACCGCGCGCAGGACCGCCCCGCGCGCGAGCGCGTCACGCGTTTCCTGCTTGACGAACAAACCCCCGAGGGCGCCTGGTTCGGCCGCTGGGGCACCAACTACATCTACGGCACCTGGTCGGTGCTGGGCGCCCTGCGCGCGACAGGCACACCGGTGGACGCGCCACAGGTGCGGCGCGCCGTGGCATGGCTGAAATCGGTGCAGCAGGCCGACGGCGGCTGGGGCGAGGGCAACGACAGTTACCTCGATCCCGAGCTGCGCGGCCGCGGCGCGCACAGCGGCCCGACCCAGACGGCGTGGGCGTTGCTGGCATTGATGGACGCCGGCGAGGCCGCCAGCACGGCGGTGGCGCGCGGCATCGAGTACCTGCTCAAGACCCAGGCCGATGGCGAATGGGACGAGGCGCGCTTCAATGCGCCGGGCTTCCCGCGCGTGTTCTACCTCAAATACCACGGCTACAGCCGATATTTCCCGTACTGGGCACTGGTGCGCTACCGCAATGCCGACGCCGGACAGCTCCACTGAAGGCACCGGCCTCATGGTGGCGCTGCCCGCCGAGGCTGCCAGTCTCGGCGTGCGTGGCCTGCGCATCGGCGACTGCGCGCGCTGGCGGCACGGCTGGGTCGTCCTCTCCGGCATCGGCGCGGAAAATGCCGCCCGCGCCGCGGAACTCCTGCTCGCCCGCGGCGTCGAGCGGCTCGCGAACTGGGGCGTCGCCGGTGCGCTGGACGAGCGCCTGTCGCCGGGCCACGTGGTGATTCCCGAACGCATCCGCCATGCCGGTGACGACCGCGGGTTCGCGACCGACGCGGATGCCGTAGAGCGGCTCGTCGCGGCCTTGGCGGGGCGCCTGCCGGTCCATCGCGGCACGCTGTGGTCGGCCCGCCACCCGGTCGCGAGCGCGGCCGACAAGCGCGCGCTGGCCGAATGCAGCGGCGCCGTCGCGGTGGACATGGAGGCCGCATCCATCGCCGCGATCGCCGCACGCGCCGGGTTGCCGTTCATCGCGGTCAAGGCCATCTGCGATCCGGCCGATCGCGAACTACCCGCTTCGATCCTGAGCGCGATGGGTGATAGCGAAGCCGGGGCCTCGCTGCGGATGCTGTCGGCGATCGCATTCGGCGGTCCGGCCAGTTGGCGTGCGGCACGATCACTGGCGCGGGATTTCGCGCAGGCACGCCGCGCGCTGGCGAGCGCCGCGGCGTTTGCTGCATGAGCACGCGCGTCCTGGTCAGCGGCGCCAACGGCTTCGTGGGATCGGCCGTGGTGCGCGCGCTGGTGCGGCGCGGGTACGCGGTGCGTGCCATGGTGCGTGCGGCCTCGGACACCCGCAACCTCGAAGGAACCGCTGCCGAAACGGTGCAAGGCGACCTGCTCGATCCGTTCTCGCTCGAACACGCGCTTCAAGGTTGCCGGGGCCTGTTCCACGTCGCCGCGGATTACCGTTTGTGGGCGCGCGACCCGCATGCGATCAGGGTCGCCAACGTGCGCGGCACCCACAACATCCTGCGTGCGGCGCGCCGGTGCGGCGTCGAACGCATCGTGCACACCTCCAGCGTCGCGACACTGGGCCTGCACGAGGACGACACGCCCGCCGACGAGGAAACGCCCGCGCGGCTTGCGGAGATGATCGGCGAATACAAGCGCTCCAAGTTCCTGGCCGAGGCGCTCGCGCGCCGTTGCGCGGATTCGGGGCAGGACGTCGTGATCGTGAATCCGGCCGCACCGGTCGGTCCGCGCGACCGCAAGCCGACCCCGACCGGGCGCATGATCCTCGACGCCGCACGTGGCCATATGCCCGCCTACGTCGATACCGGCCTGTGCGTCGTGCACGTCGACGACGTGGCCGAAGGTCACGTGCTTGCGTTCGAGCGAGGGCGCAGCGGACGTCGTTACCTGCTGGGCGGCGACAACTTGAGCCTCAAGGCCATCCTCGCCGAGGTCGCGCGATCCGCCGGCCGGCGCGCACCCTGGTTGAAGCTGCCGCACGCCGCGGTGCTGCCGGTCGCGCACGTCGCCGAAGCCTGGGCAAGCATCAGTGGGCGGGAGCCGTCGATCACGGTCGCCGGCGTGCAACTGGCGAAGCACCGTATGTACTTCAGCAGCAGCCGCGCCGAAGCCGAACTCGGCTATCGTGCCCGACCCGCCAGGGAAGCGCTGGCCGACGCAATACAATGGTTCCGCGACAACGGATATCTCGGCTAACCCCGGCCGGAAGGCCAGCCACGACGGACTCCTGGGATGACTTCGCCATCCATGCAGGCCACCGCATGCGCGCAACCCAACATCGCACTGGTCAAGTACTGGGGCAAACGCGACGCCGCGCTGAACCTGCCAGCTGCCGGCTCGCTCTCGATCACGCTGGCTGCCCTGCACACGCGCACGCACCTGCGCTTCGATCCGGCACTCGCGCAGGACGAAGTCGTCCTGAACGGCCGCCGCGAAAGCGAGCATACGCGCAAGATCGGCGGATTCTTGGACTTGTTCCGGGCACGGGCACGGATCGAAACCCGCGCCCGCATCGAATCCGGCAACGATTTTCCGACCGGAGCCGGGCTTGCGTCCTCGGCCTCGGGATTCGCGGCGCTGGCGGTCGCGGCCGATGGCGCACTCGCACTCGGACTCGCCAAGCATGAATTGTCGATGCTGGCGCGCCGAGGTTCCGGCTCCGCGGCCCGCTCGATCTTCGGCGGCTTCGTGGAAATGGCGGCGGGCGACCGCGACGACGGCACGGACGCTTTCGCGACGCCGCTGCTGGACGCCGCGGCATGGCCCCTGGAAGTGGTGATCGCGATCACCACGCGGGAACAGAAAGCCACCAGCTCGCGCGACGGCATGCAGGCCTCGCAGCGCACCTCGCCGTATTACCGCGACTGGATCGCGACCGTGCCCGGCGACCTCGCCACGGCGCGGGACGCCGTGCTGGCACGCGATTTCGAGAAGCTGGCGCACGTCAGCGAAGCCAGTTGCATGGCGATGCACGCCGTGATGCTGGCCACGCGGCCCGCCCTGATCTACTGGAACGGCGCCACGCTCGCGTGCATCCAGTGCATCCGCTCGCTGCAGGCCGAGGGCACCGGCGTGTTCTTCACCATCGATGCCGGTCCGCAGGTGAAGGCCGTTTGCCTGCCGCAAGCTGCGGCGCGCGTCGCCGATGCACTGCGCGGCATCGACGGCGTCGAAGACGTGCTGGCCAGCGGGCTGGGCGAAGGCGCACGCCTGGAAACGGTTTCCGCGTGACACGCATCGTCGCCAGCGCCCCCGGCAAGCTCGTTCTGCTCGGCGAATACGCAGTGCTAGAGGGTGCACCGGCACTCGTGCTGGCGGTCAACCGCCGTGCCAGCGTGACGCTCGACGCATGCCCGGGTGATGCTTGGGAAATAGCCTCGCCAACGCTGGGCCTGGATGCCCGGCTGCGAATGCGGGCCGACAGGCCCGAATGGATCGGCAACATGCCGGTCGAACTGGAATGGGTCCCGACCTTGCTGGCACGGTTTCCAGGCATCGGCGAGCTGCCGCCACGGCGCGTCGAGCTCGAAAGCGCGGCGTTCCATCTCGATCACGCCTATGCCGGGCAGGCCGGCCCAGCCGTCAAACTCGGGCTGGGCTCCAGCGCCGCGCTCACGGTCGCCCTGCTCGGCGCCCTGCACGCGCAGGCAGGCCTGCCGCCGCCGACGCTGGACGATGCCATCGACGCCCATCGCGCGATCCAGCATGGTCGCGGCAGTGGCATCGACATCGCGGCATCGCTGGCGGGGGGCCTGACCCGTTTCCAACTGGACGATCGCTCGGTACTGACGCTGCCGCTGTCGCTGCCCCCGGAGTTGCGCTGGTGTTGCGTTTACAGCGGCCACCCCTCCTCGACCCGCGACATGCTTGCCAAGGTCGGGGCCTGGCGCGAACGCGAACCGACCGCGTTCGCGCAGCGCATGGATGAACTCGCTACAATTTCTTCACGCGGCATCGACGCCATCGCCGCTCATGATGCCGCCGGATTCCTGACAATCCTCCACGACTATGCACGGGCACTGGCCGGCTTCGGCGAGGCTGCCGGCGCGGACATCGCCAGCCGCGAACATCGCACGCTCGGCGCGCTCGCCGCGCGCTGCGGATGCGCCTACAAGAGTTGTGGCGCCGGCGGCGGTGACGTTGGCGTCACGTTCGCCGTGGCGGATTCGCGCCTGCAGGCTTTCGCTGCGAGCGCCGCGGACGCGGGTTACGCGGTGATCGGGATGCAGGCCGACCCCAAGGGTCTGGATGTCGCATCCACCGTTTGATGCAATCGAAAGGAACCACAGATGGACCAGTCGAGATTCCCGGGTTTCTACAAGTTGTCGGTATCCGAGCGCGTGAACTTGGTGCGCGAGCGCGGCCTGCTCTCCCGCGAGGATTTCCAGGTCCTCTCGAGCGGCGCGCACACCCTGACCGTCGCGCGCGCCGACAAGATGATCGAGAACGTGATTGGCGTGATGGGCCTGCCGCTCGGGCTCGGCCTGAACTTTCTGGTCAACGGCAAGAACCACGTGGTACCACTGGTGGTCGAGGAACCGTCCATCGTCGCAGCCCTGTCGTCCGCCGCCAAGCTGGTGCGCGAGTCGGGCGGGTTCACCACCCGCAGCACCGACCCGATCCTGATCGGTCAGGTGCAGATCGTCGACATCGACAACTCGGCCGCGGCGCAGGCCGCGCTTCTGCAGCGCAGGCAGGAAATCCTCAACCTCGCCAACAGCCTGCATCCAAAGATGGTGGCGCGCGGCGGCGGCGCCAAGGACATCGAAGTGCGCATACATCCTGCGGCGGACGGCCGCCGCGACATGGTGGTCCTGCACCTGCTGGTCGACACCTGCGACGCGATGGGCGCGAACATGGTCAACACCATGTGCGAAGGCGTGGCATCGTTGGTGGAGAGCATCACCGGCGGCAAGGTGTTCCTGCGCATCCTGTCCAACCTCACTGACCGCGCGCTGGTGTGGGCCCGAGCCGTGATCCCGACCCGCCTGCTCGCCGGCAAGGGCTACGACGGCGAGCAGGTGCGCGACGGCATCATCCTCGCCAACGACCTCGCCGTAGTCGACCCTTACCGGGCGGCGACGCACAACAAGGGCATCATGAACGGCGTCGACGCGGTGGCGCTGGCGACCGGCAACGACTGGCGCGCGCTGGAGGCCGCGGCACACGCGTATGCCGCGCGCGGCGAGCACTACACCTCGCTGACCCGCTGGTACAAGGACGACCAAGGCAACCTGGTCGGCAACATCGAGATGCCGATGAAGGTCGGCACGGTCGGCGGCAACCTGCAGTCCAACGCCACCGTTGCATTGAACCTGCGCCTGCTCGATGTCGCGTCCGCGCGTGAACTGGCCGAAATCATGGGCGCGGTCGGACTGGCGCAGAACTTCTCCGCCCTGCGCGCGCTGGTCACCGACGGCATCCAGCAGGGCCACATGACCCTGCACGCGCGCTCGGTGGCGGTCAGCGCCGGCGCGACGCCGGAAATCTTCGAGACCGTCGTCGAACGCCTGCTCGACTCCGGCGAGATCAAGGTGTGGAAAGCTAGGGAGATCATCGCCGAGGTCAAGAACCAGGTGGAACCCGAAGCCCGGACGGTCGCGCACGGTTTCGAACCGATCGAGGAAGCCGAATACGCGACCGGCTACGGCAAGGCGATCCTGCTGGGCGAACACGCTGTCGTCTACGGTCGCCACGCGATCGCCGTGCCGATCCCGATGGCGATTCGCGCGCGCGCCGAGGAATCGAAGGATGGCACCCAACTGATCATTCCGCGCTGGGGTGTCGAACAGCGCCTGCACCCCGGCAGCAAGCATCCAGGCTCGCTGCTGCAGTCGCTGGAGTTGATCCTGCAGCGACTCGAACTGGCCGACCATCCATTGCGCATCCAGGTCTATCCCAGCCTGCCGCGCGCCAACGGCCTCGGCGGTTCGGCCGCGCTGGCGGTCGCAGTGATCCGCGCGCTCGACCGCCACTGCGCGCTCGGCCTGACCGACCGACAGATTTGCGAACTGTCCTACGAATGCGAATGCGTGGCGCACGGCACTCCATCGGGCATAGACAACACGGTTGCGACCTATGGCCAGCCGTTGCTGTTCCAGCGCGGCGAGCCGCCGCTGGTCGAGCCGCTGCACTTCGCCAAGCCGCTGCCGATGGTGATCGGCCTGTCGGGCGTGGAAAGCCTGACCGCACGCACCGTCGGGCGCGTGCGCGAAGCCTGGCAGCGCAACAGGAAGCTCTACGAACGCATCTTCGACGAGATCGATGCGCTGGCGATGCAGGGCATCAAGGCGCTGGAAGCCTGGGACCTGCAGCAGTTCGGCGAACTGATGAACATCTGCCAGGGCCAGTTGAATGCCCTTCAGGTATCCAGCTGGGAGCTCGAGGAGATGATCCAGGTCGCGCGTGCGAACGGCGCCGTGGGCGCCAAGCTCACCGGCGGCGGCGGCGGCGGTGCCATGATCGCGCTGTGTCCCGACGATCCGGCCCGGGTGGTGCGCGCCCTTCAGCAGGCCGGCTACCAGGCGATGGAGACGAGCATTGGGTGAGCATGCAGACCATCGCGTCGTCTCGTTCGATTCCGAACGCCTGATCCTGGTCGACGCGGACGACCGCGAGATCGGCCATGCCAGCAAGGCCGACGCGCACGCCGGCAAGGGCATCCTGCACCGGGCATTCTCGCTGTTCGTGTTCAACCCCGATGGCGACC
The DNA here is from genome assembly GCA_021781345.1 of Pseudomonadota bacterium. Taxonomy (GTDB): domain Bacteria; phylum Pseudomonadota; class Gammaproteobacteria; order Xanthomonadales; family Rhodanobacteraceae; genus 66-474. The sequence goes on from JAJXWZ010000011.1 coordinate 10,909, forward strand.
TGCTGCTGCAGCAACGCGCGCCGTCGAAGCCGCTGTGGCCCGGCTACTGGGCCAACAGTTGCTGCAGCCATCCGCGCGGCGGCGAGGACATGGACACCGCGACGCAGCGCCGGCTGCGCGAGGAACTGGGCTTCGGCTGCCCGCTCGAGTTCGTATACAAGTTCCAGTATCACGCCGAGTACGGCGAGGCCGGGTCGGAGACGGAACTGTGCTGGGTTTACGTCGGCAGCTCCGACGCGCCGGTGCGCGTCAACGAAACCGAAATCGCGGCCTGGCGCTACGTGAAGCCGGACGCGCTCGATCGCGAGATCGCGCAAAGCCCGGAACGCTTTACCCCCTGGCTGAAGATGGAATGGCAACGGTTGCGCGGCGAGTTCGCCGACCACCTGCCCGGCAACGGCACGCCGCCCCCGCTGCGGCGCCGCAACGCCTGACCGCACGCCGACCCGGCATGCGCCACTGCGCGGGGCCCCGCCGCGGACCTGCGTGCCGCGCCGTCAACGGCGCGTCAACGCCACCTTGACGCCGGATGGTCCATGATATGGCCGCAGGGATCGGCGCCGCGGTGCGCGCCACCCTGACGACGCCGGGCGCCGGAGGAAATCCAGATGTCGATCCCGTTCCGCCAACAACTTAAGGTTGCCAGCTACATCGTCGGACGCCGGCTGCGCGGCGTGAAACGCTATCCGCTCACGTTGATGCTGGAACCATTGTTCCAGTGCAACCTCGCCTGCCCCGGCTGCGGCAAGATCGACTACGACTCGCACATCCTCAAGCAACGGTTGTCGGTCGAGGAATGCCTTGCGGCCGTGGACGAGTGCGGGGCGCCGATGGTGTCGATCCCCGGCGGCGAACCGCTGGTTCACAAGGACATCAAGCAGATCATCGAGGGCATCATCGCGCGCGGCAAGTACGTCTACCTTTGCACCAACGCGATCCTGCTGGAAAAGAAACTCGACCTGTTCACGCCCTCGCCGCAACTGACGTTCTCGGTACACCTGGACGGCATGCGCGAGCAACACGACGAGAGCGTCGGCCGCGAAGGAGTCTTCGACATTGCCGTGTCCGCGATCCGCGCCGCCAAGCGGCGCGGATTCCGGGTCAACATCAACACCACCCTGTTCACCAATGCCAAGCCCGACGAGGTCGCCGAGTTCTTCGACTTCGCGACCAACGACCTGAAGGTGGACGGCATCACCGTGTCGCCTGGCTACCACTACGAACACGCACCGCGCCAAGACGTGTTCATGGGCCGCCGGCAGTCGAAGGAATTGTTCCGCGCCATCTTCAGGCGCAAGCGCGAAAAGCACGGCAAGTGGCCGCTGTCCCATTCCAGCCTGTTCCTGGATTTCGTGTGCGGCAACCAGGGTTACCAGTGCAGCGCATGGAGCATGCCCTGCCGCAACGTGTTCGGCTGGCAAAAGCCGTGCTACCTGCTGGTCGACGAAGGTTACGAAAAAACCTTTGCCGACCTGATGCAGAACACCCGCTGGGACGACTATGGCGTGGGCCGCAATCCCAAGTGCGCGAACTGCATGGCGCATTGCGGATTCGAGGGTACCGCCGCGGACGACGCGTTCCGGCATCCCCTGAAGGCGTTCTGGGTGGGCCTGCGCGGGCCGAGGCTCGCCGGCGCGTTCGCCACGGACCCGCCGATCCTGTACGACACGCCCGAGCCCAACCAACGCCAGCCACACAGCGAAATTCCAATCGCGCATTTCGGCGGCGCCCCGCACTGAACCCGCGTGAGGAACGGCGGCCATGATCCTGTCGATGCTCGCCACCGTTTCCCTTGCCTGCTGGCTGTCGGTACTGCTGGCGCCATGGCGTGCATGGCTGTACCGGGAACGGCTGCAGGCCGATCCAGACGCGCCTCCCGGGTCCGACGATTTCACCGTGCTGGTGCCCGCGCGCAACGAGGCGGCGTTGATCGGCGAGACCCTGCGCGCGCTCGCGGCGGCCGCACCCCGCGCGAAGGTGATCGTGATCGACGATCAATCCGATGACGGCACGGCCGACGCCGCGCGCGCAAGCGGGCCGTCCCGACTCGAGGTGCTCCAGGGCACGCCACCTCCGCAGGGCTGGACCGGCAAGCTGTGGGCGCTGCAACAGGGCCTGGAACGCGTCGACACGCCGCGCGTGCTTCTGCTGGACGCCGACATCCGCATCGCACCGGGCCTGCCGCAAGCGCTGCAGCGCAAGGCGGGCGAGAGCCATGCGCTGGTCTCCGCCTGCGCCGAACCCTGCTGGGACGGGTTCGCGGCGCGCTGGCTGCTGCCGGCGTTCGTGTACTTCTTCAAGCTGCTGTACCCCTTCGCGCTGGCCAACCGGGCAGGCAGCCGGGTCGCCGCGGCGGCCGGTGGCGTGATCCTGGTCGACCGCGCCGCGCTGGTCGCTGCGGGCGGCTTCGGCGCCTGGCGCGATGCGATCATCGACGACTGCGCGCTGGCCGCGCACGTCAAGCGGGCCGGCCACCGTTGCTGGATCGGAATGACCCGTGACGCGGTCAGCCTGCGCCGCGAGGACCTGGGCGACATCGCTCGCATGGTCGCGCGCAGCGCGTTCGTGCAACTGCGCGAATCGGTGCTGCTCACCTCGGCGGCGTCGGTACTACTGGTGCTGGTGTTCTGGGTTCCCGTGCTGGCACTTGCCGCCGGCCCGGACCGCATCACGCGCCTGCCGGGTCTGCTCGCCTGCCTCGCGATGCTGGTCGGCTACCTGCCGACGCTGTCGTACTATCGGCGCAATCCGCTGGCCGCGCTGCTGCTGCCGTTGACGGCAACCTTCTTTCTCGTTACGACCCTGTACTCCAGCTGGCGCGGCGTGGCCGGCACGCGCTCGGTCTGGAAGGGCCGGCGCTACCTGCGCGGTTCGGCGTGAATGCGCCCGCCGACGATGCCGGCCGCGACGAACGACGCCACCGGCTACGGATCGGAAGGAATCGCGCCCGACCTGCATCCGCTGGGCACGCGGGTCATGCAGGCGGGCTTCGAGCTTTGGATGCTGTGTGCCTACCATCGCGTGGTGGTGGTACCCGATGATTTCCTCATCGAACCGGGAACCCTGATCGCCTCAAACCACCAACGCGATGCCGACGGCCCACTTCTGGGCACCGTGCTGGTGCGCCGGCAAGGGCTGCGATTCCGCTATCCGCTGCCGTACTTCGCGACCCGCGAGGACCTGTTTCGCCCGGGCATACTGTCGCGCCTGACGGTGCACTGGCCTCCCCCGCTGCCCGGCCTGCTCGGACGCATCTCGCTGGCGTGGTTCTTCCCTCTCGGCCGTGCCGAGCCGATCAGGCGCGTGCGCGAATTCACGCTGGGCGAGGCATTGTGCGCGCTGCGGGACGAGGGACTGGGCGACGCCGCTTGTGCATCGCTGCTGAATGCGCGCGGTCGTCGCGAGCTCGGGGTGGCAGCGGAGTTGCCGCTGCGCGATGTGCTCGCGGCCGCACCATCCTTGGCGCTCGAACGCTGGTGGGGATTGCGCCGCCTGTCCGTGCCGGCGCTGCGGCGGCTCGCGCCGGCCTTCCGCGATACGGTCGATTCGCAACTGGCGAATTTCGCGCGACGGCTGGACCAAGGACGCAGCGTGTACTTTGCGCCGGAAGGCACGATTTCGATGGACGGGCGCTTAAGCCGCATCCGCGGCGGCTGCTACCGGCTGGTGCGCATGGCCGAGTCGACGCCCCGGATCCTGCCGGTGGCACTCGGCTACGACACGCTGGGTCCGGGCCGTTCACGCGTGGTGGTACGGATCGGCACCGGTTTCCTCGCCGACCCGGGACAGGACCGGCGCGCGTTCGATGCCAGGCTGCGTCATGCGATCCTGGCACTGGCGCCGATCACGCCCAGCCATTTGCTCGCACGTTTCCTGTTGCGCGGACCAGTCCTATTCACCCAGGACGAACTCGCCGATTGGCTGGCACGCGCGCTGGACAACTTGCACGACGCGCAACGCTCGCTGGATCCATTGTTCGCGCAACGAGGCGTCGCGGACGTTGCCGGCGAGCGGATCCGCTGGCTGGAAGGCAAGGGGCTGTTGGTACGGCGCGGCGCATTGTTCCACAACGCGTGTCCGCGCGACGCCGATCCCGGCTGGCGCACACCCGCCAATGTCGTTCGCTACCTCGACAATAACCTGACCGACTTCGCGCAGACGGGTGCGTGCTTGCCGCCATGCCGAAACTGACCGAACACCTGCGGCACATGTTCAAACCGCAGGTGATCCTGCCGGTGCTGCTGGCCGTGGCCTTGCTGGCGTTCGCCTTCAGCCTCGGCAACGTGCACAAAGTCATCGCACGGGTCGGCGGCCTGCCCTGGCAGGTCCTCGCGATCGCATTGGCGGCAGCGGCGGCCTACCTCGCGTGCAAGGCTGCGCAGTTGAAACTGATGCTGACCCGGATCGACGTGAACATCCCGCCACGCCCGTTCTGGCTGGCCTTCGCGGTGGGCGAACTCACCGTGACCCTGCCGCTAGGCATGTTCTCGCAGAACTGGGTGATGTCGGCATCGCGCCGCATCCATATCGGCCGGAGTTCCGCCGCCACCGTGATGATGGTGCTGGCGGAAGTGGCGGTTGTGTTCCTGTTTCTCGCGGTGGTAGGCATCCCCGGCTGGCCGGAGGTGCGCGCACTTTCCGTACTGGTGCTGGTCGCGGTCGCGATACTGCTCTCCGGCGTGCTGCTGTTCGAGCACAAGGCACGCGGACTGGTCGCGCGGCTGCGCCGTCCGTGGGCGCGGCGAGGCGCCGAAGCCGCACTGGAAATGGTGCGCGGCCTGCGCAAGCTGTCGACCCCGCCGATGCTGGCGTTCAGCATCGTGCTCGCCGCCGTGTACCTCGGCGCGCTGACGATCGCTTTCTGGTGCGTCGGCCGCGGCATGGACGCGCACCAGCTGGGATATCTCGTCGCCGCGACGATCTACATGTTCTCGCTCGCGGTCATCCTGGTCGGTGCAGGCCTGTTCAGCCAGATCGGCACCGTGGAATTGCTGGGCATGCTGGCGGCGCGGGCCTGGGGCATCGACTACACCGACGGACTGGCGCTGATGCTGGGCTTCCGGATCGTCTGGACAGGCGCCATCTGGTTGCTATGCCTGCCGATCGTGGCCGCGATGTGGCGGGAAATCCCGTCACGCGACCGGCGCCGATCAGCCAATCGCGGCCAGGAAATTTCTGGTTGAGGCGGACACATCCATGCGCGGGATGCCGGTGGCGGCTCGTGCGCGTTCGAGGTCGCGGGGAATGTCGAGATGCTTCTGCTCGACCGACCACACGTGGCCGCGCTCGCGGTGATGGGCGGCGAGGTATTCCTGTTCGCTCTGCCCGGGCGTCGCCACGAACAGCGCCTTGCGGCCGAGCCCCGCCAGTTCCATAAGCGTGGTGTAGCCGGATCGCGTCATCACCAGTTTCGCGCGATTGAGCATTTCCGCCTGGTGGTTGCGATCCAGGTAGCCGTGGACCGTCGCGCCCGCTATCTCGCGTCGCTCGCCGGCATCGTGCGGGCGACCAAGCGTCACCACGATGTTGCCCGAGAGCTTCGGCAGCGCATCCAGCACCAGCCTTTCCAGCAGCCCGCGCTGCGGCTCGATTCCCGACACGGAAAAAAACACGTCGATGTCCTGCGCCACGTCCATGCGCGGCACGCTGGACAGCGGACCGATGTACGCCAGCCTGCCCGCGCCCCAATCGAACGCGGGATCGTGTCCGAGCCAGCCGGACAGCCCGCCGCGTTCGGCGACGTCGGGAATCAGGATCTTGCTGAAACCCTTCAGCAGGTCGCGTTGTCCCCATTCCACGACGTTCTCGGTGAAACGACTGAAGAACGGCACGCGCTGGTGAATCGAATGGAAGATGCAGTAACTCGGCACCGTCCGCGACCACAACCCCAGCCGACTGTCCGACACCACGCAGTCGAAGTGCCTTTCCGCAACCAGTTTTTCCGCGAGGCGATGTTCGCGCCGGTAACCCGCCAGCACCCACGGCATCGCCGCCGTCATGCGCAGGTAGAACACCGCGGGGTAGCGGCTGAACGGCGCCGGGGTGTCGCGGAAGGGATAGAACTCGCAAGCGTCGCCCAGTTCCGATTGCAGCAGGCGCATCCCCGGTCCCGGCGCGACCACCACCGTCACGGCATCGCCGCGATCCAGAAGCGCGCGGATCAAACCGAGGCTGCGCGTCGCGTGGCCCAGGCCCCAGTGATAAACGCCATACAGGATTTTTCGTCCCATCCCGATTTCCCTCGCGCACGCGCCACCACGATCGTCGCATGCTTGCAGGCAATACGTGCAAGCGGCGCGAAAAGCCGGATCATGCGAAAATCCCGCTTTCATGGCCCCGTAGCTCAGCTGGATAGAGCATCCCCCTCCTAAGGGGAAGGTCGCCCGTTCGAATCGGGCCGGGGTCGCCAGCATTCTTGGGCGGCGTCGCTACTGTTCGCGCCTTCCTTGGCGACCGGCCCTGGGGCACCGCGCGCCATTCCGTTGCAGGCACGCGGTACTCCTTCCCGGCGCAGGCCGCCTCTGCGCGCTCGCATCTGCACGATGCCATGCGTAGGATGACGCCGCCGACAGCAGCGGTCCTGTCCACGACCCCGTCAACGCAAGCACCGGCATGGCCGTTGAGAGGGAAGCGTGCGGCCGCCTGGGCGCCGATACCCGGTCGGAATCCGCAACCTTGGCGTCCACGATCCACCCGTCCGGCTTCCAGGAATCCACATGACCCGTGCCCTGCCAGCAGTCCTCGTGATCGCAGCCACGCTGCTGCCCGTCGCCGCTCGCGCGAACGAAAGCCGCACGATCGACGTCGACGGCGTGCAACGCAGCTACGTGATCCATCTTCCGCCGGCTTCCGCAAGTGTCCCGCACGGACTGCTGCTGCTGTTCCACGGGGGCGGTGGCCGCGGCGATGGCATGGCGAGATTGACCCGGATCGAACCGGTCGCCGACCGCGCCGGTTTCATCGTGGTGTACCCCGATGGCATCAACCGCCACTGGAACGACGGCCGCGCCACCATCAAGCACAAGGTGGACGACATCGGATTCGTTGCCAGCCTGATCGACAACCTCGAGCGTGAATATCCGATCGACCGCAACCGCGTCGCCGTCGCGGGCATATCCAACGGCGCGATATTTGCCGAGCGCGTGGGCTGTGACCTCGCCGGCCGCGTCGGGACCATCGCCGCCGTGGACGGCACGCTGGCCACCGACTACGCGCACGACTGCCACCCCGCACGAGCGGTATCGGTGCTGCAATTCGACGGAACGAGCGATCCGATCATGCCTTACGCGGGCGGCCACGTCGCCGACTTCGGCGGCCGTGGCGAGGGCGGCAACGTGCTGTCGGTGGATGCCACCGCGGCCTTCTGGTCGAGGGTGGATGGCTGCGGCGGCATGCGCAGGCGATCGCTTCCGGCAACCGCACCGTTCGATCCCACCCGCGTCCATCTGACACGCAGCGGACCGTGCCGCGGCGGCAGCGCGGTGCGCGTGTATTCCATCGACGGCGGCGGCCACACATGGCCCGGCGGCATGCCATACCTGCCGCGCTTCATCGTCGGCCGCACCACCCGACAGATCGATGCCAGCGCGATCATCGTGAGCTTCGTGCTCAATCATCCGCGCACAAGCCATTGAGCCTTGCAGGAAACTCCGCCGCGCAGGCCACGAGCCATGACGACCGGCCTGTTACAATGTTGGGCTGCTTTGGCGCGAACCGCGCGCATCACGATTCAAGGAGTTCCCCATGCCCCACGCCATCCTTTCCGCGCTCGGCCTCGCCGACACCAATTCCGGCACCTTCCTGGGCAACGACGAGTGGTCGAGGACCAACGGTGCGGGCGTGCTCGAGCCGGTGAACCCGGCGACCAACGAAGTGCTGGCGAAGGTCCATGCATCCAGCAACGATGATTACGAGACCATCGTGCGCAACGCGCAGAAGGCGTTTTTCGAATGGCGCAGCATCCCCGCGCCGCGCCGCGGCGAAGCGGTGCGCCTGTGCGCGCAAGCCTTGCGCGAGCACAAGGACGCGCTGGGTTCGCTGGTCGCGCTGGAGATGGGCAAGATCAAGCCCGAGGGCGACGGCGAAGTGCAGGAAATGATCGACATCGCCGATTTCGCGGTCGGCCAGTCGCGCATGCTGTACGGCCTGACGATGCACTCGGAACGCCCGGGCCACCGCATGTACGAGCAATGGCATCCGCTGGGCCTGGTCGGCATCATCAGCGCGTTCAATTTTCCGGTCGCGGTGTGGGCCTGGAATGCGTTCGTGGCGGCCGCATGCGGCAACGTGTGCATCTGGAAGCCGTCGCCGAAGACGCCGCTGTCGGCAATCGCCAGCATCCGCATCTGCAACGCGGCCCTGAGGGCCGGCGGGTTCCCGGAAATCTTCTACCTGTTCAACGACGCCGGGAGCGAGCTCGCGCAAAAGTTCGTGGACGACAGGCGCATCGCGCTGATCAGCTTCACCGGTTCGACCAAGGTCGGTCGCCACGTCGGCGAGCGCGTGGCCGCGCGCATGGGGCGATCGCTGCTGGAGCTGGGCGGCAACAACGCGATCATCCTCGATCGCTCGGCTGACCTGGGGCTCGCCATCCCGGCCATCGTATTCGGCGCGGTCGGCACCGCCGGCCAGCGTTGCACCTCGACGCGGCGACTGTTCGTGCACGAATCGATCGCCGAAGACGTGCTGAACAAGCTGCGCCACGCCTACCAGCAGGTCGAGAAGAGGATCGGCGATCCGACCGATCCGCATACCCTGATGGGGCCGCTCAACGGCAAGGCCGCGGTCGAGCAGTTCGCCCACGCGGTCAGGACCGCGAAAGCCGGCGGCGCACGCATCGTCACCGGCGGCTCGGTGCTGGAGCGCAAAGGCAACTTCGTGGAGCCGACCATCATCACCGGCGTGCAGAATTCCGACGAGATCGTGCAGACCGAGACCTTCGCGCCGATCCTTTACGTGATGCCGTTCAAGACGCTGGACGAAGCGATCCGCATGCAGAACGACGTGCCCCAGGGGCTGTCGTCGGCGATCTTCACCCAGAACCTGAAGGCCGCCGAGCAGTACCTGTCCGCAATGGGTTCGGATTGCGGCATCGCCAACGTCAACATCGGCACCTCCGGCGCCGAAATCGGCGGCGCGTTCGGCGGCGAGAAGGAAACCGGCGGCGGCCGCGAGTCCGGGTCCGACGCATGGAAGGCCTACATGCGCCGCCAGACCAACACCATCAACTGGTCGGATGCGTTGCCGCTGGCGCAGGGCATCAAGTTCGATTTGTGAGTCGCGCGCAAAGCCCACGCACCCTTGACGCATTGCACGCGGCTCTCCGTTACGGGAGCGCGTGATGAACCCACCCTTCGACTTCGCCGGTTGCCGAATCGCGATCGCCGGCGGCAGCCGCGGCATCGGTCGTGCGATCGCGCTGGCGTTCCTGCGGGCCGGCGCGGGCGTCGCCGTGTGCGCGCGCGGACAGGACGGACTGGAAGCCATGAACCGGGATGCCGGCGCGGACGCCGGCAGGTTGCACGTGCAGCGCTGCGATCTGGCCAAGCCGGACGAGATCGGGCGCTGGATCGCCGACGCGGCCAACGCCCTCGGCGGCATCGACGTGCTGGTCAACAACGCCACCGGCTACGGTTTCCGCGAGGACGACGAATCGTGGCTGACCGATTTCAACGTCGACCTGATGGCAGCGGTGCGCGCCTCGCGCCTCGCCCTGCCGCACCTGAAGGAATCGGACCATGCGTGCATCCTGCACACCAGCTCGATCGGCGCGTTCCGCCCGCGCACCATGGGTCCGCCCTACGCCGCGATGAAGGCCGCTCTCAACCATTACACGCGCACCCAGGCGCTGGTGCTGGCCGGTGACCGCATCCGCGTGAACGCGATCGCGCCGGGTTCCATCGAGTTCCCCGATGGCGTGTGGGACCGCTGCAAGACCGAGCAGCCGGAGCAGTACGCCAAGGTGCTGGCGACCATTCCGTTCGGCCGCTACGGCACGCCTGACGAGATCGCTCCTCTGGCTCTGTTCCTGGCGTCGCCGCTGGCCGGCTGGATCACTGGGCAGATCATCGCGGTGGATGGCGGACAGTCGCTGCGCTTCTGAGGAACCCCTGACTTGCCTGCTGCACCCGCCAGCTTGCGCGCCGGCGATGCCCGGCATCCCGATGTACTGGCGTGTACACTCCGGTCCCTGCGCTCCGGCGACCAGGCAATCCGCTCATCGCCCGCGACGGCCCTTCGGGAATTCCATCGGCGAAGTGCTTCCCCAAGTGTGCGAACATAGCGCGAAGCAACCGGAAGCCCCCAGCCATGAATACCGTGTATCCGCGCACCAGTTCGCTGGCGATCGTCAGCTTGGTCTTCGGCATCCTCGCCTACGTCTTCCTGCCGCTGGTCGGCGCACTGGTCGCGGTAATCTGCGGCCACTCGGCGCGCTCGGAGATCCGCCGCGCGCCTCCCGGGACCATCGACGGCGACGGCCTGGCGCTGGCCGGCCTGATCCTGGGCTGGATCCAGCTTGCCTGTGCGGTCGTCGCGATCGGTTTCCTGATCCTGTTCTTCTTCGGCGTGGTCGCCTTCGGCGGATTCCACTGAAGGATGTACGCGACGCTGCGGCCGCTGCTGTTTTCGCTGGATGCCGAAACGGCGCACGGCCTGACGTTGCACGGACTCGCCTTGGCCCGACGCAGCGGCCTGATGCGCTGGGTGGCGCAGCCGCCGCCGGCCGGATTGCCGGTCCGTGCGTTCGGCATCGACTTCCCGAATCCGGTCGGGCTCGCGGCCGGCCTCGACAAGAATGGCGATTACCTGGACGCACTCGGCGCGCTCGGTTTCGGCTTCATCGAGATCGGCACCGTCACGCCACGCCCGCAATCCGGCAACCCCAGGCCACGCCTGTTCCGCCTGCCCGAACACGAGGCCATCATCAACCGCATGGGTTTCAACAACGACGGCGTGGAGGCACTGGTGCGCCACGTCGAGCAGTCCCGCTGGCGCGGCGTGCTCGGCATCAACATCGGCAAGAACAAGGACACGCCCAACGCGCGCGCCGCCGGGGATTACCTCGCATGCCTCGAGCGGGTCTATCCGCTGGCAAGCTACGTCGCGGTCAATGTGTCCTCGCCCAACACGCCGGGCCTGCGCGACCTGCAGGAAGGTGAATCGTTGCAGCGCCTGATCGCGACCCTGATGGAAGCGCGCGAGCGCCTAGCGGTGCGGCACGGCGCGCGCAAGCCCGTGCTGCTCAAGATTGCGCCGGACCTGGAACCCGCGCAGATGGACGCGATCGCCGCCACGCTCGCCGGCTCCGGCATCGACGGACTGATCTGTACCAACACCACGCTCGACCACGCGGGTGTCGCCGGCGCAGTCCACGCCAACGAAGAAGGCGGCCTGTCCGGCAGGCCCCTGTTCGGACGCGCGACCAGCGTGCTGCGCGGCATGGCGCGACGGCTGGGCGACGACATCGCCCTGGTCGGAGTGGGCGGCGTGCTGGCCGGCAGCGACGCCGCCGACAAGATCGATGCCGGCGCGAAACTGGTGCAGATCTACTCGGGCCTGGTCTACCGCGGCCCGTGGTTGTTGACCGAGTGCGTGGAAGAAATCCGCAGGCGCCGCGGCGACGTCGATGGCACCTGACGAAAGCGCGATCGCAAGCGGATTCATCCTGACGGAGAACGCCACGCTGCGCGACCGCAATACCCTGCGGGTAGACGCACGCGCGGCCTGGCTGGCGGAAGTGCACGATGCCGCGGCAATCCCGGGATTGCTCGAACATCCGCGCCTGCGCGACTGCCCGCGCCTGCTGCTGGGCGAGGGCTCGAACGTACTGTTCGTGCGTGATTTCGACGGCGTGATCCTGAGCATGAAAACCCGCGGCGTCGAACGGCTTGACGACGACACGTACGCACGCATCCGCGTCGCCGCCGGCGAGCGCTGGGACGACCTGGTGCGCTGGACGCTGGCACAGGGCCATGCAGGGCTGGAGAACCTGATCCTGATCCCGGGCAGCACCGGCGCCGCGCCGATGCAGAACATCGGCGCGTACGGCGTCGAAGTGGGCGAGTTCATCGAGTCCGTCGAAGCCTTCGATCTTGGCGAGCATCGCGAGGTGCAATTCGACCGCGCGGCTTGCGGATTCGGCTACCGCGATTCCATCTTCAAGCGTCATCCCGATCGCTGGCTGATCACGTCGATCACCCTGCGCCTGCCGCGCGAATGGACCGCGCGCATCGAATATGCGGGGGTGCAGGACGAGCTGCGCCGCCTGGGCGTCTCCCGGCCGGCCCCGGTCCATGTCGCCGACGCCGTGGCCAGCCTGCGCACCCGTAAGTTGCCCGACCCGGCGGTGATCGGCAACGCCGGCAGCTTCTTCAAGAACCCGCTGGTGCCGGGCTGGCAAGCCGCGGCCTTGCTCGCCGAACATCCCGGCCTGCCCTGCTGGCCGGGAGCCGGGAACACCTCGAAACTGTCTGCGGCATGGCTGATCGAATCCTGTGGATTCAAGGGTTTGCGTGAAGGTGATGCAGGCATTTCCAATCGACATGCCTTGGTGCTTGTCAACCACGGAAACGCCAGCGGCGCGCAACTCTGGGCGCTCGCGCAACGCGTGCGCGACGCCGTGCACGCGCGATTCGGCGTCCTTCTGGAACCCGAGCCACGCGTGATCGGCGGCTGATCCCGGTCATATCGCACGACAGGGTTCGGGCGCGATCAATGTCGTGCGCCGGTGCGGCGGATCGAATTGTCGTTGCGCCGTCACGGCGCTAGCATGCAGGACTTGGTCGTCCGGACCGTGCAACGTCCAAGTACAACAGCCTTTCGTCCGCAAGGAAATTCAACGATGAAGCAACACGGCAAGCTTGCTCCACTCGCGCTCGGCATCCTGCTGGGTATCGGCTTCTCTGCTGGCGGCATGCCGGCGGCATCCGCGGCTGCCGCGCCCGCCACGACGGCGCCGCAGGCCTCCGGGCACGTCACCCGCGCCACCCTCGCCAACGGCCTGCGCGTGGTGATCGTGCGCGACCCGCTGGCACCGATGGTGACCACGCAGATCACCTACCTCGCCGGCAGCTACGAAACGCCAAAGGGCTTCCCCGGCACGGCGCACGCGCTGGAACACATGATGTTCCGCAACTCGAAGGGAATG
>JAJXWZ010000030.1 GCA_021781345.1 Pseudomonadota bacterium
TGCCCTGCGGAGCCCGGACTTTCCTCGGCGTTCTCGCGAACGACGCGACTGTCCGGCCGACTCCCGCGCCTATCTTATCAGGCCCCGTATAGCGCCTTGCGCGGCGCCCCGCTGATCGCGGCGGCGAGCTTCGCAGCCTGGGCCGGCGCCAGTTCGGCGCGCAGCAACGCGTACACGCGACGGCCTTCAGCGAGCTTTGCATCGACCTCCTCGCCATGTCCTGCCACCACCAGCACGCATTCGCCCAAGCGTTGTTTGGGATCGGCTTCGACACGCCCGGCAATCTCGCCGAGCGTCATGCCGAGACAGGTTTCGTGCACTTTGGTGAGTTCGCGCAGCAGACGCGCCTCGCGTTGCGCGCCGAAGGCGTCTCGCAGGTCCGTGCAGCATTCGGCGATGCGATGCGAGGATTCGTAGATCACCAGCGTGCGCGGCTCGTTTGCCAATTCGCGCAAACGCACGCGGCGCGAGGCCTCCCTTGCCGGCAGGAATCCCTCGAACACGAAGCGATCGCTGGGCAATCCTGCCACCGACAGCGCCGCGATCGCGGCGCAAGCGCCGGGCACTGGCGAAACCTCGATGCCTGCTTCACGAGCGGCACGCACGAGGCGGAACCCGGGATCGCTGACCAGCGGCGTGCCGGCGTCGGAGATCAGCGCCACCGACTCGCCACCACGCAAGCGTTCGATCAGCGACTCGACCACCGCACGCTCGTTGTGTTCGTGCAAGGCGGTCAGCGGCGTTGCCACGCCGAAGTGCTGCAACAGCGGCCGGCTGTGCCTGGTATCTTCCGCGGCGATCATCCCGGCCTCGCGCAGCACCTGCACAGCACGCGGGGACAGATCGCCGAGGTTGCCGATCGGCGTTGCCACGACCCACAGGCTTCCCCGCTTGCCGGCATTCATCTCGCCATTCCTGTCTGCACGAATCGATCCGCTATCATCGCCCAAAACGGAGCGCGCGGCCGGCGCGCATGGAAACAGCATGATCAGGATCAGCACTTCCACGCATCGGGTTTTCGCGGCCATGGCGCTGCTGTCGTTGCTGGCAGGCTGTGCCACGCTCGGCCCTTCCTCGCCAACGGTCAATCCGGAGGTGCAGGCGCAGCAGGCCCGGCAGCGGGTACTGACCGCCAATGCCGTGCTGCAACACGGACAAGCCGATGCCGCCTTGAACCAGCTGGCCACCTTGCCGGGATCATTGCCACCCGACGTGCAACGGCAGGCACTGGACGTCCGGGCACGCGCGCAACTGGCCCTGGGCAACCGCCTGGCCGCCGCTCGCGCGCTGGAGCAGCGCGCCGCGCTGCTGCCATCGCCAGCCCAACCAGCGGAGCACCAGCGGATCGTGGCGATCCTCGCCGGCATGGGCGACGACGCGCTGAACGCGCTGTTCCCGACCCTCGCAAACGAAGATCCGATCCGGCCGTACGTCAGCCAGGCACTGGCGCGCTCCGGCACGGCCGTGCCGCAAACCCTGCCGCAATTGAACGAACCCGTCGGAACCCTGACCGGATCGTCGGCGTCCACCCCGCAGGGATACGCGATGCCGGCGCGCGTCGCGCTGCTGCTGCCCGCGACAGGCCGCGTGGCGGTGGCAGGCGCTGCCGTCCGCGACGGCTTCTTCATCGCTTACTTCCATGCGCCACTCACCCAGGAACAGCGCCCTGCGATCAAGGTCTACGACACCGGCGACAGCGCGGACACAGCCCTCGCCGCCTACCGGAAGGCGGTGGCGGACGGCGCCACGCTGGTGGTCGGGCCGCTCGGCCGCGCCGCGGTCGGCGCGCTGTTCTCGCAACCGTCGCTGCCGGTACCGGTGCTGGCCCTGAATCACGCCACCGGCCAGCAGCCCGTCCCGCCCGGCAGCACCGAGTTTGCATTGCTGCCTGAAACCGAGGGCGCGCAACTGGCGGCCCACATGGTCATGTCCGGCCTGCACGCCGCGATAGTGTTCCGCGGCAGCGACGACACCGCCACCCGCACCTTCTCGGCTTTCAAGCTTGAGTTCGAAAGTCTCGGCGGCCAAGTGGCCAACGACATCGTGCTGCCACCGGACGCGGTGGATTTCGAGGACCAGGTCAAGGCCGCATTGGCAGGTTCCGGGGACCAGACCGGCGTCGTGGCACTGCTGCGACCGGTGCAGGCACGCCTGCTGTTGCCGCAACTGCGGCTGGCACGCTCGACGCTTCCGGTGTTCGCGACGTCGATGGTTTACTCGGGCGACGAAAACCCGACGGCCGACGCCGATCTGGACGGCGTCCAGTTCTGCGACGAACCCTGGTTGTACGACGCCCAGGCCGGCCTGCCCGGCCACGCCACGCTGGCCTCGCAACTGTCCACCGCCGACGGCCCCGCCGGACGCCTGTTTGCATTCGGCATGGATGCCTATGCGCTGATGCCTTACCTCGGCTGGCTGCGCAGCCACCCGGGCAGTTACCTCGCAGGCGCCACCGGCCAACTGACGATGGACGCGTTCGGGCACGTGCAGCGCACGCCGATCTGGGCGCAATTCCATGGCGGCGTCGCACAGCCTGTCGGTGCCGGCCTCGTAGTCCAGCCCGTCACGGACGGCGCGCCCAGCGGGCCATGACAACCCGCTCCGTCGGCGCGCACTTCGAGCAACTCGCACTGGAGCGCATGGAACACGCAGGCCTGAAACTTGTCGAACGCAACTTCAGGACCCGATTCGGAGAGCTCGACCTGGTCATGCGCGACGGCGCGACGCTGGTCTTCGCCGAGGTACGTTACCACCGCGATCCGCGCTTCGGCGGTGGTGTGGCGTCGGTAGGTCCCGGCAAGCGCGAAAAGCTCGCGCGCGCGGCGCAGGGGTTCCTGCAAGCCCACCCCAAATTCGCTTCGCTGCCGTGCAGGTTCGATGTGATAGCGTTCGACGGCGACATGGACGCACCTGCGTGCGACTGGCAACGCGCCGCTTTCGAGATTGCCTGATTCCGGAAAACGACATGCGAAAGATCATCCTCATCACGACCGCCCTCGCGTTCTGCGCCGCGTTGGCTGCGTGCAGCCTGTTCACGCCGCGGCGCGGCTTCAACAGGGTCCTCAACGACCGCAACGTGCAGATCACGGCGCAGCGCGCGCTGGACGACGATCCCCAGCTCAGCGGCCGCGCGCACATCGGCACCAGCGTCTACAACGGCGTGCTGCTGCTGATCGGCGAAGCCAGCACGGCACAGGTAAAGGAACGCGCCGAGGCCGATGTCACCGGTTACGAGGGCGTGCAGCGCGTGGTCAACCTGATCGACGTGATGCCGCTGCAATCGGTCGGCCGCTCCGCGCTCGACGCGGCGCTGACGGCACGGGTGAAAACCTCGCTGCTGCATATCGACATGCCCGGCTTCGATCCAGGCCGCGTCAAGGTCAGTACGGCGCACGGGAAGGTCTACCTCATGGGCCTGGTCAGCCACAAGGAAGCCGACGCGGTCGTGAACGTCGTTCGCAACGTGGCGGGCGTGCACAAAGTCGTGCAGGTCTTCGAATACACGGATTAGTGCGATCGTCCGCGATCGCGGCGCGTCGAGTACATGCCCCATGGTGGCGCACGCTCGATACCGGCCAGAACGGTCATCAAAGCCGCCATCCCTGGCCAAGAGCTCCGTCCTGACTTTCCACGAGAGCCGCTTCGATCGACAGAACCCGGCCGATATGAGTGAGCAGGCGGCAGGCAAGGCGTAAACTGGCGGGATGAACCTGCCCGCCACATTCATCGATCAGCTCCGCGAGATCTTTCCATCCGGCGCCATGGCCCTGGACGCGGCCACGCGCACCGCCTACGGCTACGACAACTCGCGAAGGGAGTCCTTGCCGGATGCGGTCGTGTTCCCGTCTTCGCACGACGACGTCGTTGCGCTGGTCGCGGCTTGCCGCGCGCATCGCGTACCGCTGACCGCGCGTGGCCGCGGCACCAACACCACCGGAGCCACGGTGCCGATTGCGGGGGGCGTGGTCGCGAGCTTCGAGCGCATGAACCGGATCGTGCGGATCGAACCCGCTGACCGCCTCGCCGTGGTCGAACCGGGCGTGCTCAACGCCGAACTGCAGTCTGCGCTCGAACCGCACGGACTGTTCTGGCCACCGGACCCGACCTCGGCGCCCTACTGCACCATAGGCGGCAACCTCGCCTGCAACGCGGGCGGCCCGCACACCGTCAAGTACGGCGCCAGCCGCGACAATATCCTCGGCGTGCGCGCCGTCGCAGGCAACGGCACTTCGTTCCGCAGCGGCACGCATACGACCAAGGGCGCGACAGGCTACGACCTGACCCGCGTCATCGTCGGCTCGGAGGGTACGCTGGCGTTGATCACCGAAGCGACCCTGAAGCTCACGCCGAGGCCGAGCGCGGTACGCACGCTGCGCGCATGCTACGCCGACGTCGCTTCGGCAGCGGCGGCGGTCGCGCGAATCATGGCGCAGCCAGTCACGCCACGCGCGCTGGAGTTCATGGACGACGCCGCGCTCAAACTGGTGCGCGAACGCGGCGGCGACGCACCCGCCACCGCGAACGCGTTGCTGCTGATCGAGGTGGACGGTGAACCGGACGCGCTGGATGCCGCCCAAGCCGCGGTCGAGCAGGCCGCGCGTGGCGCCGGCCTGGTCGAACTGCGCAGCGCCCGGGATGGCGCGGAGACCGCCACCCTGTGGGCTGCGCGCAAGGCCTTGTCACCCGCACTGCGCACTATTTCAGAGGACAAGATCAACGAGGATGTGGTGGTGCCGGTCAGCCGCATTCCCGCGCTGGTCGACACGCTACGCGACCTCGCGGACGCATACCGCGTTCCCATCGTCAGCTTCGGGCATGCCGGCAACGGCAACCTGCACGTGAACCTGCTGCCACGCAACCCCGACGAACGCATGCGCGCCGAACAGGCGTTGCCGCTGGTGTTCAAGCGCGTGATCGAGCTCGAAGGAACGCTTTCCGGGGAACACGGCATCGGCATCGCCAAACGCGATTTCATGCCCGAGGCCGTGGGTGCCGGTGCGCTTTCGATGATGCTTGCGCTGAAGGACCTGTTCGATCCCGAACACATCCTCAATCCAGGCAAGCTGCTGCCCGACGGTGCGCATGGCTGAATCGTTCGGTTCCCTGATGGCGCGCATCCGCTCGTGCCGGG
Source organism: Pseudomonadota bacterium (assembly GCA_021781345.1). GTDB lineage: Bacteria > Pseudomonadota > Gammaproteobacteria > Xanthomonadales > Rhodanobacteraceae > 66-474. The sequence continues at coordinate 5,132 of JAJXWZ010000030.1, forward strand.
CGTGCACACGACACCTGCCGAACGGCTGCCGTCCTGCATTGCAGGCGCATCCCGACGCGCGACTTTTGATCGTGAGCCAGGCGCCCGGGCGCAAGGTGCACGCGACCGGCATCCCGTTCGATGATGCCAGCGGCGACCGACTGCGCGGTTGGCTCGGCATCGACAGGCCGGCCTTCTACGACGAACACCGCATCGCGATCGTGCCGATGGGCTTTTGCTATCCCGGCAAGGGCCGCTCGGGCGATCTGCCGCCGCGTCCGGAATGCGCGCCGCTATGGCACCCGCAACTGCTGCCGCGCCTGCACGGTGTCGTTTTGACGCTGGCGATCGGCAGCCATGCGATCCGCGGCGTGCTCGGTGGCCGACGGAAGGAGTCGCTCACCGAAACCTGCACGGCGTGGCGGGAATACCTGGACATTGGAGTACTGCCGCTGCCGCATCCGAGTCCACGCAATACCGCGTGGTTCGTGCACCATCCGTGGTTCGAAGCCGACGTGCTGCCCGTGCTGCGGCGGCGCGCGCGCCGCTTGCTGGGGACATGAATCGCCGCGGCGGCCGGGTCAGTGCCAATGCCGGATCAGCAGCGCCGCGACCTGCAGGACCGCCAAGGCATAGGCAGCCGCGAGCACGTCATCCAGCATCACGCCGAGTCCACCACCCACCCGTCGGTCCGCCCAGCGCACCGGCCACGGTTTCCAGATGTCGAACAGGCGGAACAGCATGAACCCGACGACCATCCACCACCACGCCGCCGGGGCGGCCAGCAGCGTCAACCAGACGCCGATCACCTCGTCCCACACCAGCGCGCCCTGATCGTGCATGCCGAGCCGGCGATCGCTGATCGCGCAGGCCCACACGCCCAGCACGAATCCCGCACCCAGCACCAAAAGGTACCAGCCCGGCGGCAGGCCGCGCAGCAGGAACCACCAGGGCAGCAACGCAACCAGCGAGCCGGCGGTGCCCGGCGCTTTCGGCGCCAGCCCTGCGCCCAGCGCGGTGGCGATCCAGCCGGCGGGGTGCGACAAGAGCGTGCGGCGCTGCGCGGCGGTCAGTGGCGCGCTCATGCCGAAAAGTGCTCCCAGCCAGCACGCATCGGCGTCACGTCGTCACCGCGCGCATCCAGGACACGCACGCCGGACCCCGCGACGATGCTGCCGATGCGCGTCGCCTCGCCTCTCGTTCGTGCGAAGGCCCCGAGCAACTCGGCTTCGCGAGCCGGAGGAATGGTGATACACAATTCGTAATCGTCACCGCCGGACAAGGCAAGTTCGCGGCAGGTTTCGGCACCGAACGTTGCAGCGAGTGCCGACGATATCGGCAGCGAACCGCTATCAAGCTCGGCCGCGATACCGCTGGTAGCGCAGACATGGCGGAGATCGGCCAGCAGGCCGTCGGACACGTCGATGCATGCACTCGCCAACCCACGCAACGCGATGCCTTCGGCGATGCGCGGTCGCGGACGTTGCAGGCGCGCAAGCAGTGCTTGCGGTACGCGTTCACGATCCCGCAGCAACTGCAGCGCACCCGCTGCATCGCCCAGCGTGCCGGTGACGTACACGGCATCCCCTGGGTGCGCGCCGCCACGCGTCAACGCGCTTCCCGTCGGTACCCACCCGAGCGCGGTGACGGTGACGGACAGCGGCCCCTGCGTGGTGTCGCCGCCGACCAGCGCGACGGCATGCCCGCGCGCAAGCTCGGCGAAACCACCGGCAAAGCCTTCCACGAAATGCGTGTCGGGGCTTGGCAGGGTCAGCGCGAGCAGGGCCCAGGCGGGTTCGGCACCCATCGCCGCGAGGTCGGAGAGGTTCACCGCCAGCGACTTCCAGCCGATGTCCCCGGGCGCCGTTGCTTCGGGAAAATGCACGCCCGCGACCAGCGTGTCGGTGCAGGCCACCAGTTGTCGTCCCGCGGGGACGTCCAACACCGCGGCGTCGTCGCCGATGCCGAGCGCCACGTCGGCGCGCTTCGATCCGCAGCACCCCCGGATCCGTTCAATCAGGTCGAATTCCACGCAAGTCTTCCGTCACCGGACCTCGCGAACGAAAACCTGGAGGGCCTCGCCATCCAGCGTCGCCTCATGGGACAACCGGAATCCGGCCTTCACCGCCAGCCGGATCGACGGTGCGTTGCCGGGCTCGATGATGCAGGCCGCACGATGCGCACCGAAATGCGCGTCGCCCCAAGCCAGCGCTGCCACCAACGCCTCGCTGGCGTAACCCTTCCCTTGCGCGTCGGGCACCAGTACCCAGCCGACTTCCGGCATGCCGTCCAGGGCCGGGACGATGTCGCGCTTGACGTCCATGTACCCGATGTCGCCGAGCATGCGCCCGCTCGACTTTTCCTCGATGGCCCAGAAACCGTAGCCGAGCAGGTGCCACAGGCCGGCATAACGCAGCAGGCGCTGCCACGACTGCTGCGGCGTGGAAGGCTTGCCGCCGATATACCGCACGACTTGCGGGTCGGCCCAGATCGCGGCGAGCGCCGCGTAATCGTCGAGTCGATGCCCGCGCAGCCGCAGGCGCTCCGTTTCCAGCAGCGGCGCCAACGGCAACGCCTCGCCGGCCGTGGCCATCAGCGCGGCTTCTCCACTTCCCGCAACGCACCGGCCAGTTTGTCCAACACGCCGTTGACGTAGGTGTGGCCTTGTTCGGAGCCAAAACGCTTGGTGACTTCCACGGCCTCGTTGAGCACCACGCGATAGGGCACGTCGAGACGGTATTTCAATTCGAACGCGGACAGCCGCAACACGGCGCGTTCGATCGGATCGACGCGCTCGATGTCGCGGTCGAGGAACGGTGCGAGCCCGGCATCCAGTTCCACGCGGTGTGCCTCGACGCCGCGCAACAGATCCTGGAAATACTCGAGATCGGCGATCTGCATGTCCTGCTCGTGGCGGAAATCCTCGATCACCTTGCGCATCGGGTTGCCGCCCAGTTCCCAAGCATACAAGGCCTGAACCGCGCGCCGGCGGGCGCGGGTACGCGCGGCGGGATCAATGCCGTCGTGGCGGTGCGAGCCGGTCATGCCGCAGGCTCCTGCAGCAGCATTGCCATTTCGATCGCGGACAAGGCCACGTCCGCGCCCTTGTTGCCGCGCGCGCCGCCGGCCCGCGCCCAGGCGTCGGCCTCGTCCTCGACCGCGAGCACGCCGTTCAACACCGGCAAGCCGGAATCGAGCGCCACGCGCATCAGGCCGCGCGCGCATTCGTCCGCCACGTGTTCGTAATGACGGGTTTCCCCGCGCACCACGCAGCCCAGTGCGACGATCACTGCGTGGCGACCCTGTGCCGCAAGGTGTTTTGCAACTACCGGAATCTCCCACGCACCAGGCACGCGCATCACATCCAGATCGTCATCGGAGACCCCGTGCGCGGCGAACGCGGCACGCGCGCCATCGACCAGCACGTCCACGATCTCGCCGTTCCAGCGGCTGGCGACGACGGCGTAGCGCGCGCCGGGAGGCGAACGCAGTGAATCCGGAGAACGGGCGGTTTGATCGGACATGGCTGGAACGAAAAGGCCTGGATGGGAAAGCGTAGCAGCGGCGCGTGCAACGCCCTATTTTCCGATACCGTTTGCAGGTGCGTCCACGTATTCGACCACTTCGAGGTCGAAACCGGACAACCCGACCAGCTTGCGCGGCGTGCCCAGCACGCGCAGCCGGCGCACGCCGAGGTCGGACAGGATCTGCGCACCAAGACCCAGCTCGCGCCATTCGCTCTGCGCGGCATCACGGGCGGAGCGTACCGGGACCACCGTCTCGCGGCTCAGCCGCGCGAGCAGCGCACCCGGATCCTCGGCCGATGCGAGCACCACCACCACGCCGCGTCCTTCGGCATCGATCCTGCGCAAGGCCGCCGTCATGGTCATGCCGAGGTCGTCGCGTTGCAGGTGCAGCACGTCGGACAGCGTGTTGCGGACGTGCACCCGCGCCAATACCGGCGCACCATCGTCGACGATACCGCGTACCAGCGCGAAATGCAGGTCGCTGCGCAGGCGGTCACGCCAGGCTACCAGCTGGAACGCGCCGAATTCTGTTTCGACATCGGCCTCGTGCACGCGTTCGATGGTCTTCTCGGTGGCGAGGCGATACCGGATCAGGTCCGCGACCGTGCCAATCCTGAGGCCGTGCTTCGCGGCGAAAGCTTCGAGATCCGGACGGCGTGCCATCGAACCGTCCTCGCGCAGGATCTCGACCAATACGCCGGCCGGTTCGCAACCAGCCAGCGATGCCAGATCGACCGCGGCCTCGGTATGGCCTGCCCGCGCCAGCACGCCACCGACTTGAGCCTGTAGCGGGAACACGTGTCCGGGCTGGACCAGGTCCGACGCCGTTGCATCCGGTGCCACCGCGACCTGGATGGTGCGGGCGCGATCCTGAGCCGAGATGCCGGTGGTGACGCCGGTCGCGGCCTCGATCGAGACCGTGAAATTGGTGTGGTAAGCCGAGCCGTTGTCGCGCACCATCGGCTGCAGCCCCAGCCGCCGGCAACGCGCCTGATCCAGCGCCAGGCAGATCAGGCCACGGCCTTCGCGCGCCATGAAATTCACGTCCTCGGCGCGTACCTTGCCGGCAGCCATGATCAGGTCGCCTTCGTTCTCGCGGTCTTCGTCGTCCAGCATCACTACCATGCGGCCGGCAGCGATCTCTTCGAGCAGTTCGGGAATGGTGGAAAAACTCATTGGAGAATGCTTTTTGTTGAAAGTCGGATGCTGAAAGTCGGACATGGCTGTCCGGTCTTGATTGACGCGATCACGGATGATCGCAGGAGCGAAGCCGTTCCACGTAACGCGCCAGCAGGTCGATTTCGAGGTTCACGCGATCGCCGACACGGCGGTCGCCGAAGGTGGTCACGGCCACCGTGTGCGGGATCAGGTTGACCTCGAAGACTTCGTCCGCGACCGCGTTGACGGTCAGGCTGACGCCGTCCACGCACACCGAGCCTTTCGCCGCGACGTAGCGCATCAGTTCGCGGGGCGCCTTGATGTCCCAGCGCTGCGAACGCGCGTCGGATTCGATCGCGGCGATCGTGCCGACGCCGTCGACGTGGCCGGAAACCAGGTGGCCGCCCAACCGGTCCGACAGGCGCAATGCCTTCTCGAGATTGACCTTGTCGCCTTCGCGCAAATCCCCGAGCGTGGTCAGGGACAGGGTTTCGTTGGAAACGTCGAAGGCCAGCGCGTGGTCATCGATCGCGACCACGGTCAGGCAGCAGCCGGACACCGCAATGCTGTCGCCGACGGCGACGTCCGAGAGTTCGAGCCCCGGCGCCGCGATGCTGAAACGCAGGTCGCCGCCGCGCGGTTCGGCACGGGCCACGCGGCCGGTCGCCTCGATGATTCCGGTGAACATCAGCACGCCCCCGGCAGGAGCACCGCGAAACAGGAGTAGACAAGCATGGACGTTCCACGCGTGACCCATGGCGAGAACGCCCCCAAGGCGCGAGGCCGTCGCGCCGCTGGCGCGGCGCGAGCGACCGTCTTCTTTCATCCGGACTGTCACCGTCGGCTCCGGCATTCGACCGGATCTGCTGACCTCACGGCTGTCGCCGGGAGCGCTCGCGGGCTCGTGCAATGCACCTACCGCCGGTGGGGAATCGCACCCCGCCCTGAAGACGTCATACCGGCTTAGCCGGTCCGGGGATTATAGCGCCGCCGGGCGCAGCAGGAGGCGCTGGTCGACGCCCAGCATGCGCCGGTCGAGCACGCGCCAATCACGCCGTGTTGCCAGCGAGGCCAGCGGCGGGAGGTGCAGCAACGGCCGCGCATCGTCACCCAGCACGGTCGGCGCGAGGTACAGCAGCAGCTCGTCCACCAATCCGGCTTCGAGCAACGCGCCGCACAGGCGCGGACCGGCCTCGACCTGCAATTCGTTGACGCCGCGCGCGGCAAGCTGGCCCAGGACCGCGCGCGGATCGAGCTTGCCGTCGGCGCCAGTATCGACCGTGGCGAGATCGACGCGCGAATGACGTTCGTCCGGCGCTCGCGCACCGGGCGCATGCAGCACCAGCGTCGGCGCGGACCCATCCAGCAGGTTTGCTTGCGGCGACAACGCGTCCAGCCGCGGATCGAGCACCACGCGCAGTGGCGGCACGAACTCGGCCCCATCCGGCAAGCGCACCGTCAAACGCGGATTGTCGGCCCGCGCCGTGCCGGAAGCGGTCAGGATCGCCGAACTGCGCGCGCGCCAGCACTGCACGTCGGCGCGCGCGGCCTCGCCGGTGATCCATTTCGATTCGCCGTTCGCGAGCGCGGTGCGGCCGTCGAGGCTCATCGCCAGCTTCACCCGCTGCCACGGCCGGCCGCGTTCGAAGCGCGAAAAGAATCCGCGATTGAGTTCCCGCGCAGCGTCACGCATCAGGCCGGCTTCGACCCGGATGCCGGCGTCGCGCAGGCTTTGCAGCCCGCCGCCCGCGACCTCCGGATTCGGGTCTTCGGCCGCCACCACGACCCGCGCAATCCCGGCTTCAAGCATGGCATCGGCGCATGGCGGCGTGCGGCCGAAATGCGAACAGGGTTCCAGCGTCACGTAGGCCGTGGCGCCGCGCGCGCGTCCTCCGGCCGCGTACAACGCGAACACTTCCGCATGCGCTTCGCCGGCGCGCTGGTGCCATCCCTCGCCGACCACTTCGCCGTCATGCGCTATCAGGCAGCCGACGCGAGGATTCGGTTGCGTGGTGAACAATCCACGTTCGGCGAGGCGCAGCGCGCGCGCCATCAGTGCGTGATCGATGGCCGAGAAATCCGGGTCCGGCTGCGCCATCAAGACTTCTTCTTGTCTGTCGGCTTTCCGAACGGCACCACCGCTCCGCCAATCAACGGCAACTGGCTTTCGCTGGGCGGCAGCTCGTGCTCGAGCCGATCGAGTTCCTCGCGGAAATCGGCGACGTCCTCGAATGAGCGGTAGACCGACGCGTAGCGGACGTAGCCTACATGATCGAGCTTGCGCAGTTCCGCCATCACCAGTTCGCCGATCCGGCGCGACGGCAATTCGCGTTCGGTGGAGACGCGCAACTGGCGCACCACCGCGCGCACCGCCGCCTCGATGCGCTCCTCGGTCACCGGCCGCTTGTGCAGGGCGCGGTCGAAACCGGTGCGCAGCTTGCGCGCATCGAACGCCTCGCGTCGACCGTCATCCTTGATGATCGCCGGCAGCTTCAGTTCCACCGTCTCTACCGTTGAGAACCGCTCGCCGCAGGACGGGCACTCGCGGCGCCGGCGGATGGTCGAACCTTCCTCCGAAACGCGCGAGTCGATCACGCGGGTGTCGATGTTCTGGCAAAACGGACAGTGCATTCGAGCGCATCAGGCATAGACTGGAAACTTAGCGCATTGCGCATTGACCAGCGCGCGCACGTTCTCGATGACCTTTTCGTCGTTGGGCGCGTCCAGCACGTCGGCGACCCAGCCGGCGAGTTCGATGCAGTCGCTTTCCTTGTAACCGCGCGTGGTCACGGCTGGGGTGCCGATGCGCAGGCCGGAGGTCACGAACGGCTTCTGCGGATCGTTCGGTACCGCGTTCTTGTTGACGGTGATGTGCGCCTTGCCGAGTGCGGCTTCCGCGTCCTTTCCGGTGAGCGGCTTGCCGATCAGGTCGACCAGCAGGAGATGGTTCTCGGTGCCGCCCGAGACGATCTTGTAGCCACGCTCGGTCAGCGTCTTCGCCATCGCCTTGGCGTTCCTGACGACCTGTTGCTGGTAGAGCTTGAATTCCGGTTCCAGCGCTTCCTTGAACGCCACGGCCTTGGCCGCGATCACATGCATCAGCGGACCGCCCTGGATGCCGGGAAACACGACCGACTGCAGTTTCTTGGCGATGTCCTCGGCGTGCTCGCCCATCGCCGAATTGTTCGCGACGATCAGGCCGCCGCGCGGGCCACGCAGGGTCTTGTGGGTGGTCGAGGTCACCACGTGCGCGTGCGGCAGCGGCGACGGATACACGCCGGCAGCCACCAGCCCGGCGATGTGCGCCATGTCCACGAACAGGTATGCACCCACCTTGTCGGCGATGGCGCGGAAACGCGCCCAGTCCAGCACCTGCGAATAGGCGCTGAAACCGGCCACGATCATCCTCGGCTTGTGTTCGACGGCGAGGCGTTCGACCGCGTCCATGTCGACGATGCCGTCGTCGTCCACCCCATACTGCACCGCGTTGAAGATCTTGCCGGAGAGGTTCGGCTTGGCGCCATGGGTGAGGTGCCCACCATGCGCCAGCGACATGCCGAGGATGGTGTCGCCGGGGTTCAGCAGCGCTAAGTACACCGCCTGGTTGGCCTGCGAGCCCGAGTGCGGCTGCACGTTGGCGTAGTCGCAATCGAACAGCTTCTTCAAGCGCTCGATCGCGAGCTTTTCCGCCACATCCACGTACTCGCAGCCACCGTAATAGCGCTTGCCGGGATAGCCTTCGGCGTACTTGTTGGTCAGCACGCTGCCCTGCGCCTCCATCACCCGCGGACTCGCGTAGTTCTCCGAGGCGATCAGCTCGACGTGGTCCTCCTGGCGCTGCCGTTCCTCCATGATGGCGCTGGCAAGGGCGTCGTCGTAACCGGCAATCCGCATATCGTGGCTGTACATCGCGATCCTCTGGCAGGCGTGGGACAACCTCAGGATTCTAGCCGCTTTGCGCGTCCGCCGCGTCCGACAGGGACCGCCGGTAGAGCATGGAAACCAGCACGTAGCTGATGATCATCAGCAGCAGCCACGAGCCGATCTTTTCCGGCGGCACCATGTGCCAAGCACGGTGTTGCGCAGGGTAGTACCAGGCGCGGGTGAAGGTACCGAGGTTCTCGGCGAACCAGATGAAGGTCGCGACCAGCACGAAGCCCAGCAGCAACGGCATGCGCCGGTAGCGGCGGCGCACCCGGTAGTGCACCCAGCACGGTCCGAACACCCAAGCCACGGCGGCGAACAGCGCCCAGCGGAAGTCGTAGCCGTAGTGGTCGGCAAAGAAGTTGAGATAGATCGCCATCGCCAGCCAGGCCGTGTCGCGCCAGCGCGGATGCCGCGTGAACCGGAACCCGAACAGCCGCCAGGCGCGTGCGATGTAACTGCCGACCGAGGCATACATGAAGCCGGTGAACAGCGGCACGCCGCCGATGTGCAGGATGGAATGCCCCGGATACACCCACGAACCGGTCGCGGTCTTGAACAGCTCCATCAGGGTGCCGGTGACGTGGAACAGCGCGATCACCAGCGCCTCGCGCCGGGTTTCCAGACCCGTGGCCAAAAGCGTGGCCTGGATCGCCACGGCCATCAGGGTCACGAAGTCGTAGCGCCCCAGCGGCGCTCCGGCCGGCCAGAACATCCAGGTCGAGATCAGGAGGGTCAGCATCAGCGCGCCGAACAGGCAGGCCCAGGCCTGCTTGACGCCGAACCAGACCAGCTCGTGCGCGAACACCGCCAACCGTCCGCGGCACGCCACATGGGTGGCGATGCGGCGGTCGACCCCATGCCAGCCGAGCCGGGCCGCGCGCAGGGCGGCGATCATGGCTTGCCTTTCCTTGTTTCACCCCAAGGCATGTGAATTCCCCGGCAGCGCTCAGCCATGGTAGCGAAAGGCTGGCGCGGGACAACGTGTGACGCGATAATGGCGGGTCACACAGCGACATCCATGTCTTTTTCCGCGCCGTCCAACGGCGCGGGTCCCTTTTTTGGATTGCCCCAAAAGAGACGAAAAAAGCTAGGCGCCGGGGGCGGCATTCTCGACAACGTCGTGTTGTCTCGACTGCCCTGCGCTCGAGCATGCGCGCCTTGCTCCCGCTCGGCGCTGCGATGCTCGGCACTGCCCACGCGTCGTTTGACGCTCCGATACCGGCCGTCCATGGCCTGCTCGACGAACAACCCACCTGCCCAGGACATTGACTGGGCGACATGAGGCAAACATGCAATACATCTATACGATGATCAACGTGTCCAAGATCGTCCCGCCCAAGCGGGAGATCATCAAGGACATTTCGCTGTCGTTCTTCCCCGGCGCCAAGATTGGCCTGCTGGGCCTGAACGGCGCGGGCAAGTCCACCGTGCTGCGCATCATGGCCGGCGTGGACACCGACTATCAGGGTGAAGCACGACCCGCGGCCGGCATCAACATCGGCTATCTCGCGCAGGAGCCACAGCTGGACCCGGACAAGACCGTGCGCGAGTCGGTCGAGGAAGGCCTGTCGAACATCCTCGATGCGCAGAAACGCCTCGATGAAATCTACGCGGCCTACGCCGAGGAAGGCGCGGATTTCGACGCGCTTGCCGCCGAGCAGCAGAAGCTCGAGAACATCCTGGCCGCGGGCGACGCGCACACCCTGGAACGGCAACTCGAAGTCGCCGCCGACGCGTTGCGGCTGCCGCCGTGGGACGCGAAGATCGCGACGCTTTCGGGTGGCGAGAAGCGCCGCGTCGCGCTCTGCCGGCTGCTGCTTTCCAAGCCCGACATGCTGCTGCTGGACGAACCCACCAACCACCTCGATGCGGAATCGGTCGACTGGCTGGAGCAATTCCTGCACGACTATCCGGGCACCGTGGTCGCGGTGACCCACGACCGCTACTTCCTCGACAACGCCGCCGAATGGATCCTCGAACTCGACCGCGGCCGCGGCATTCCGTGGAAGGGCAATTACTCGTCGTGGCTGGAGCAGAAGGACGAGCGCCTGAAGCAGGAAGCCTCGACCGAAAAAGCCCGCCAGAAGGCGATCCAGAAGGAACTCGAATGGGTGCGTTCGGCCGCCAAGGGCCGCCAGTCCAAGGGCAAGGCGCGCCTCACCCGCTTCGAGGAGTTGAACGCTGTCGATTACCAGCGCCGCAACGAGACCAACGAGATCTTCATCCCGCCGGGCGAGCGCCTCGGCAACGAGGTGATCGAGTTCAAGCACGTTTCGAAGTCGTTCGGCGACCGCTGCCTGATCGATGACCTGTCGTTCAAGATCCCGCCCGGCGCGATCGTCGGCGTGATCGGCCCGAACGGTGCGGGCAAGTCAACCTTCATGAAGATGGTGATGGGCAAGGAACAGCCAGACACCGGGGAGGTCGCGCTGGGCCAGACCGTGAAGCTCGCCTACGTCGACCAGTCGCGCGGGATGCTCAACGACAAGCACAACGTGTGGCAGGAAGTATCGGGCGGCCTGGACATCCTCAAGATCGGCAACTTCGAGATCCAGTCGCGCGCCTACATCGGCCGTTTCAACTTCAAGGGTTCCGACCAGCAGAAGATCGTCGGGCAGCTCTCGGGCGGCGAACGCGGCCGGCTGCACCTGGCCAAGACCCTGCTGGAAGGCGGCAACGTGCTGCTGCTCGACGAGCCTTCCAACGACCTCGACGTGGAAACCCTGCGCGCGCTGGAAGAGGCGCTGCTTGAGTTCCCCGGCTGCGCGATCGTGATTTCGCACGACCGCTGGTTCCTCGACCGCATCGCCACCCATATCCTTGCCTTCGAGGGCGACTCGCACGTCGAGTTCTTCCCCGGCAACTACAACGAATACGAGGCCGACAAGAAGCGCCGCCTGGGCGAGGAAGCCGCGCAGCCGCATCGAGTGAAGTACAAGAAACTCGCGTGATGGATCAGTTGAGCGATGGCCCCAATTCGCTCGCGCTCAGTATCCGCAATTTCAAACTTGCGCCATGGGAAAAAACGACATCTTGCTGGCTCTCCAACAGCTCGAGTATTTCCGGATGTGAATCCGGATGAAGCTCCACGATGATTGATGTATTGTCGGGCGTGGACTCTCCCGATTCGGATCGAAAATCCGGGGTCGAGAGGAAGAGACAATAATTGCGGAGTCTGGTAAGCAGGCGTCCCTTGGAATAGTCGTCCGCCATCAACGGTGATGCGATTACGATCAACAGGTCAGACCCGCCTCCCTTCTTTACAACATTCACATCAAGCGTATCCACGGACGGAATGGGATGCCGGGGTTCGTCGTAGGTGTCTTCGAACTTCGCATGCGTGATGACTTCTGCAGACATATTCGGTTTCACGAGCACCCGCGATGGAACAACCATACTCCGGTAGCGCCTGCGTGACAGCGGTGGATCATGGCCGCCGCCGCCTGCTGCAGGCCGCCGGTCTCTCGCTGGCGGCGCTGGCCACCGGCAACGCGCGTAGATTGGCAGCTGTCGTGACCCCGACAAATTCCACGAAACACTCCAGGCTGATCCTGCTCGGTACCGCCGGCGGACCGACGCCTAAGGTCGACCGTTCCGCGCCGGCCAACGCGATCGTGGTCGGCGACGACATCTACGTGATCGATTGCGGCAACGGCGTGGCGCGGCAGATGGTCAAGGCCGGCCTCGACCTCGGCCGCATCCGCGACGTGTTCATCACCCACCACCACTCCGACCACGATGCCGACTACGGCAACCTGTTGCTGCTGGCCTGGGAAACCGACCTGAAGACGCCGGTCGGCACTTACGGACCGCCGCCGCTGAAACGGATGACCGAACTGTTCCTCGAAATGGATGCCTACGACATCCATATCCGAGAAACCGACGAGGGACGCCCGCCGCTGGCGCCGCTGATCGTCCCGCACGAAATCACCCACGGCGGCCCGGTGATGCACGACGACAACGTCAAGGTCACCGCCGCGCTGGTGCAGCACCCGCCGGTGACGCCGGCCTTCGCGTACCGTTTCGATTGTCCCGACCGCTCGATCGTGTTCTCGGGCGACGCGCGGCCGTCGCAAAACCTGATCGAACTGGCCCGCGGCGCCGACATCCTGGTGCACGAAGTCATCGACCTGCAGGCCATCGACAAGGTCGTCAAGGACGAGGCGATGGCCACGCGCCTCCGGCAGCACCTCGAAGCCGCGCACACGCCGATGTCCGAGGTCGGCCAGATCGCGACAAAAGCCGGCGTCAAGACGCTGGTCCTGAATCACTTCGTGCCCGGCACGCCGCCGATCCCGGACCAGGTCTGGTACGACGCGGTCAAGCCGCACTTCAATGGCCGCCTGATCATCGGCCATGACCTGATGGTCTTGTAGGGCTCGGGGCGGATGTTGTGGAAAGTCAGGCCACGGAGCTCTTGGCCATGGACGGGGGCTTCATGGCCGTGGGGGCCTTTTCTTCCCACCAAATGCACCGGCGACCATTAAGCTTCATGGTGCAACGATCACGGACGAGCGCATCAAAATTCCAACAGCTCCATCGCCATCACGATCGCATCTTCGCGACCGCGCCGCGCGGGGTAATAACCGGGCCTGCGGCCGATCTCGTTGAAACCGGCCCGCTCATACATCGCGTGCGCCAACGCGTTGGACGGACGCACTTCGAGGAACACACGCCGCGCATGGTGCCAGCGCGCCAGATCCAGCATGCGCCTGAGCAGGTGCGCGCCGTGCCCGCGGCCCTGATGCAGCGGCGCGACGCACACGTTGAGGATGTGCGCCTCGCCCGCGCCGGTCGAGAGAATGCCGTAACCGATGATCGTGCCGGCCTCTTCCAGCACCCAGCAGTGATGGCCACTGTCGAGGCAACTGCGGAAGATGCCGCGCGACCACGGAAACTCGTACGCGGCGGCCTCGATGTTGGCAACCGCGGAAACGTCCTCGTGCGTCATCGGACGCAGGCTTGCCTCCAGCGGCGCGACCGCAGCCACGTCAACCGTCCTCGCGGCGACCCAGTGCCTGCATCTGCTCCCACAGCAGGCGCTTGCGTTCGCGATCACCGTGCAGCACGGCCAGCGGGTCGACCCGCAGCACGCGCGCCGGCGGCACGCCATCCGGCAGGGCCGCCGCGCCGAACACCATCACCGCCGCACCCGGGTCGGCGGCGACGTCGCAAACCCGGACGCGCTGCAGACCTGCCTTGCCCACGGCTTCGGTCAAAGCCTCGTACATCTTCCTGAGTGCCGGGGTTTCGAGTTCCGCCGTGTCCGGCTGCAACGCCAGGCGGCTGACGGCCGCGATTTCCCGCGCGGTGGCCGGCAGGCCGGCGACGACGTCGGCGCGTGCGGCAGCCCCCCCCGCCCCGGTGGGTCTTCCGCCCAGCCGCAGCGGCTGGATGCCGAGCATTCGCAAGCGACGCTGGCGCAATGCGACGGCAGCCGCGCTCACGGTTCGCCCTCCGGCGGCGGCGCGTGCCGGCGCGCCATCCGCAACCGCCGCCGCGACGCCCGGCTGCGCAGGCCCCACAACGTGATCACCAGGCCCGACAGCGCATAGGTCGTCGCCAGTGCCAGCAGCACCATCGCGGTATTGAGCGTCAACGCCACGATGACGAGGACCGCGAGGATGATCCACACGAACGGCACCCGATCGCCGATCGGCCAGGTCTTGAAGCTGAAATAGCGTACCCGGCTGACCATCAGCAGGCCCGCGGCCACCGCGAGGATGGGCGTGAAGAAGCACAGCGATGGCCCGTCGATGGCGTAGCCGTCGGCGCGCAGGTTTTCCACGGTCCACACGAACGCCATGCACAAACCTGCGGCGGCCGGACTGGCGAGGCCCTGGAAGAAGCGCTTGTCGGCCACACCGACCTGGGTATTGAAACGCGCCAGCCGCAATGCCGCGCAGGCGGCGTACACGAACGCGGCGCACCAGCCGACCTTGCTCCACAACGGACCGTATTCGCGCAGGTACTGCAGCGACCACGTGTACAGCACCAGCGACGGCGCCAGCCCGAAGCTGATCAGGTCCGAGAGCGAGTCGTATTGCACGCCGAACTCGCTCTGGGTACCAGTGAGGCGCGCGATGCGGCCGTCCATTCCGTCCAACAGCGCGGCGATGAATACCGCAATCGCGGCATGCGTGAAGAAGCCGAGGATGCCGGCCACGATCGCGTAGAAACCCGCGAACATCGCGCCGGTCGTGAACAGGTTGGGCAGCAGGTAGATGCCGCGCCGCGCCGGCTTGCTGAAAAGCGGATCGGTCATGCCAATCGCCACAACGGATACGGCTCCAGTTTAGCCCATGCCCGTGCGCTCGTCGTGCACCCGCAGCTTCGTGACACCCTTCCGGATGCCCCGCAGCGAGTGTGGCATACTTGTGTCATAACCCAAGGCCTTCCGGGGACCCGCCATGCCACTGCGCACCTTCATCGCCGCATCGGTCGTCGGCCTCTCGCTGGCCTGCATGGCGGGCTTCGCAAGCGCCCAGCAGATCTATAAGTGGAAGGATGGCAACGGCGTCATCCACTTCTCGCAGACGCCACCCGCGGCGGGCACGCATTACACCCGCATGAACCTGACCAACACGCCCGACGTCTCCGCCAACCCGCCGGCCACGTCGCCCGGCACGAACGGCACCCAACCCAGCAACCCGTCCCCTCCCCAGGCGGCTTCGGGCGGCACCCAGCCCGACACGCCCGCCAACCGCGAGCAACTCTGCAACCAGCTGACATCCAATATCGCCTTGCTGCAGGGCAAGAAGCCCGTGGTCAGCGAGGGCGGCAGCGGCAAGCAGCAAGTGATGAGTGACAAGGACCGGGAACAGCAGCTCTCGACCGCGCGCGCGCAGCAGGCGGAGTATTGCTCTTCGAAAGGCGCGTGAATTCATCCCGCGCCGCGCGGCGCGGCCGCCTGTTCCCGGCAATCATCGACAACTACCCGCACCTTGCTTTGCAGGCGCCGGCGCGACCATGACGTTTGTCATGCGAATTGGGCTCGTGAGAGCACGCATCGTTTCCGTATAATCGCCGGCTCGTGTATCACGAACCGTAGCGATGCCTGCAGCGATTTCGATCGACCACGCCAGCAAGTATTTCGGCACCTACCTGGCCGTGAACCAGCTATCGCTGGAGGTGCCGGCCGGCAGCGTCTACGGATTCCTGGGCCGCAACGGCGCCGGCAAAACCACCACGCTGCGCATGATCACGGGCATCCTCGATCCGGACGCGGGCAGCGTCAGCGTACTTGATGGATGCGCACCCAAGACCGTACGCACGCGCACCGGTTACCTGCCCGAGGAGAACGGCCTCTACAAGGACATGCGCGTGCTGGATATGGTCGCCTACTTCGGCCAGCTGCGCGGCCTCGAACGCCGCGAGGCGGTGAGCCGTGCGCACACGCGCCTCGCTGCGGCCGGCCTTGGGCAACGGCTGGAATCAAAGTGTAATACCTTGTCGAAGGGCATGGCGCAGAAAGCACAGGTGATCGCCACGCTGCTGCACGACCCGGAACTGGTGGTACTGGACGAACCGTTCTCGGGACTCGATCCGGTCAATGCCGAAATGGTGCTCGACCTCATCAGGCAGTTCAAGCGCGACGGCCGTACCGTGATCTTTTCCACGCACGTGGTGGAACACGCCGAACAGATTTGCGATGCCGCTATCATCATCGACCGTGGACAGCGCAAGCTTGCGGGGCCGCTTGCGGACATCAGGGCGCAGGCCGAACGCAGCGTGATCGTGGACTACGAAGGCGATGCCGGCGCACTCGGGATACTGCCCGGCGTGATCGCCGTTGACGATGCCGGCCAGCACGCGGAATTGCGCTTGGCACCGGGTGCGGATACCCAAGTGCTCCTGCAAGCGCTGGTCGAACGCGTCCACATCCGCCGTTTCGACACCCGCGAAGCATCGCTCAAGCAGGTTTTCCTGAACGCCGTGGGGAGCGAACGTGACGCCGCGTAAAGTCTGGATGGTGGCACGGCGCGACTACGTCGCCTACGTGATGCGGCGACGCTTCTGGATCAGCCTGCTGCTGTCGCCCGCCATCCTGCTTGCCATCATGCTGGTGCCCCCAATGATCCAGCGTTATAGCGGCGCGCGCGATTACGCGGTAGTCGACCATTCCGGCTGGCTGTTGCCGGCGGTCGAACGGCGCATCGCGGGCGAGGATTACCGCAAGTTGCTGGATTTGACGGCGCATGCCTCGCCCCAAGGCTTGCACGGCCTACCTCCCGTACTCGCGGATATGGCGCCGGACGCAGCCAGGCTCGACCAACGAAACCGTGACGCACTTGCCCAGGCACTGGTCGCTGGCAACCCCGCGCCTGACAATGCGGATGCAGCCGCGATCTGGCAACACCGCGCGAAGCTGGCCAACTGGTATGCGGCGCTCACGCCCGAGCAAGCGGCCAGCGTGGATCGCAGCCTCGCGATCGCTCGCTACCACCGGGTCCACTTGGCGCCGGGTTCCCTGCATGCCGCGGTGGCGCAAGGCAACTTGTACGCGTACTTTGTCTTGCCTTCCGAGCCGCTCGCCGCCAACGCAACGTTTACCTATGCCTCGCACAACCTGACCGATACCGATCTGCGCGACTGGTTCGACGCGCAGGTTTCGGCGGTGGTGCAGGCACGCCGCGCAGCGCAGGCTGGATTGTCGCCCAATCAGGCGCGCCTGATCGGCCAGACGGTGGACTTCGGCAACCAGCTGGTCACCCGGCACGGGCAAACGGCCGCGACGCCGGCAGAGCAAGCCGCGCAATGGTTGCCGGTCGGCTACGTGTATCTGCTGTTCATTTCCATCATGCAGATCGCACAGTTGCTGATGCTGGCCACCATCGAGGAGAAATCCAGCCGCATCGCGGAAATGCTGCTTGCGGCACTGGAGCCGTCCGACATCATGGCCGGGAAAACCCTTGGTGTGGCCTGCGTAGGCGTGACCATGGTCGGCGGATGGCTGTTCCTCATCCTGAGTCTGCTCTCGATTTTCGGCAACGCGTTTCACATGGGCGGTATCGTCTCGGCGATACTCGCCGGCATCAGCGCATGGAATATCTTCTGGTTCATGGTGTATTTCGTGCTGGGATTCCTGCTGTACGCGGCGGTGACCGGCGCCATCGGCGCCGCAGTCAACAACATCCGCGAGGCGCAGCCTTTCATGACGCCCGTGACGCTGATGATGGTCGTGCCGCTGATCCTGATGGTGCCCGTCGCGAAAGATCCGACCGCCACCTGGGCGCGGGTACTTTCGTATTTTCCACCGCTGACACCGTTCCTGATGATGTCCCGCTCCGGGGCGCCGCCGCCGACGATCGATTACGTTGCGACCACGGCGCTGCTGCTCATGACCGTCATCGCGGCATTGTGGGGATCGGGACGCATCTTCCGACGCGGCTTGCTCAACATGGGCGCACCGCCCAGGTTCAGGGAAATGCTGTCCTGGACGCGCCAATCGAAGGCTCCCGCAGCAACTGGCCGGAATCTCGACCCGGCGGAATGAATCCGCACGCATCGGCAGAATCGATGGGCTGGTCAGTGGTCACCTTGGCGTGCCGATGACTGGCCCGTCGGAAACCATCGTCGGAATGCAGTGACGGCACGCACCCGCGACAAGCCCGCCCCAACGCATGCCTACGTCGCCGCTACAATCCGCCGTTTACGATGGCAATGGGGCACCGATGCGCCTGTCGAAATTCCACCTCGCCACCACCCGCGAGGCGCCTGCCGACGCGGAGATCGCCAGCCACAGGCTGATGCTGCGCGCGGGCATGATCCGAAAGCTTGCATCGGGCGTCTACACCTGGTCGCCGCTGGGCCTGCGCGTATTGCGCAAGGTCGAAACGATCGTGCGCGAGGAAATGAATCGCGCCGGCGCGATCGAGCTTTCGATGCCGACGGTACAGCCGAAGGAACTGTGGGAGGAAACCGGGCGCTGGCAGAAATTCGGCGGCCAGCTCCTGAAGATCAGGGACCGCAAGGAAGCCGCGTATTGCTATGGCCCGACCGCCGAGGAGGTGGTCACCGATTTCGCGCGCAACGAGTTGCGCAGCTACAAGCAACTGCCGCTCAACCTGTACCAGATCCAGACCAAGTTCCGCGACGAGATCCGCCCGCGTTTCGGCGTGATGCGCGCGCGCGAGTTCCTGATGAAGGATGCTTATTCGTTCCACCTTTCGGCGGCGGACCTGGAGCGTGAATACCACAACATGCACGAAGCTTATTCGCGCATTTTCACTCGGCTGGGCCTCGAATTCCGCGCAGTGCAGGCGGACACCGGCGCGATCGGCGGCAGTGCATCTCAGGAATTCCACGTGCTG
>JAJXWZ010000081.1 GCA_021781345.1 Pseudomonadota bacterium
GATTCCCGAGTGCGAACCGCATGCGTTTTTCATCCCTCGAAGGCAAACTCGCGCTGCTGTTGATCGGAGCCGCGGCGGCCGCCGCGGCGCTGGCATCGGCCTTGACCGCCTGGATGCACAGCGCGTGGCTGGCCGGCGCGATCGCGATCGCGGCCTGCCTGGGCCCGCTCGCCTGGGCGGCGCATGCGGCGATGCAGCCCGTGCGGC
Organism: Pseudomonadota bacterium; assembly: GCA_021781345.1. GTDB lineage: Bacteria > Pseudomonadota > Gammaproteobacteria > Xanthomonadales > Rhodanobacteraceae > 66-474. The sequence goes on from JAJXWZ010000081.1 coordinate 208, forward strand.
GCTTGCTGCGGGCATTGTCGGGTAGCGTCGCCAGTTACAGGGACGGTGATTTCAGCATCTCGCTGCGAACCCGTCGCCGCGACGAGCTGGGCGCGTTGATCGAGGCGCACAACGAGCTCGGGCATGCGTTGCGCGAGCAACGCCAGAACCTGGCGCAGCGTGAATTGCTGCTGGACACGGTGGTGCAGCACTCGCCGACCGCGCTGGTGCTGACCGACGCCGGCGATCGCATCGTGTACGCGAATCTCGCCGCGCGGCACCTATTCAACGAGGGCCGCAGTCCGGCCGGCCTGCGCTTCCAGGACCTGTTGGCCGCGTGTCCCGAGCCGATGCGGCAGGCACTGGCTGCCAGCGAGGACAGCCTGTTCGGCGTGGAGATGGGCGAAAACGAGGAGTATTTCCACCTCTCGCGCCGAGATTTCCGCCTGCAGGGCCGGCCGCACTGCCTGTACCTGGTGCAGCGCATGACGCGCGAGCTTTCGCGCCAGGAAGTGGCGGTCTGGAAGCGCGTGATCCGGGTGATCAGCCACGAACTCAACAATTCGCTGGCGCCGATATCCTCGCTGGCGCATTCGGGGGCGGAGCTGGCGCGCCGCAACGACCTCGAGAGGTTGCCCAAGGTGTTCGAGGGCATCGGCGAACGCGTGCGGCACCTGCATTCATTCACGGCGGGCTACGCGAGTTTCGCCAAGCTGCCGCAGCCGAACCCGGCGCCGGTGCAATGGGCCGCGTTCCTGGATTCGCTGAAGTTGCACTGCGAATTCCGCCTCGCAGGCGAGATGCCGGCGGAACCGGCGTATTTCGATGCCGCCCAGATCGAGCAGGTGCTGATCAACCTCGTCAAGAATGCCGCCGAGGCTGGCGGCGATCCCGATGAAGTGACGCTCGCGATCAGGCAAGCCGCTCAGTCCTGGCGCATCGAAGTCGCCGATCGCGGCCCGGGCATGAGCGAGACGGTACTGGCTCAAGCATTGCTGCCGTTCTATTCGACCAAGCGTTCGGGCACCGGCCTTGGCCTCGCGTTGGCGCGTGAAATCGTGGAGGCACACGGCGGTCGCATCAGCCTCGCCAATCGCGAAGGCGGCGGCTTGCGGGTGGCGGTATCGCTCCCCGCCGCCCGGGGCTGACGCGCGACCAGGCGGCTCCGGCGCTGGCTATACTGCGTCGATCCGATACAGAGGGAGCATGCCATGGGGGCGTCGATCGTGGTTGCGTTCATCGTCGTGGTGGTGGCGGTGATCGTGCTGGCGAAGTGGGTGCGGATCGTGCCGCAAGGCTACGAATGGACGGTCGAGCGTTTCGGCAAGTACACGCGCACGCTTCCGCCCGGCCTGCATTTCCTGGTGCCGTTCATCTACAACATCGGCCGCCGGATGAACATGATGGAGCAGGTGCTGCCGGTGCCGTCGCAGGACGTGATCACCAAGGACAACGCAGTGGTGCGCGTGGACGGCGTGGTGTTCTACCAGGTGCTCGAGGCGTCAAGGGCGGCCTACGAGGTCACCAACCTGGAACAGGCCACGCTGGCATTGGTGATGACCAACATCCGCACCGTGCTGGGTTCGATGGATCTCGACGAGAGCCTGAGCAAGCGCGACGAGATCAATGCGCGCCTGCTGAAAGTGGTGGACGAGGCGACCCACCCGTGGGGCGTCAAGGTCAACCGCATCGAGATCAAGGACATCGCGCCGCCCAAGGACCTGGTCGACGCGATGGCGCGCCAGATGAAGGCCGAGCGTGAAAAGCGCGCCAACATCCTCGAGGCGGAGGGGTTCAAGCAGGCCGCGATCCTGAAGGCCGACGGCGAAAAGCAGTCGACGATCCTCGCCGCCGAGGGCAAGAAGGAGGCCGCGTATCGCGAAGCCGAGGCGCGCGAGCGGCTGGCGGCCGCGGAAGCCAAGGCCACCGAACTGGTGTCGCAGGCGATCTCGGCCGGCAACCTCAACGCGATCAACTATTTCGTGGCCACCAAGTACGTCGAAGCGCTCAAGTCGATGGCCGATTCGCCGAACCAGAAGACGCTGATGCTGCCGTTCGAGGCGTCCGGCATCCTGTCCTCGCTGGCGGGCATCGCGGAAATCGGCAAGGAAGTACTGGCGAAGAACTCGTCGTCGACACCGCGCTGAGGACATGCCGACATGTGGGGCGTTCCCTTGCATTACTGGTGGTGGGTGCTGGCACTGCTCCTGATCGCGGGCGAGGTGCTGGCGCCGGGCTTCTTCCTGCTCTGGATTGGCATCGCGGCGGCGGTCATGGGCATCGTGACCTGGGTGCTGCCTGGCTTCGGCGTGCTCGCACAGGCAGTGATGTTCGTGATCCTCGCGTTTGCGGCATGCGCGCTGTACTGGAAGTTCATCCGCCAGCGCCTGTCGCGCGGGGACGATCCGGTCGCGGCGACTTTGAGCCGGCGTGGCGAGCAGATGATCGGCCAGCGTTACGTCCTGGTGGAGGCGATCGTCAACGGGCGCGGCAAGGCGCGTGTGGGCGACGGGCAATGGCTGGTCGCGGGCCCCGATCTTCCGGTCGGCGCCGAGGTCGAGGTGGTCGGCGTGGAGGGTGCGCTGCTCAAGGTGCGTGCGGTGATGCCGCGATGACGCCCGGCGTGGAAGCGTGCGCGTGACGTCATCGGTTTCCGCGCAGCCAGCGATCGGAGCCCTGCCGGATGACGAGGGCGTGCGTGCCCGCGTCGCGTTCCTGATCGAGCTGGCGCGCCGGCTGCATCAATACGGTGCCGCGGCGCCCCGTCTCGAACAGGCGATCGGCAATGCCGGGCAGCAACTGGGGCTGGCCTGCGACGTGCTGTCGACGCCGACCTCGATCGTGTTGTCGTTCAGCGATCCCGACGGCGACGGCATTGCCCAACTCACTCAGGTGGTGCGGATCGCGCCGGGCGACGTGAACCTTGCCCGGTTGTGCCGTGCCGACGAGATCGCGGACCAGGTTGCCAATGGCAGTCTCGATCCGCGTCGCGGCATGGCCCAATTGCGCGCGCTGGGGCGGCCGCTGTCGCGGGCCGCGTTGTACGCCACCGTGATCGGTTATGGATTGTCGGCGGCAAGCGTCGCGGTGCTGTTCCACAACGCGCTGCCCGATGCGCTGGTGGCCGGAGCGATCGGCCTGTTGATCGGCGGCCTCATGGTGGCGGGCTACGGACGCCCGCGCCTGGCCGCGGCGAACGACGCTATCGCCGCGCTGGTGGCCACGTTCATCGCCACCATGGTCAGCGCATGGCTGGTGCCGCTGGCCCTGAAACTGGTGGTGCTGTCGGCCCTGATCGTGCTGGTCCCGGGAATGTCCCTGACCAATGCGGTGCGCGAGCTGACCAGTCAGCATCTAGCCTCCGGAGTCGCGCGTTTCGCGGGCGCGGCGGCGACCATCCTCAAGCTTACCTTCGGCACCATTGCCGCGGCGCAGATTTGCACCGTGGCGCACATCATTCCACCCGACCACTCGCTGCCGCCGTTGCCGCTGTGGGCGCAATGGCCAGCGCTGGCGGTGGCCGCCGTGGCATTCGCGATGCTGTTCCAGGCGGCGTTGCGGGATTATCCGCTGGTCCTGGCTTCGGTTTTCGTCGGTTACCTGGTCACGTACTGGACCGGCAATGCGCTGGGCACGCCATTCGGCGTATTCGCCGGCGGCCTGGTGTTGAGCGCGGGCAGCAATCTCTACGCGCGGTTGAAGCATCGTCCAGGTGCGTTGGTGCGCGAACCGGGCGTGCTGTTGCTGGTTCCCGGCAGCGTCGGATTCCGCAGCGTCTCGGACCTGCTCAACAACCAGATCGTGAGCGGCAGCCACATCGCGGTGTTGCTGGTGACGATGCTGATCTCGCTTGTCGCTGGGCTTCTGTTCGGCGACTTGCTGGTGGCGCCGCGGCGGAGTTTGTAGGTCACCCGGCAGTATCAACGAGCGGAGCATTCGCGATCCATGGGTGAATCGCACGCCGAATCGCGCAGCGATTCCAGCGAGGGCGGATCCGGGCGTGCACCGGGCTTGCCGCATCGGCGTCGGGCACGACAGCCCGATCGCCGATCATGGATTACTTGATCAGCAAATCCTTTTCCTTCTTGCCGGATTTCAACGCAGCGAGAAACCAGCGCGGGCGCTTGCCGCGGCCGGACCATGTTTCGGTGCCGGCGGGATTGCGGTATTTCGGCGCGACCTTGCCGGTCTTGCCGCCGCGCTTGCGTCCGTAGACCTGCGCAAAGGTGACGCCTTCGGCTTTCAGCAAGGCATCAATCTTGGCCTTGATCTTGGTGACTTGCTCCTTGTCGATGTTTTTCATGCGTCCGTTCGCCTTGCGGATCAAATCCCTGAGCTGTTTCTTGTTGAGGGTACTGACATCAATGGCCATGGTGACTCCGTGGTTCATGAAGGGATGAAAATACGCATCCACCGGACAATGGATTCATCCAGCGCACGGCATTTTCACCGAAATGCACGGGAGTTGCAAAAGCATGGGATTGGGCGTTTTATTCCGCGCCCGATAAAAGCGCCATAATCGCGCTGCGGTCGACATTCCGGCTTTCGCTTTCCCGGCGACCGCGATATTCGAAGGTGCCCGCCGCAAGCCCGCGTTCGCTGATCACGATGCGGTGCGGAATGCCGATCAATTCAAGGTCCGCGAACATCGCGCCGGGTCGCAGGCCACGGTCGTCGAGGCAGGTTTCGATGCCGCGCGCATTCAAGTCCGCGAGCAACGATTCGGCCGCTTCGTCCACGGCCGGATTGTTTTTGGGGTTGATCAGGCAGATCACGACGCGCCACGGTGCCATGGGTCCGGGCCAGATGATGCCCGCATCGTCGTGGTTCTGCTCGATCGCGGCCGCGACGATCCGCGAAATGCCGATGCCGTAGCAACCCATGTGCAGCACGCGGTTCTGGCCCGCGTCGTCGAGCACGGTCGCGCCCATCGCCTCGGAATACTTCGTGCCGAGCTGGAACACGTGCCCGACCTCGATGCCACGGGCGATGGCGAGTGTGCCCTGGCCGTCCGGCGAAGGGTCGCCCGCGACCACCTTGCGCAGGTCCTCGACGCGGGTGATGCGGGCGTCACGCTCCCAGTTGGCGCCGGTGTAGTGGGTACCGGCCAGGTTGCCGCCGCAGACGAAATCGGCCACCGCCGCCGCGCTGCGATCGACGATCACCGGGATGTCGTCCGGCAGGCCGACCGGTCCGAGGAAGCCCGGCACGCAGCCGATGCGCTTGACGATTTCGACCTCGTCGGCCAGTACCGATTCGCCGGGCAGTTCGGGCAGCCTGGCAGCCTTGATCTCGTTGACTTCATGGTCGCCACACAGGCACAGCGCGACCAGGCCCTCGTTGCCGCGCACGATCAAGGTCTTGATGCACTGCGCAGCAGGAACGGCGAGGAACGCGCTGACCTCGTCAATGGTTTTCTGCGCCGGAGTGTCCACGCGCGTCAAAGATAGGGTTGGCGCCGGCCGCTGCGTCGCGGGCGCCATTGCTTCGGCACGCTCCACGTTGGCCGCGTAATCGGATTCGGTGGAAAATGCCAGTGCGTCCTCGCCGGATTCCGCCAGCACGTGGAATTCCTGAGATGCACTGCCGCCGATCGCGCCGGTGTCCGCCTGCACTGCGCGGAATTCGAGGCCCAGCCGAGTGAAAATGCGCGAATAAGCTTCGTGCATGTTGTGGTATTCACGTTCCAGGTCCGCCGCCGAAAGGTGGAACGAATAAGCATCCTTCATCAGGAACTCGCGCGCGCG
>JAJXWZ010000114.1 GCA_021781345.1 Pseudomonadota bacterium
GTTGCGCGCGATGCCGGCCTGCGCGCAAGGGCATGGGCGCGGCGACGGGACCGTGAATCCCGATGCGGTGGTCGGCCGGTTGTGCGCGCGCGATGGCGGCGAGTGCGTCGCGTGCGGTGGCGATGAACCCGTCCAGCACGTCGCGCCGGCGGCACTCCACGCGCAGCAACGCCATGTGCGAGAACGGCGGAAATCCAGACGCCAGCCGTTCGCCGAGTTGCAGTGCGACCGCGGCGTCGTAGCCCCCGCGCAGCAGCGTGTTCAGCAAGGGATGCCCGGGCTCGTGCGTCTGCAGCCATACTTCGCCGGGCTTGTCGGCGCGTCCGGCACGTCCCGCGACCTGCACGATCAGTTGCGCGAGGCGCTCGCCCGCATGGAAATCCACGCTGTGCAGGCTCTCGTCAACGCCCACGATCGCGACGGTGGTGAGATTGGGAAGGTCGTGGCCCTTGGCCAGGATTTGCGTGCCGACGAGAATCGCGGGCTTGCCGTCGGCAAGCCGATCGAGCAAGTTGTCGAAGGCGTCGCGCCGACGCGTGCTTTCGCGATCGACGCGCAGGACGGGTATGTCCGGGTAACGCGCGACGAGGGTTTCTTCGAGCCGCTCGGTACCGTGGCCCTGTGCGATCAGCGCGCCGGCATGACAGTTCGGGCATGCTTCGGGCGCGCGTTCGCGGTGTCCGCAGTGGTGGCAGAGCAGTTGCCGCCTCCCGCGGTAAAGCGTCAGCGGTTTCGCGCAGTCCGGGCAGGCGGCGTGCCAGCCGCAGACGTGGCACAGCAGCACCGGCGCGTAGCCGCGGCGGTTCTTGAATACCAGCGCCTGCTCGCGGCGCTCAACGCAGGCATCGAGCGCGTCCAGCAAGGCCGGGGACATGCCGTGCGTGAGGGTGAGGCCGCGCAGGTCCAGCACGTGGACGGGTGACGGTGGTCGCGCCTGCACGCGGTGGCGCAGTCGCACGCGCCGGTAACGCCCGCTCTCGACGTTGGCCAGCGTTTCCAGTGAGGGCGTGGCGCTGCCGAGCACGATGGGCACGCCCAGCGATTGCGCGCGCATCAACGCGAAGTCGCGCGCGTGGTAGCGGAAACCCTCCTGCTGCTTGTACGAGGCGTCGTGTTCTTCGTCCACCACGATCAGGCCGGCCCCGGGCAGTGGCGCGAACACGGCCGAGCGCGTGCCCAGCACGATCGCGGCAGAGCCGGCGCGCGCATCGAGCCAGGCGCGCGCGCGTTCGCCTTCGGCGAGGTTGGAGTGCAGCACCGCGATGTGCGCGTCAAAGCGCGCGCGCAGGCGCCGCAGCGCCTGCGGCACGAGTCCGATCTCGGGCACCAGCCACAACACCTGGCGTCCCCGCTGCACGGTGCGTTCGGCCAGGCGCAGGTAGATCTCGGTCTTGCCGCTGCCGGTGACGCCCTGCAGGACGAACGGCTGGAAACCGTCACCGCTGGACAGGATCGCCGCCAGCGCATCGGCCTGTTCGTCGTTCAGCACGTGCGCCGCGCCATCCCGCGCGCGCGGGGACACGACCGGAATCGGCACGCGTTCGATCAATGCCGCGGCGGCCAGCCGGCGGACGGCAGCGCGCCATCCCGGCACGAGCGTGTCGAGTTCGCTGGCCGACAGCGTGGCGTCGCCCAGTGTGTCCAGCAACCTGGCGGAGCCGCCGCGTCGCGTGCGCGCGTCGCGAGCCGCGCTTCCCGCGGCCGTCGCCCGCCACGCCTCGTCGGCGAAATCCGCGGGCGCGCGTCCGTCGCGGAGGGCCAGCGGCAGGGCGCCAAAGACCACCTCGCCGATCGAGCCGCACCAGTAGTCGGCCGCACGCCGCAGGTTCGCGAGCAATTCACCGTCGAGCAGGGGTTCGTCGTCCAGCGACGCCTCGACCGGCTTCAATCGATGCCCGGGAACCTCGGATGCGGGCCCCGTCCCCGTGACGATACCGACCCGATGCGCGCGTCCGAAAGGTACCCGTACCCGCGACCCGGGGCGCAGTCCGGGGATGGCGCACAGGTAATCGAACGCCTGCGCCACGGGCAGGGGCAGCACGACCTGCACGACGTCACCCGGCGCCATCGATTGCTGCCGTCGGTTCATGACTTACGGTGGCTTGTTGCGGGATCGCACAGGAAATGATGACAAGTCGGTGACGGATGGATGATTTTCCCGTTTATCCACAAACCTTGTGGATAACGTTGTGGAGGAACAGCGGGCAAGCGGCTTACGAGGCTCATCGCGGCGGGCCGGCGCACGGGTTGGTGAAAAATTCATCACTCCAGTTTGTCGATTAAAATCATTAAGATACCCGATGTCTCGCGGTTCCGGCGCCCCTCTTCGCCGATGCCGCAACGTGCCCAGCGCGTTGTCGCGCGATTGTGCACAACGCTTGGCCGGGTGGGATTTGCCGGCATGCCACCGGCCGCTGTCCATCCACGGAGGGGCTACCTCCGCCGCGAGAACCAGCTCGCGTGATCATGTGCCGCTCATGCTGATCAGAAAGGCGAACGCCATTCCGAACGAAACCATGATCGTGTAGCAGAGCCCGAGGAAGCAGTACTTGAGCGTCGTGAAGAACCAGCCTTGGCGGTAGACCCGCTTCTGCATCAGGAACAGGTACAGGAAGATCCAGACCCATGCGGCCGCGTGCAGCAGCGCTATCGGGATATCCAGCCACACGGCATGTACGGCCGCCCAGCTCCGCAGCACGCCCAGTGCGACCAGTACCAGCATCGAAAGCATCAAGAATGCATGGCTGTGCATGGCCACGATCAGGTGTTCCATGTAAAGCCGCCGCTTGAAAATGTAGAAGACCTTCAACAGCAGCGCGAACAGCGGCAGCATCACAAATAACACCGTCGGTGCCGCGGACAAGGCGCCCAGGGTGACCCGCATTCCGGCGGCTTTTGCCGCCGCGGCGTTACCCGAATTGAACGCATGCATGTTGGCGCGCGCGTTCTCGATCGAATCGTTCAGCCATTCGTTGGCGAAATCCGGCAACCAGCCGATCCTGAGAGGTTTACTCTGCCGGTTCCAGACGACCCGGTTGTTGAAGGTGATGCTGTCGTGCGAGAACATGCTGTCGCCGGACGATACGGGGGCTTGAGCCCCCTCAGGCGTGGGCACCAGCGAAACCGTCGGCTTGCCCGAGCCAGTCGAGATGGAAATTCCCTTCGTCGGCATGTGGCCAAAACCGGCGCGGACCGTCAGCTGGATCGAGAAGAACGCCACGATCGCGAGGAAGAACACCAGCCGGAACGGCGTCACGTAGCGTGCGCGCCTGCCCGCGAAATAGTCGAGAGTCAGCTTGCCGGGCCGCAGATACAATGGCAGGAGGGTCTTGAAGACCCGCTCGTCGATGTTCAGCACGCTGTCGGCGATGTCGGAAAGTATGCTGCTGAAGTGCCGCACCATGCCGCTGGTCGGCTGGCCGCACGCGTAGCAATATTTGCCGTACAGCGGCGCTCCACAGTTCTCGCACACCGCTCCGGGTTGCGATTCGGCTGGTGGCGCGACGGGCTGCGGCGGTTTCGTCGTTTCGGGTTGCATCGGATCGTTCCCGCAATGTCCCAGATTCTAGCCTTGGATCGCGCGCATTTCGCGCGCGACATTCGCGCGACGGTGAAGCTGGCTTTGCCGCTGATTGCCGGCCAGCTGTCCGCGGTCGGCATGAGTGCGGTGGATGTCGCCCTGGCCGGGCACTACAACGCGCATACGCTTGCCGCGGTCGCGGTTGGCGCCAACGTCTGGGTGCTGGGGCTGGTCAGTGCGGTGGGCGTCATGATGGCCTTGTCGCCGTCGGTGGCGCAGCTCGATGGCGCGCGCCGCCACGCCGAAATCGGGCCGCTGTTCAGGCAGGCGTTGTGGCTGGCCGCTGGCCTGTCGGTGCTGCTGTGGTTCGGGGCGCGCCACGCGTTGCTGTTGCTGCAGCTTCTGGGCGTCGATCCGGCCTTGCGGGCGGACGCGCAGGCCTTCCTGCGGGCATTGAGCTGGGGAGCGCCCGGCCTGTGCGGCTACTTTGCCTTGCGCGGGCTGTGCGAAGGCACCAGCTGGACGCGCCCGACGATGCTGTTCGGCCTGTTCGGCCTTCTGGTGCTCGTGCCGCTGGACTGGATCCTGATCTATGGCAAGTTCGGACTGCCCGCACTCGGCGCGGAAGGCAGCGGTATCGCCAATGCGCTGGCGCTGTGGCTGCAGTTGCTGGCGTTCGCCGGCTACCTGAAGCTTGGAAGGCGATATCGTGCATTCGGATTGTTCACCCGGATGGAACGGCCCGATTGGCATTTGATCGGGCATCTGCTGTGGATCGGGGTGCCTATGGCGGTGACGTTGTTGATGGAAGCCGGGCTGTTCGTGGTATCGGCGCTCCTGATCAGCCGCCTCGGCACGGTCGCGATCGACGGGCACCAGATCGCGATCAACGTCGCGTCGGTGACCTTCATGGTGCCGCTGGGCCTGGCGCTGGCGGTGACGGTGCGGGTCGGCCACGCGGCTGGCCGCGGCGACGCCCACGGCCTGCGCTGCGCCGGTTACTCCGGCATCGCGTTGACGCTGGTGACGCAGGCGGTATCGGCGACCCTGATGCTCACGCTGCCGCATGCGATCGCGCATGTGTACTCGGGCGATCCGCGGGTCATCGCGCTGGCCGCGCAACTGCTGGTCCTGGCCGGCATCTTCCAGTTTTCCGATGGCATCCAGGTGGTCTCCAACGGTGCGCTGCGCGGACTGAAGGACACCCGCATGCCGATGCTGATCACGGCGTTCGCCTACTGGGGGGTGGGCATGCCGACCGGGGCGTGGCTGGCGTTCGGCGCCGGCTACGGCGTGCGCGGCATGTGGGTGGGCCTGATCGCCGGACTGACCGCGGCGGCGATGCTGCTGCTGGCGCGCTGGATGACCCAGACGCGCGGCGAGCGCTGGCGTCGAACGCCGACACTGCGCAACGCGACGGAAGCGCCACTGGCGTGACGTGATGTGACGTGACGACGTCCGCACGGTTACGCTTGTCCGGAACATCGCCAGGCCCGCCTGCATGAACACCCCCCCACGTCGCGGCTTCATCGGTTTCGTCCGAACCCTCGGGCGCGGCATCAACGTCGCGCGGCTGGTCATCATCAATGTGCTGTTCTTCGGCATCCTCTTGCTCGTCCTCGGCTTGCTGCTCCGCGGTGCCCCGAAGGTGGGGCCGGAAACGGTGCTGCTGTTGCAGCCGGACGGCATGCTGGTCGAGCAGTACAGCGTCGATCCAGTGGCGCGCGCCATGGCGCAGGCTTCGGGCGGCTCCAGCGGTCAGGTGCGGGTGCGCGACCTGGTGGCCGCGATCGACCATGCTGCGCACGATCCGCGCATCACCCGGATCCTCATCGATCCATCGAAACTGCAATTCGGCGGCATGGGCGCGCTCGAGGAGGTCGGCGCGGCGCTCGACCGTTTCCGTGCGGCCGGCAAGCCGGTGGTCGCCTGGGGTACCCAGCTCGACCAGATGCAATACCTGCTGGCCGCCCATGCCGACAAGGTCCTGCTCGATCCGGCCGGATCGATCTCGATCACGGGGTTGTCCGATTACCGCAGCTACTACAAGTCGCTGCTGGACAAGCTCGGCGTCAGCGCGCACTTGTTCCGGGTCGGCGAATACAAGTCCGCCGCCGAGCCCTTCATCCTGGATGCACCCTCGCAGTCCGCGCTGGAAGCGGACAAGTACTGGATGGGTGGGATGTGGAATACCTGGCTCGATGAAGTCGGCAGGCTTCGCCATTTCGATCCGGCCACGCTGAGAGAACAGATCGACAACCTGCCCAGCGAGATTCCCGCGGCCAACGGCGACGTTGCGAAACTGGCCTTGAAGTTGCACTGGGTGGACGGCCTCGCCACCCGCGAGGACATCGTGCGCATGATGCAGA
>JAJXWZ010000188.1 GCA_021781345.1 Pseudomonadota bacterium
GTCGACCACGTTGCCACGCATGATGAAAGCCTTGAAGTCTTTGGCGAAACTCATTGCGTACTCCTTCGGTGCGAGTGGTGGGTGCCTCTGCCGCCGCGTCGCGGCGAGGTTATTTAGGCACTCCCTTGCCCCGCGCGCAACCTGCGGCGGGTTCAGACGATCCTGCCCTCCAGTCGTGCGATGCCCTGCAATTCGGCGTGGAGCCGGTCCCCGCGCCGCAGCGGGCCCACGCCGGCCGGCGTACCGGTGAAGACCAGGTCGCCCGGTTTCAGCTCGAACAGCTTCGACAATTCGGCGATGATCTCCGCGACCGGGAAGATCATCTCGCCGATGTCGCTGTCCTGGCGCGGCTCGCCATTGACCGTGAGCGTGAGGCGGGCGTGCTGCGGATGTCCCATTTCCTCGACGGTGTGCAATGCCGACACCGGCGCGGAGTGATCGAAGCCCTTGGCGACGTCCCACGGCAGGCCCTTGGCCTTCATCGCGGCTTGCAAGTCGCGGCGGGTCAGGTCGAGGCCCACGCCGTAGCCGAACACGCAATCGAGCGCGTGGCCGGCATCGATGTCGCGTCCGCCCTTGCCCAGCGCGACGACCATCTCGACTTCGTGGTGCAGGTCCCGGGTGGCGGACGGGTAGGGAATGTCGCCGCCCTCAGGCACGATCGCATCGGCGGGCTTCATGAAGAACACCGGGTTTTCGCGGCTGGTCGGCTCCGATCCCATCTCCTTCGCGTGTTCGGCGTAGTTGCGGCCGATGCAGTAAATGCGATGCATCGGGAAACGCGCATCGCTGGCATGGATCGGCAGGCTGGGGATGCCCGGCGGATCGAAAACGAAAGACATGGCATGCACTCCGGAGAAATGATCCATTGTAGGCGCGGCGTCGCTGTGCAGGGCGCTGCGTGGCGTGGCATGACAGCTGTCAGCCGCGATGCTTGATGCCTGCCGCTGGTGGCTTCACTTCGCGCACGGCAAGCTGTGGCAGACTTGCGCGACCGCAGACGATGCGCACGGGGGCGACGGGTGGACGATCATTCCGACAAGGACCTGCTGCATCAGCTGCGTATCGATCGTGCGCATCGTGACGACGACGAGTCGCGGCCGCGCTGGCCGTGGATCGTCGGCATCGTCCTGGTCGTGCTCGCCGTCGCGGCCGGGGTGGCGATATTCGCGTTGCGCGGGCACGCGCCGACGGTGGAAACCTCGACCGCCGTGGCGGCGTCATCCAGCGGCGATGCCGCTGTGCTGCAGGCGACCGGTTACGTGGTCGCGCGGCATGAAGCCACGGTCTCGGCCCAGCTCATCGGCACCCTCACTTCGGTGTCGGTGGAGGAGGGCGATCACGTCACGAAAGGGCAGATCCTTGCTCGGCTCGACCCCACGGCCTACCAGGCGCAACTGGATTCGGCCAGGGCGCAATACGCCGCGGCGCAAGCCGGAGTGGTCAAGGCGCGTGCGACGCTGCAGCAGGATCGCGCCAACGCCGCTCGCCTGAACGCGGTAGTCGCGCGCGGCTATGTGTCGAGGCAGGACGCCCAGCAGGCGAACACGCTGGTCGCGACCGACAAGGCCGGCCTCGATGTCGCGATTAAGCAGGCGCAGGCGGCGAAGGACCAGGTGCAGGCGGCGCAGGTCAGCCTGGACTTCACGGTCATCCGTGCACCGTTCTCGGGCGTCGTGACCGCCAAGGCCGCGGAGGTGGGCGAGATCGTGTCGCCCTACACGGCGGGCGGCGGCGGCATCGCCGGTGGGCTCGCCACCATCGTGGATATGGACTCGCTGGAAGTCGATGTCGACGTCAACGAGGCCTACATCAGCCGGGTCGTGCCGAACATGCCCGTCCAGGCGGTGCTCGATGCCTACCCCGACTGGAAGATTCCGGCGCACGTCATCGCGATCATCCCGAGCGCGGACAAGAGCAAGGCCACGGTCAAGGTGCGCATCGGGCTCGACCAGAAGGACCCGCGCATCATCCCGCAGATGGGCGTGCGCGTCTCGTTCCTGGAACAGAGCGACAAGAATCGCCAACCGCTCCCGGGCGTGCTGGTGCCGAAGTCCGCCGTCGTGCAGCGTGACGGCAAGGACGTGGTGTTCGTGGTGAAGGACGGCCACGCCACGCAGACGCCGGTCACGACGGGTGCGGATTTTTCCGACATGAAGCAGGTCACGCAGGGCCTGGCAGCGGGCGACGATGTGGTGACCACGCCGCCGGCGGACATGAGGGACGGCGAGAAGGTACAAGTGAAGGCGAGCGGAAGTTGACCGATCCGTGTCACGGAATTCCTGCCACTCCCGGACGGGATGGCGACACAAACGAGAGGAACGACCATGAACGCAGCAGTCGCTGAAGTGCAGGCCGGCAACGGTCCGCTGGTGGAAATCCGGGGGCTGTCCAAGACCTATACGCGCGGCAAGGAAAGGCTAGAAGTGTTGCACCACATCGACCTCGACATCGCGCGCGGTGATTTTCTGGCGTTGATGGGCCCGTCAGGTTCCGGCAAGACCACGCTGCTCAATTTGATCGGCGGGCTCGATTCGCCGACCGACGGCAGCCTGGTTGTGGACGGCAAGCGCATCGACAAGATGGGCGAGGGCCAGCTCGCGCGCTGGCGCGCCGGCAACGTCGGCTTCGTGTTCCAGTTCTACAACCTGATGCCGGCACTGACCGCTCAGAAGAACGTCGAGCTGCCGCTGCTGCTCACCAAGCTTTCGGCGGCGCAGCGCAAGAAGAATGCCGCGATCGCTCTGCAGCTGGTGGGGCTGGCCGACCGCGCTTCGCACAAGCCCAACGAGCTTTCGGGCGGGCAGCAACAGCGCGTCGCGATCGCGCGCGCGATCGTGTCCGATCCCACCCTGCTGGTCTGCGACGAGCCGACCGGTGACCTCGATCGCCAGTCCGCCGAGGAAGTGCTGACCCTGCTGCAGCGGCTCAACCGCGAGCACGGCAAGACCATCGTCATGGTCACGCACGATCCCAAGGCCGCCGAATACGCCACGCACACCCTGCACCTCGACAAGGGCACGCTCGTCGAACAGCAGCGGGCCGGCTGAAGGAGCGAGCGATGAAATATTTCCAACTCGTCTGGAGCGCGCTGTTCCGGCGCAAGACGCGGACCATCTTCACGCTGATATCGATCGTCGCGGCATTCCTGCTGTTCGGTTTGCTCAACTCCGTGCGGGTGGCGTTCACCAGCGGCAGCAACAGCCTCGCCGGTGCCGAGCGGCTGGTGGTCGCGTCGCGGTTCTCGATCATGACGGGCCTTCCCGAGAGCCTGAAGTCCCGCATCGCGGCGATCCCGGGCGTGGCAGGCGTGGGCCACGAGAACTGGTTCGGCGGCGTATACCAGGACCCCAGGAACATCATCTTCAGCTTCGCGGTCGACGATGCGTACCTCGATACCAATCCCGACATCGTGCTGACGCCCGCCGAGCGCAAGGCGTACGACCAGACGCAGGACGGCGCCCTGGTCGGCGCGGCGCTGGCCGCACGTTTCCACTGGAAGGTGGGCCAGCAGATTCCTTTGAAATCCCAGATCTTTCCACGCAAGAACGGCGACATGACCTGGCCGTTCACGATCGTCGGCATCTACAAGACCGGCAAGGACGCGCCCAACGGTGCCGACCAGTTGTTCTTCCTGCACTGGAAGTATTTCGACGAGGGCAACCTGTACAGCCAGCACACCGTGGGTTGGTACGTGGTCAAGCTCGCCAGTCCGAAGCTGGCCGACGAGGTGGCGCGCGCGATCGACGCGCTCTCGGCCAATTCCGACCATGAAACCAAGACCCAGACCGCCAACGCCTTCAATGCTTCCTTCGCCAAGCAGGTCGGCAACATCGGCCTGATCGTGGAGGCGATCATGGGCGCTGTGTTCTTCACCCTGATCCTGCTGACCGGCAACACCATGGCGCAGGCGGTGCGTGAGCGCATCCCCGAACTGGCGGTATTGAAGACGATCGGGTTCTCCAATCGCAGCGTGCTGTTGCTGGTGCTGTCGGAGTCGATCCTGCTGCTGCTGATCGGCGGCGTGGTCGGCGTCGCGCTGGCCAGCGTCATCGCGCCGGTGCTCGCGAAGGGCAGTGGCGGCATGGTCCAGTTGCCGTCGATCGGCGCCGTCAGCTGGATCGAGGGTGTCGTGCTGATGATGGTGATCGGCATCGTGGTCGGCGTGCTGCCCGCCTTGCGCGGCATGCGGCTAAAGATCGTCGATGCACTGGCCGGGCGCTGAGGAGAACGCACATGAACAACTTTTTGTCCGGTCTGGTGTTGCTTGGACTCGTAATCGCGTGGTTGGTCGTCTGGATTGTCCTGCCGTGGACCGTGATCCTGGCATTGGCAGTGCTGCTGGCCTTGTGGCTCGGATTGACAAGACAGGGCAGGCGCACGCTGTCGGTGACGCGGGTGGGATTGAGCACGCTCAGCCAGCGCCTTGGCTCGACCGCGGTCATCGTGGTCGGCATCGCCGGTGTGGTCGGCGTGTTGGTGGCCTTGCTGGCCATGGGCGGCGGCCTGAGTGCGACCCTGCAGCAGACCGGCAGCGATGACACCGCGATCGTGTTGCGTGGCGGCGCCGGGGCAGAGAGCAACTCGGTGCTGACGCGCGACCAGGTCGACGTGGTCGAGAGCGCGCCTGGTGTTGCCAGGGACGCGCAGGGCAAGCCGATCGCGTCGGCGGAGCTGGTGGTGGTCGCCAACGTGCCGAAGAAGAGCGATCCCACGACCGATTCCAACGTCGCGATTCGCGGCGTGGGCGACGAGGCCTGGAAGGTCTGGCCGAACGTCAGGATCGTCCAGGGGCGCAAGTTCACGCCCGGCATGCGCGAGCTCGATGTCGGCGAGAACGCGCAGCGCCAGTTCGTCGGCCTGGATGTCGGCAAGCAGCTGCGCCTGGCGGGCCAGGACTGGACCGTCGTCGGCGTGTTCGCTTCCGGGGACGCGCACGGTTCCGAACTGTGGGGCGATTCCAAGTCCGTAGCATCGGCCTACCGCCGCGGCAGCAGTGCCGAATCGGTGACCGTGCGACTGGCTTCGCCCAAGGCGTTCGGCCAGTTCAAGGCGGCGCTGGCCAGCGACCCGCGCCTGAAGGTGGACGTCAGCACCACGCGCGATTACTACAACAAGCAGTCGCAAGGCCTGAGCAAGGTCATTCGCATCGTCGGCATCACCATCGGCGTCATCATGGCGATCGGCGCGATCTTCGGCGCGCTCAACACCATGTATGCCGCGGTCGCCGCGCGTGCGCGCGAAATCGCGACCATGCGCGCGATAGGCTTCCGCGGCCTGCCGGTGGTGGTTTCCGTGCTGCTGGAAACCATGCTGCTGGCTTTGCTCGGCGGTATCGTCGGCGCCGCGGTCGTATGGCTGGTCTTCAATGGCTACACGGCCTCGACGATGGGCGGCAACTTCAGCCAGGTGGTGTTCCAGTTCCAGGTGACGCCGGCGCTGCTGTGGACCGGTATCAAGTGGGCGCTCGCGATCGGCTTCGTCGGCGGCCTGTTCCCGGCGGTGCGCGCCGCGCGCCTGCCCGTGACGACGGCCCTGCGCGAGCTGTGAGTCATGCGCCAGAGTCCACCGGGGCGCGATGTGCACTGGTCACCGGGTTCACGATGATCGACGTTGCCCCGGTAGCCGGGTGATCGGGGGCCGTAATCGTTCGCGAGCGACCGTTTCCCTCGGGGCGTGTCCTAGGCGCTGCCAGCGTTCATGCCGATGCCACGGGATCCGCCGCAGACGGGCGTGGCAGCTTCGAGGTGCCCGCCCGTCACCTAACCTTGGCCTGGCGCGCCGGCGGCGCGAGGTTTCGGTGCCGTGGCGCCACTGCCGAGCAGGTGTCCGTTGACCTCCT
>JAJXWZ010000131.1 GCA_021781345.1 Pseudomonadota bacterium
CGGGTCAGCGCAAGGTTGGCTTCGACGATCCGGCGCTTGCGGCTGCCGCTGACCCAGAACAGCCATCCCAGCGCGAGGCCGAGCGCATGGAACACGCGCACGGGCAGGCGTGCGACAAGCCACAGCAGGCCGTAGGCAAGACGGGTGTACCAGTGCATCGCGAGAGTGTAACCAGAACCTGGCAATCGCGGCCGTCGTCCCGGCGCGGCGCCCAATCGGGACATGCTTCCGATCCCGAGGTCGGAGCCGGGCGGGAATGGAATCCCGGTGTATGGATGCCGGCCTTCGCCGGCACGACGAACGTTGTTACGCTGGCCGCATTCCGGATTGCGGCCTTCGCATGATCGCCCTGCTCCAGCGCGTCACCTCCGCCTCCGTCACGGTCGACGACGGAACCGTCGGCGCGATCGACGCAGGCCTGCTGGTGCTGGTTGCGGTCGAGCCCGGCGACGGGGATCCGCAGGTACGGCGCATGTGCGAACGGCTGCTCGGCTATCGCGTGTTCGGCGATGATCACGGCCGCATGAACCTGTCGCTGGCCGAGATAGGCGGCGGCCTGCTGCTGGTACCGCAATTCACGTTGGCCGCCGACACCCGCAAGGGCATGCGCCCGAGCTTCACCACGGCGGCGGCACCGGATCAGGGCCGGTGGTGGTTCGAGCGGCTGGTCGAGCTGGCGCGCGGCGCGCATCCGAGGGTTGCAACCGGGCGGTTCGGCGCCCATATGCAAGTACGGCTGGTCAACGACGGCCCGGTGAGTTTCATCTTGCGGGTCTAACCATGTCCCGGCTGTTTCGAATGTTGATTCGAAGCGGCTGTTGTGAAAAGTCAGTCCAGGGATGGACGTTCTGGGGCCCCATGGCCGAAAAATGCCGGGCCGCCGGTGTATCCGCCGACGCCGCGATCACGGACGATCGCATAAACACTCACTTGGGCCGATTCTTGCATGCGAAATTCGGCCTAGCCGCTTGTCCCGCCACGATTTTTCGGCCTTGATCCATGGCCGGAGCGCCTCCACTTTGCTATACTGATCGGTCTTGTCGTGCGCGATACCCCTATGGAAAACCTCCCCTCGCAGCAATCCGAAATCAAGCAGTTGATCACCAAGGGCCGTGAGCAGGGTTACCTGACTTACGCCGAGGTCAACGACCACCTGCCCGACGACATCGTCGATCCGGAGCAGATCGAAGACATCATCGGGATGATCAACGGCATGGGCATCGAGGTGCACGAAATCGCACCCGATACCGACACCATCAGTGCCGAGGGTCCGGTCAGCGGCGACGACGACGAAACCGCCACCGAGGAAGCGGTCGCGCTGCTGTCGGCCGTGGATGCCGAAGTCGGTCGCACCACCGACCCGGTGCGCATGTACATGCGCGAGATGGGCACGGTGGAACTGTTGACCCGCGAGGGCGAGATCGCCATCGCCAAGCGCATCGAGGAAGGCCTGACCCAGGTGCAGACCGCGCTGTCCAGCTTTCCCTGGGCGATCGGCCTGCTGCTGGAAGAGTACGACCTGCACCTCGACGGCAAGCGCCGCATGAGCGAGATCCTGGCCGGCTTCGCCGACCTGGAAATCCCGGCCGAGGAATTCGGTACCAGCGCCGCATCGAGCGACGACGATGCCGCGTCCGGCAACGACAGCGCCGACGATTCCGAGGACGACGAGGAGGAGGATGACGCCTCCGGCGGCGACGAGGAATCCGCCGGCCCCAGCGGTCCCGATCCGGTCGAGGTCGGGCGCCGCATGGACGTGCTGCGCGAGCTTTACGGCAAGTTCCAGAAGACCGCCGACAAGTACGGCGTCGCCGACAGGAAATCGCAGAAGCTGCGCGAGAAGATGGGCGAGGAATTCCTCAAGCTCAAGCTTCCGTCCGCGTTGATCGACGGCTTCGTGCGCAAGCTGCGCGACGTGGTCGCGGCGATCCGCCAGCATGAACGCGTGATCATGGACGTGTGCGTGCGCCAGTGCCACATGCCGCGCAAGGAATTCATCGAGCTGTTCCCGTCCAACGAGACCAACCTCGAGTGGACCGCCGAACTCGCGCGCAAGCGCCAGAAATGGGTGCCGGCGCTGAAGAACCACCGCGACGACATCCTGCTCGAGCAGCAGAAGCTCACCGAGATCGAGCGCGCGCTGTACCTGCCGCTCACCGACATCAAGGAAATCAACCGCGCGATGTCGATCGGCGAGGCCAAGGCCCGCCGCGCGAAGAAGGAGATGGTCGAGGCCAACCTGCGCCTGGTGATCTCGATCGCCAAGAAGTACACCAACCGCGGCCTGCAGTTCCTGGACCTGATCCAGGAGGGCAACATCGGCCTGATGAAGGCGGTAGACAAGTTCGAGTACCGCCGCGGCTACAAGTTCTCGACCTATGCGACCTGGTGGATCCGCCAGGCCATCACGCGCTCGATCGCCGACCAGGCGCGCACCATCCGCATCCCGGTGCACATGATCGAGACGATCAACAAGCTCAACCGCATCAGCCGCCAGATGCTGCAGCTGTACGGCCGCGAGCCGACCCCGGAAGAACTGGCGGTGGCGATGGAAATGCCCGAGGACAAGATCCGCAAGGTGCTGAAGATCGCCAAGGAACCGATCTCGATGGAAACCCCGATCGGCGACGACGAGGATTCGCACCTGGGCGACTTCATCGAGGACCAGAACGCCGGCTCGCCGGTGGAAATGGCCACCGACACCGGCCTCACCGAGACCGTACGCGACGTGCTGGCCGGCCTGACGCCGCGCGAGGCCAAGGTGCTGCGCATGCGCTTCGGCATCGACATGAACACCGACCACACGCTGGAGGAAGTCGGCAAGCAGTTCGATGTCACCCGCGAGCGCATCCGGCAGATAGAGGCCAAGGCGCTGCGCAAGTTGCGGCACCCGACCCGCAGCGAGCAATTGCGGTCGTTCCTCGATTTCGAGTAACGGCGGTCCCGGAAACGACTGCGCCGGCAACTTGCTGGCCGGCAGTGCACGGCATGCCGACGGACCGGCATGCCGGCGGCTGCACTCCGGCACGAGCAACCCGCCGTCGCCCGCTCTGCGTGCCCCGATCGCTTCGATCCATTGGCGAATACTTCCATGAACCGCATCGCCGTTTTCGTTGACGCCGGCTATTTTTACGCCTCCGCGAGCGAACTGCTGTTCGGCGCGCCGCTCAGGCGGGGCGAGATGCGCCTCGCCAACGCCGAGTTCGTGCAATACCTCGGCCAGTACGCCGAGCGCATCGGCGGCTGCCCGCTGCTGCGCATCTACTGGTACGACGGCACCAACTCCGGGCCGACTGCCGCGCACCTCGCGATGGCCTACCTCGACAACGTCAAGTTGCGCCTGGGATTCGTCAACCAGTCCGGCGAACAGAAAGGCGTGGACGGCTTGATTTTCTCCGACCTCACCAATCTCGCGCGCAACCGCGCGATCTCCGATGCGCTGCTACTGGCGGGCGACGAGGACTTGCGCGTGGGGGTGAGCCAGGCGCAGGAACACGGCATCCGGGTGCACCTGCTGGGCGTGGAACCCGGGGACCCGTCCGGCAACCAGTCCGCCGCGCTGCAGCGCGAAGCCGATACCCGTCGCCAACTCGACGCCGCAGCGCTCGGGCAATTCCTGTCCCGCCGCGAATACTCGGGCATCCCGCTCGCCGAGGCCGATGCAGCGGACGAAGACGTCGCCCACAACCTGGCACGCATGCAGGACCTCGCCGGCGAATACGCGGCCACCCTCGACGCCAGCCAGCGCGAACTGATCCTCGCCCTGCCCGAACGCACGCCGCTGCCGCATGAACTCGATCGGGAATTGCTGCTGCGCGCCAGCGAACTGCTCGGGCGCAAACTCGAGGAAAACGAAAAGCGCACCCTGCGGGGTGCCTTGCGTGGCGCGGTGACGACCGGCGGCAGCGCGGACTGATCCCGCCCCGCGCCGACGGCGCCCGGGACCGGACGCCGCCAGCCGCCGAATCGACGATGGCTTCGCCGACATCGGAAGTCGTCGATCCCGCGTACAGCAGTCCATCGGAACGGGCAAGCCGATCCATCCGCGCTTGCGCCGGGACGACAACCCCAAGGATTCCCCTGTGGCCCCGACGTCTTCCCTCCTTCCCGGCGATGCCGCCCGACGTCGCAGCGGCCTACTGTTCGGCCTGGCCTGCTACGGCATCTGGGGCGTGTTGCCGCTGTACTTCAACCAGCTCGCGTTCGCCTCGGACCTTGAGATCGTCGCCCACCGCACGTTGTGGACGCTGCTGATCTGCGCGGCGATCCTGGCCTTCACCGGCGCCCTGGGCCAGGCCGTGGAGGCCATCCGCCACCCACGCCAGCTCGGCTTCCTGGCCATCGCCGCCGTGTTGATCGCGGCCAACTGGCTGATCTACGTCTATGCCGCCAACCACGGCCAGGTGCTGCAGGCTTCGCTGGGCTACTTCACCAACCCCATCCTCACGGTGGGCCTGGGCGTGCTGGTGCTGCGCGAACGCCTGCGCCCGCTGCAGTGGCTGGCCATGGGCATCGGACTTGCCGCGGTGGTCGTGATCGGCGTCGGCGACGGCCGGCCACCCTGGATCGCACTGGGCCTGGCCTTCAGCTTTGGCCTGTACGGGCTGGCCAAGAGCTACGCCGGTCGCCGCACCGGCGCGGTGCCCAGCCTGGCCGTCGAGACCCTGCTGCTGTCGCCGCTGGCGCTGGCCGCGCTGTTCTGGCTTGGCGCGCACGGCCAGTCGCACTTCACCAGCAATGGCGCCGCCAGCGTGCTGTTGCTCGCGTCCACCGGCATCGCCACCGCCGCGCCGCTGACCTTCTTCGCCGCCGCCGCGCGGCGATTGCCGCTGAGCGTGGTCGGGATGATGCAGTACATCGCACCTTCGCTGCAGTTCCTCATCGCCGTGGCGGTCGAGCACGAGCCGATGCCGCCCAGCCACTGGATCGGCTTCGGCATCATCTGGCTGGCCCTGGCCGTGCTGACCACCGACGCCGTCCACGCCCGCCGCCGCAAGCCGCAGCCGGGTCGCATGGAAGTCGTCGTGGCGACATCGAACTAGCCGAGCGGTTGCCGTCGCCGAGATCCCGCGAACGGTGAACGCACGGCAAGCGTGTGCAAGTCTGCGCGCCAGGACTACCTGCGATTCGATCGCTGCATCCAGTTCGAAGCCACGAGCAGGTACACTTCGATTCGACGGGCCTATAGCTCAATCGGTTAGAGCAGGGGACTCATCGAAAGGTGCCGCCGCGGTGAAAGCTGCGGACGGGATCGGGACGAATTCAGGGAAACCTCAGCGGTTCGGCCGGTGGCAACCCTGAGCCAAGCCGACGGTACACCGTCGGAAGGTGCAGAGACTACCTGAGGGCTGCAGTGCCCTTGATGACAGGCAAGAGCGTCCCGCGCCCTCACAGCGAAAGCTGCGGGCGAAGAGATAGTCCGCGCCGGGCAGAAATCCCCGGACCACGCGAATCCCTTGGTTCCAGGTTCGAGTCCTGGTGGGCCCACCAATCGACCGTCCAACGAAGTCCATTGTGTGCGGGAAACCATAGTCTGGCCGTTTTGGCCAAACTATGATTTCAGGAAAGCAAAGTTTGGCCATCATTTGAAAACGCCTGGCTGCGCACGAGACCACCGTTTGACCGCCGTGCCCATCATTTGCGTGCTTCTTTGACCGGATGTTGATGCCGATGTAAAACTGACCCGCCGTGCCGATTGGATTTTGACCCGGGGGTAGGACGCTTCCGCTGTGGGTTGAGCGTCTGGGTTGGAGTGTAGTTTCTCTGG
>JAJXWZ010000205.1 GCA_021781345.1 Pseudomonadota bacterium
GGTTCCGGCTTTGCCGGTGGTTGCGTCGCGCAGGCTGCCAGCATCGTGCACGCGGCCAGCGCCAGGGTCAGGCGGATGCCGTGGCGTGGCGCGTTCATGCCCGGAAGCGGTCCTTGGCCGATCGAAGTGCGGCGAAGCGATCCACGCGTCGCGGCGAGGGCTGGGTGCGGTCCGGCCAGGGAATGCGCTCCCCGGCGATGGCATCGATGCGCAGGAACGGGTTGGTGGCCAGTTCGTCCGCTAGGACGGCAGGCAAGCTGGGCAGGTTGCGGGCACGCAGGTCGCGTATCGTCTCGATCCGCGCATGCAGGGCCGCGTTGTCGGGTTCCACAGCAAGCGCGAATGCGGCGTTGGACAGCGTGTATTCGTGTGCGCAACACACCCGCGTATTGCCGGGCAGTGCCGCAAGCCGATCCAGCGAGGCCAGCATCTCGGCCGGCGTACCCTCGAAAAGGCGGCCGCAGCCCAGGCTGAACAGGGTGTCGCCGCAGAACAGCAGCCCTTCGCCGTGATAGGCGACGTGGCTGCGCGTGTGGCCATGGACCTCGAGTACCTCGAAACTTGACGACGGCGAGGCGATCACGACGGTGTCTCCCTCGCCGACGCGCCGGCTGGCGACGGGAATGCGATCGTCCCGCGGTGCCCAGATTTCCACGGCAGGGAACCGTTCGACGAGTGCCGGAACGCCACCGACATGGTCGGGGTGGTGATGGGTCAGCAGGATCGCGGCCAGACCGAGGCCATCCGCCGCCAGTGCCGCCAGGACCGGCGCCGCATCGCCGGGATCGACCACCAGCGCGGTGCCGGCATCGGCATCGGCCAGCATCCAGATGTAGTTGTCGCCGAGGGCGGGCAGCGGGTGCAGGGACAGCATGGGCTGCTTCGGGCCAAAACCGCGACCCTAGCAGGCTACATCCAGGGTCTCGTTAGATGACCGTTAACACAGGCCGGTCGCTTATCGTTCGCTCATGGTTGCGTCACAATGTACGGAGTCTTGCCGAAGGATCAACTCCTTGCCGCACGAACTGCCCGCACCGGTATCCAGTCGCGACATCGCCCTTGCGGCGATCGGCGCCGACGTGGCCGCATTCTGCGCCACGCGCCTCGAGCGCGTGGCGGGCACCCATGGATTGTTCCTCGATGGCCTCGCAATGCCAGCGCCGACCGTGGCGGGCGTCGCGCGCTGGACCCGACTGGTGCCGTCCGGCGAGGTATCGGATTGGCGCGGGCCGTTGCGCGCGAATGCTGCCGAATTGCCATTCGCCGATGCCAGCTTTTGCGCGATCCTGGCGTGTCCTCGGGGTGACGGCGATGCGGCCGCCGCCGCGGAATTGGCGAGGGTTTTGGCGCCGCACGGCACGTTGCTGGTGGCGGGGCTGCATCCCCGCTCGCTGTGGCGCTGCGGTGTCGCGCCCGGGCGCTGGGAGCGCCTGCTGCGGGAAGCCGGGCTCGACGTGCGTCCCGCCGTGCGCTGCGGCGCGCCATGGCCGCGGCCCCGCGGTGCCGCCGGGCTGCCGGGCTGGCTGGTGCATGGTCTTGGCGGCGCGTGGGTCGTGGAAGCCCGCCGCAGCGTGCTGGCGACCTTGCCGCTACGCAAGCCGGCCGTGCATCGCGCGATCGAGCACGGCACGCTGATGCCGGGTGCGCACAGGCAATGCGCATGAGCGCCACAGGTGACGAAGTGGAGTTGTTTACCGATGGTGCCTGTCTCGGCAATCCCGGACCGGGTGGCTGGGCAGCCCTGTTGCGCTGGCATGGCACGGAAAAGCTGTTGGCGGGCGGCGAGGCGGCGACCACCAACAATCGCATGGAACTGATGGCCGCCATCGCCGGGCTCGAGGCCCTGAAGCGACCTTGCAGCATCCGGTTGACCACCGATTCGCGTTACGTCCAGCAGGGCATCGAGCAGTGGCTGCCAAAATGGCGCGCCAATGGCTGGCGTACCGCCGACCGGCAGCCGGTCAAGAACCAGGAGCTGTGGCGGAGACTGGCAACGGCCTGCGAGCGGCACACGGTGCGCTGGGCATGGGTGCGCGGGCACTCCGGGCATTCCGAAAACGAGCGCGTGGACGTGGCCGCGCGCGAGCAGGCCGAACGATTCAGGGAGACACCGTGACCCGCAAAGTGGTACTGGATACCGAAACGACCGGCCTCGAAGTCGAACGCGGGCACCGCGTCGTCGAAATAGGCTGCGTTGAATTGATCGATCGCCGGCCCAGCGGGCGCGAGTTCCATCGCTACCTCGATCCCGAGCGCGAGATCGACGCCGGCGCCGCGGCCGTGCACGGCATCACCGACGAATTCCTGCGCGGCAAGCCGCGCTTCGCCGGGATTGCCCGGGAATTCCTGGCCTTCATCGAGGGTGCCGAACTGCTGATCCACAACGCCGCGTTCGATACCGCGTTCCTCGACGCGGAATTGCGGCGTGCCGGCAGCGACTTCGGCCAGGTCGCCGACCATGCCGCGGTCGTCGACACACTGGCGTTGGCGCGCCAGAAGTATCCCGGGCAGAAGAACACGCTCGATGCGCTGTGCAAGCGGCTCGGCATCGACAACAGTCGTCGCGAAGTGCATGGTGCCTTGCTCGATGCGCACCTGCTGGCCGATGTCTGGCTGGCGATGACCGCCGGGCAGGCAGCCTTGTCGCTGGGCGGGGAGCTTGCGGAGAAACGGCCCGGCACCATCACGAGCCCGGCTTTCGAGGTGACGGTCCGGCCGCGCGTGCGACGTGCGAACGACGCGGAGGCCGCGGCGCATGCAAGGCGCCTGGCCGGGCTCGACAAGACCTGCGCCGACGGCAGCCTGTGGAGGCGCGTGGAGGCCGCCGACTGATCCAGGCTTGCACGCGTGTCATCAGCCGACCCGCACAAGCAAGGCCGTGATGTTGTCGCGTCCGCCGGCTTCCAGTGCGGCCAGCACGAGGTGATCGACGCATTCCTGTGCCGTGAGGTCGATGCGCGAGACGATCATGGCGATGCACGCATCGCCGAGTTCCTCGGTCACGCCGTCGCTGCACAAGAGGAACTGCATGCCGGGCGCGCAGAGCCCCGCCACGGTTTCGGCGGCCAACTCGAGCGCGGGCGTGATTCCCAGTGCCTGCGTGCTGCGCCTGCGTGGTGCCGCGAGCGGGATTTCGGCCGCGGTTGCGTCCGCTTCTGTTGCCGGCGCTCGTGGCGAAGGCGGGTGGACCATGCGCGCGAGCTTGCCGTTCTGCCAAGCGTAGATGCGGCTGTCACCGATCCATGCGGCTTCGAACCGTTCCCTGCCGTGGAGCCTGATCGCGGCCAGCGTGCTGCCCATCGGTGATGCGGCACCTTGTCGGGCCGGATGGCCGAGCATGGCCGCGCCCGCGCGCCGGAACGCATCCGTGATTCCGTTGCCTGCACGGATGGCGTTAACCGCCGCCTCCACGGCTATCGCGCTGGCGACCTCGCCATGCCCGGGACCGCCCATGCCGTCCGCGACCAGCCACAGGCCGTGCCGGGCGTCGGCCCAGTAGTTGTCCTCGTTGTGTTCGCGCTGCAGGCCCCTGTGGGTCGCGTGTCCGTGTTCGATCATGGGCGACGTGCGGCCGCTGCTCCGCGCCCCGGGGTTGCGCGCAAGACGGCGGCCGCGATCACGCCTGGCTTCCGCTGTTCTCGGCGCGGGACGAGAAGACCTTGAGTTCGCGCATCACGCGCAGGATGGCGCGGTGCAGGTCCCGGGATTCGGGCGTGTCGGCGTCGCGCGTTTCGTGGTAGACGAGTGCGATCCACAGGGCCAGGCCGCGCATCCGCACCTGCACGTTGTCGGAGCGCGCGCGGTCGATGCCGATGTCCAGGCCGCCGTTGGTGACGCCATCGGCGGTCTGGGAGCCATACAGCAGGGGATCGGCGGCACTCGCGACATTGTCGCATTCGCGCCCGATCAGTTCGGCCAGTTGTTCGCGATACGAGCGCGGCAATTCAAGGCAGCGGTGTTCGACTTCGACGAACTGGCGCCGCAGCCGCGCGGTGCGTCCCAGGCTGGTAACCCGCGTGACCAGGCGCCGGAGGTAATTGTCCCCGGTTTTCCGAGATTCGGTCATCAAGACGAGATTCCTCACGCGGTACCATCCTTGCCCCCCGCATGCGGGATTCTGCCGGGATTGTCCGTCGACGACAAATGGCCGAGGTTTTGCCCGACCCTGACAGGCGTATCCGCGCCAAGCCCCGGGGCGAAGCGACCGGCAGGCACTAGCACGATCACGGTGGAACCCATCTCGAAGCGTGCCATCTCCGCGAACCGCGCCAGACGCACGCCGCGTCCGCGCCAGTCGCGTCGGGTGATGCCGCTCGCGTACGGCGGCACCTCCGTGCCGCCCCAGACCGTGCTGATGCCCGACACCAGCATCGCGCCGACCAGCACGACCGTGAACGGGCCGCGCTCGCCCTCGAAACGGCAGACCAGCCGTTCGTTGCGCGCGAACAGTCGCGGGATATCCGCCACCGGCCAGGGCGCGACGCTGAACAGTCGTCCGGGGACGTGCACGGTTGCGACCAGCTCGCCCGCGAGCGGCATGTGCACGCGGTGGTAATCGCGCGGCGACAGGTAGATCGTCGCGAAACTGCCGTTGCGGTAGGGAGCGGCCGATTCCGCGTCGCCGAACAATTCGGCGACCGTGTAGGTGCGGCCCTTGGCCTGCAGGATGCGGCCATCCTCGATCCAGCCCGACTGGCTGATGCGTCCATCGGCGGGGGACACGATCGCGTCGTCGCCGCCTTCGTCACGGCGCGTGCCTTCGCGCAGCGCGCGGGTGAAGAACGCATTGAAGCTGGGATACGCGCGCGGGTCGGGTTGCGCGGCTTCCGCCATGTCGACGTGGTAGGCGCGCAGCACGCGATCGATCAGGAAATCCTTCCACGGGTGCCAGGTCCAGCGCGTGGCCGCGCGCACGATGCGGCTGAGCGTCCTCTGCGGAAGCACGTATTGGGCGAGGGTGGAGGCGCGCATCGCGGCAGTGTAGCGGCGGTGCCACGTCTATACTGCGCGTTTTCTGGCATGTCGCCATGACCGAAGCACTGCAGACCATCGTCGACTGGATCCGCTATGCGGCCAGCCGCTTCAACGCGGCGGGGCTGGTCTTCGGCCACAGCCACGACAACGCCATCGACGAGGCCACGCACCTGGTGCTGTCCTCGCTGCATTTGCCGCCCGACCTGCCTCCGGCCTACGGCAACGCGCGGCTGACGGCCGACGAAGAGCTCAAGGTGTCGGCGCTGATCGAACGACGCATCGAGACCCTCCAGCCGGTTGCGTACCTGGTGGGGGAAGCCTGGTTCGCGGGCATGCCGTTCAAGTCCGACCCACGCGCGCTGGTGCCGCGTTCACCGATCGCGGAATTGATCGAGGATGGATTTTCGCCGTGGCTGGATGGTCGGGAAGTCGAGCGCGCGCTGGACCTGTGCACGGGTTCGGGCTGCATCGGCATCGCGATGGCCGCGCACAACGCGCATTGGCGGGTTGACGTGGCCGATATCAGCGGGGACGCGTTGGCGCTGGCGCGCGAGAACATCGCGTTGCACCGACTGGGCGACCGCGTGCGCGCGGTGCACTCGGACTTGTTCGCCGGCTTGGCGAATGAGCGTTACGACCTGATTGTCTCCAACCCACCCTACGTCACCGATGCCGAATATGCCGCACTGCCGGGGGAGTACGCGCACGAGCCCAGGCTCGGCCTGGCAGCGGGCGTCGACGGACTCGACATCGCGCTGCGGATCCTGCGCGACGCGCCGGAGCACCTGAGCGACGATGGCCTGCTGGTCGTCGAGGTCGGCGAAAGCGAGCACGCCTTGAGCGCGCTGTTGCCGGACGTGCCCTTCGTCTGGATCGAGTTCAAGGTCGGTCCGATGGGCGTGTTCGTGCTGGAGCGGCACGCATTGGTTGAACACGCCGCGGCGATTCGCGTCGCGGCCGACCGGCGGATGGTCTGAGCGTGGAGATCGTCACCAGACGCCTGCGCCTGGATGCGCTGCGTCGCGAGGACGCGGCCCCCTTGTTCGCATATCGCGCCGATCCCGCGGTGAGCCGATACCAGGGATGGAAGCCCGCGTCGATCGCCGATGCCGCGCGATTCATCGAAGCGCAACAAGGCCTGGCGCCGGACACGCCAGGCACGTGGTGGCAGCGTGCGATCCGTTCGCGCGAGTCGGATGTGTTGATCGGCGACGTCGGATTGCATTTCGTCGCTGCAGACACGGTGGAGTTGGGCATCACCCTCGCCCCCGCGCATCAGCGCAGGGGCCATGCCCGCGAAGCGCTGGAAGTCATCCTCGATTTCGTGTTCGGTGGCCTGCGCAAGCACCGAGTCGTTGCCTCGGTCGACCCGCGCAACGTTGCTTGCACGAAGCTGCTGGAAGGCCTGGGCATGCACCGCGAGGCGCCTGTGCGGGCGCCGCTGCGCGATGGCGACGACCTGGTGCTTGCCATGCTGGAGCGCGAATGGCTGGCGGCCCCGGCAGACGACGGCGATGGCCGCTAAGCTTGCGCGACGGATTCCATGAGAGTTGCACGCCGTGTCGTCCAACACCTTCGGAAAACTGTTCGCGGTCACGACCTTCGGCGAATCGCATGGGCCTGCGATCGGTTGCGTGATCGACGGTTGTCCGCCCGGCATCACGATCGCACCGGAGGACTTCGCGCACGATCTATCCCGCCGTGCCACAGGGAAATCGCGCTGGACTTCGCAACGACGCGAGGCCGACGTGGTCGAGATCCTGTCCGGCGTGTACCAGGGCAAGACCACCGGAACGCCGGTCGCGTTGCTGATCCGCAACACCGACGCGCGTTCCAGGGATTACGCCGACATCGCCGAAACCTTCCGGCCCGGCCACGCCGATTACACCTACTGGCAGAAGTACGGGATCCGCGATCCGCGCGGGGGCGGGCGTGCCTCGGCACGCGAGACCACGATGCGGGTCGCGGCCGCGGTGATCGCGAAAAGGTGGCTCAAGGAAAAATTCGGGATCGGAGTGCGCGGCTGGCTGGCGCAGATGGACGACATCGCCCCCGATCTGCCGGCCGGCGCCGGGATCGATTTCGACGTGGTCGAGTCCAATCCCTTCTTCTGGCCAGTCGCGGCGCAGGTGCCCGAGCTCGAGGGTCGCGTCAACGCCCTCCGCAAGGCTGGAGATTCCTGCGGCGCCAGGGTGGACGTGGTCGCGACCGGCGTGCCGCCGGGCTGGGGCGAGCCGGTGTACGGAAAGCTCGACGCCGAGTTCGCATCCGCGTTGATGTCGATCAACGCGGTCAAGGGGGTCGAGATCGGGGCTGGCTTCGCCAGCGTCTCGCAGAAGGGCAGCGAACACCGCGATGAAATGCGTCTGGACGGCTTTGCGTCCAATCATGCAGGCGGCATACTGGGCGGTATTTCCAGCGGGCAGGACATCCTGGTTTCGATCGCGCTCAAGCCGACGTCCAGCATCATGTTGCCGGGGCGTTCCGTGAACACGGCAGGCGATGAAGTGGAGGTGCGCACCAAGGGTCGCCATGACCCTTGCGTGGGGATTCGCGCGACGCCGATCGCGGAAGCCATGGTCGCGCTGGTGCTGATGGACCAGGCGCTCAGGCATCGCGCGCAGTGCGGCGACGTCGGTGAAGTGAAACCACGAATAGGTAGGAGGCAATCATGATGACGCATGCACACCCAGAGATCTCGATCCACGAAGTACTGAGCGATGCCATCCGTTATTGGGAGCCGCGTCGAGCCCTCTACAACCTGGCACTCGTGGGAGTGGTCGGCGCCTTCGCCGTGTCGTTCCGCACGCATCTCCGGGGACACTTGAGTTTCGAATCGGGCATGGCGTTGCTGGTTCTGGCGGTGCTCGCCAACGCCTGCTACTGCGCCGCTTACGTGGCGGATGTTCCGATGCAGCTCTCGGTTTTTCGGGATGCCTGGCGGCGCCGACGCTGGATGTTGTGGCTGTTCGGTGTGTTGTTCGGCGTGGCGTTGGCCTGGTACTGGCTCGGCGATGAAATCCTTCCTGCAATACTTGGCAAATGAACGAAAAAACCCGTTACAACGTAGCGATGGTAGGCGCCACAGGTGCGGTGGGCGAGGCCTTGCTGTCGATTCTCGAAGAACGCGAGTTCCCGGTGGGCGAATTCTTGCCGCTGGCCAGCGAGCGTTCGGCCGGTGAAACGATCAGGTTCCGGGGCCGGGACGTCAACGTGCGCGAACTCGCAAAAACCGACTTCGATGGCATAGACATCGCGTTCTTCTCGGCTGGCGGGTCGGTGAGCC
This sequence comes from Pseudomonadota bacterium, assembly GCA_021781345.1. Lineage (GTDB taxonomy): Bacteria > Pseudomonadota > Gammaproteobacteria > Xanthomonadales > Rhodanobacteraceae > 66-474. The sequence continues at coordinate 8,261 of JAJXWZ010000205.1, forward strand.
GCGAGCACGCGCCGCGCGCCGCCGCGGCCGGGGCGGTGGTGATCGACAACACGTCCGAGTTCCGCTACGCGGACGACGTGCCGCTGGTGGTCAGCGAGGTCAACCCGCACGCGATCGCGGAATACACCAACCGCAACATCATCGCGAATCCGAATTGCTCGACGATGCAGATGCTGGTCGCGCTGGCGCCGATACATCGCGCGGTCGGCATCGAGCGCATCAACGTGGCCACCTACCAGTCGGTGTCCGGTGCCGGGCGTTCGGGGATGGAGGAGCTCGGCCGCCAGGCCGCCGCGCTGCTCAACTTCCAGCAGGTCGAGCCGGAGAAGTTCCCGGCCCAGATCGCTTTCAACGTGATTCCGCATATCGACGTGTTCGAGGACAACGGGTACACCCGGGAAGAAATGAAGATGGTGTGGGAGACCCGCAAGATCCTCGAGGACGAGGCGATCCTGGTGAACCCGACGTGCGTGCGTGTGCCGGTGTTCTACGGCCATGCCGAGGCCGTGCACGTCGAGACCCGCGAGAAGCTAGACGCGGCGACTGCCCGAGCGCTGCTGGAGCAGGCCGAGGGCGTGGTAGTCGTCGACGAACGCAAGCCGGGCGGTTATCCGACGCCCGTCGGGCAGGCCGCGGGCAAGGATCCCGTGTTCGTGGGCCGCATCCGGGAGGACATCTCGCATCCCAGCGGGCTTGACATGTGGGTGGTATCGGACAACATCCGCAAGGGCGCGGCCTTGAACGCAGTCCAGATCGCGGAAATCCTGGTCCGGGAGTACCTTTGAATCCCGTCATGCGAGGAGTCCGAACCATGCCGATGCAAAACCTGGCTTCTAAGTGGCTGCTCGGCGCGGCATTGCTGGGCGTGTCGCTGGCCGCGCTGGCGGGGGCGCCGCCCGCGAAGACGCTGAATGCCCGGATCAAGGATGTCGATGCGAAGGTCGCCGCTGCGCGGTCGCATCACGCGGCCCTGCAGGCGCAAGTGGCCAGCATGGAACGTCAGAACGCCGCGCAGCAGCAACAGTTGCAGCAACGCGATGCCGAGATTGCGTCCTTGCGGCAGAAGCTCGCCTCGGCAGGCGTGCCTGCCGCGTCGGCGTCCGCGGGTCATTGACGGCCTTCGCCGGAGTCAGTCGATGGGCTTGGTGATCGCCCGTTTCTGCAATACGCTTGCGCTCGTGCAGGGGTGCGGGCTGGACAGGCTGCGGCCCGCGTGTCCTTCGGCGGCAGGGGTTCCCGGGTCATGAAGTTGAAGCTCCGCATTGCTTGCGCCTTGCTGCTGGCGGCCGTGTCGCTGCCGGTCCTGGCGCTCCAGCTCGGCGAAATCCAGGTCAAGTCGGCCCTCAACCAGCCACTGGTCGCCGCGATTCCGCTGCAGCCCCGGAACCTGACCGAACTGCAGGGGCTATCGGTGGGGCTGGCGTCGCCCGAGGATTTCGCGCGCGCCGGCCTGCAGTTGACGCCAACCGACCAAACCCTGCGGTTTCGGGTGATCACGGACAACAACGGCGAGAAGCTGATCCTGGTCACCAGCAGCGAGCCGATCACGGACCCGTACCTGGATTTCCTGGTGCAGGTGAATACGCGCCAAGGCAAGCAGGTGCGGGAATTCGTGGCGCTGCTCAACCCGGTGATCGCCTCGCCCGCGCCGCCGGTCCAGGAAGCGCCGGTGGTTTCGAGTGCGCCCGCGGTGGCGGGTTCGGTCGTACAGCAGCCGGCGGAATTGCCTCCCGCCTCCAGTTTTCCTCAGCCGCCGCCCGAACCGTCGCGCCCGGCGGCCGAGCCGCTGCCCCCACCGCAAGCGCAAGCGCAACCCAGGATGCCGCCGCCGATCGCACAACCCCAGCCCCCGCCTCGCGCGGTGGCACCCGCGCCGGCAGCGGCTGCCCACGGCGCGCCTTCGGGTCGGGAAATCAAGGTGCGTCGCGGTGATACGTTGTACGGCATCGCGCGACAGGCGTCGCAAGGCACCGATGCCAGCGTCAACCAGATGATGCTGGCCATGCAGATCGCCAATCCGGATGCCTTCTTCAAACACAACATCGACAACCTGAAGGCCGGTGCGATATTGCGCATCCCGACCCGCGAGCAGATCGACCAGCACAGCATGGCGGCTGCCACGGCGGAAGTGCGCCGCCAGTACGAGACATGGCGCGCCGCGAAACCGCATCCCGCGACCGTGGTCGAGGGCACCGCGGCCCGGGCTGCCGCGCAGGCGGCCCCGAAAACGGGGGGCGCGGAATCGGCCTCGGATCACCTGACCCTGGTTCCGCCGACCGGCAAGAGCGGGGGAACCCACAACCGTCCCGGCGTGGCCGGGGGCACCGGCACGGCCACGGTGAACGACCTGCGCCAACAGTTGCAGACCGACCGGGACACGCTGATCAGCCTCAACCAGTCGAATGCCGACCTCGAATCCCGGATACGAAACCTCCAGGACATCTCGACAAAGACCGGCAAGTTGCTGAGTTTCAAGGACGCAACCGTCGCGGAATTGCAACAGAAGCTGGCCACTGTCCGGTCGGGAACGGCGAGCGCCGGACCCGGCAAGGCGGCCACGTCCGCAAAGGCCGTGTCCAGTGGACCGGCCAGCAAGCTGAGGGCCTCCACGCGGCCGGCCCGCCAGGTCGCCACGGCGTGGTACATGCAACCGTTGACGTGGATCGTTGCGGGACTCGTGGTGCTGGTCCTCGTGGTGATCGCGGCACTTGGTCGCCGTCGCCGATCGGCGCAAGGTGCTTCCCGGGGCCCGCTGGCCGATCCGGAAGACCTCGTGCCGCTAGCGCCGGAGCCGCTGTCGGAAGCTTCCCTGAACCACGCGGACGCGGTCGATGCCGATGCGCTGGCGCTGGATGCCCACGGCATCGACAGTCCGGAGCAGGGCTTCGACGACCCCTACGGGCTGGACGCGCTGCGCCAGCCGTCCCACCAGGCAGCCGAGACCACCCCGGCCGTGCCGCCGACCGGGCCGGAACCGGTTCCGCCGCCATCGCCGCAACCGCCTGCTCCGGAACCGCCCGACCCTGGCGAGCCGGAGCCGGTCTACAGCGAGGACTCCGTGGACACCAAGCTCGATCTCGCCCGCGCCTATCTCGACATGGGTGATCCGGTCGGTGCGCGCGCGATGCTCGATGAAGTCCTGGACGAGGGCACGCAACTGCAGAAGGACGAGGCGCAGCGGTTGCTCGGCGACATCGCGGACTGACCAGACTGATGCGTGTGGCGCTGGGTATCGAATACGACGGCACCGATTACTTCGGCTGGCAGCGGCTGAGTCATGGCCCGAGCCTGCAAGCGGCGGTGGAAGAGGCGTTGTCGTTCGTCGCCGACCATCGCGTGGAGGTGACGTGTGCCGGCCGCACCGACGCCGGCGTGCACGCGCGCACCCAGGTGGTGCACTTCGACACCAGTGCCGACCGCGAATCGCGCGCGTGGGTGCTGGGTGCCACCACGCGCCTGCCGCGGGCGATCGCCGTGTTGTGGGCAAGGCCCGTGCCCGGCGATTTCCATGCACGCTTTTCCGCGCGCACGCGCCGTTACCGCTATGCGCTCCTCAACCGGCCGGTCCGGCCCGCGCTGGATGCCCGCTTCGTTGCCTGGGAGCGCGTGCCGCTCGATGCGGGCGCAATGCATCAGGCAGCCCAAGCCTTGCTGGGCGAGCAGGATTTTTCCGCGTTCCGGGCGGTGTCGTGCCAGGCGAGCCATGCGCGCCGCAACGTCACCGCCGTCAGCGTGCGGCGCGACGGCGAGCACGTGATCGTCGAGATCGAAGCCAATGCCTTCCTGCACCACATGGTCCGCAACATCGTCGGCTCGCTGCTGGAAATCGGACGTGCGGAGCGGCCCCTCGAATGGATCGCGCAATTGTTGGCCGGACGCGACCGCAATATCGCGGGTGCCACCGCGCCGCCCCAGGGATTGACCTTCATCGGCCCGCGCTACGCCTCCGAATGGCGGCTGCCGCCCGAGGTCAGCCTGGTCGGCGCAACCACCGGTTGAGGCTTCTTCGGCAACTCCCCTTTCACGTCGCCGGCGTTTGCCGTCATCATGGGGCGAACGGTATTCCCCAAATCCTCCGGTCCCATGGCCCGCACCCGCGTGAAAATCTGCGGCATCACCCGCGTCGAGGACGCATTGCTCGCTTGCGAACTTGGCGCGGACGCGATCGGCCTGGTCATGACGCCGAGTAGTCCGCGTGGGGTGTCCATCGAACGTGCGCGCGCGATTCGGGACGCCTTGCCGACATTCGTGGACGCGGTGGTGCTGAGCCACGACCTCGAGGCCGAGCGCGTACGCGCCATCGTCGACGACGTGAATCCGGACTTCATGCAATTCCACGGCATGGAGGATGCCGGGTTCTGCGAATCCTTCGGCGTCCGTTACGTCAAGGCAATCGGCATGGATGGCGACCTCGACGTAGGCGTGATCGCCGCCGGGCACCCCCGCGCGACGGCTTTCGTGCTGGACGGCCATCCGCCGGGCCAGCAGGGTGGCCGCGGCAGGACGTTCGACTGGTCGCGGGTTCCCCGCGGCCTCGGTCGTCCGATCCTGCTTGCCGGTGGCCTGAATCCGGGCAACGTTGGCGAGGCGATTCGTGCCGTACGACCGTGGGCAGTCGACCTGGCCAGCGGCGTGGAATCGTCGCCCGGCGTCAAGGATGCCGCGAAGATGCGTGCCTTCTTCGCGGCGGTACGCGAAGCGGATGCAGGGCCGGCGGCATGATGAGCCGCACGAACACGGCGTTGCCGCAAGCCACCCCGGTCGAGGACTACGCCGGTGATCCGCGCGACTTCGACCTCGCGGCCGCGATGGCGCGCGGACGGCCCCTGGTGATCCGCGGCCTGGTGCGCGACTGGCCGCTGGTGCAACTCGCACTGCAATCGGACACCGCCTTCGCGCAAAGGCTGGCCGAGCTGGACAGTGGCGCCGACGTGACCACGCTGCTGATCGCGCCGGAGGCCGAGGGCATCATTGGCTACACGCCCGACCTCGACGCGTTCAACTACCAGCATTTCAAGGTTCCTGTGACCCTCGGTCTGCAACGGTTGGCGAGGTACAGCCAGCACCCGGATGCACCGGGATTGGTGATCCAGAGCGTGCCGGTGCGTGAATGCCTGCCGGACTTGCTGGCCGACCACCGGTTGCCGTTCCTCGATCCCGGAATCGAGCCGCGCCTGTGGCTGGGCAACCGCACCATCACGCCCACCCATTTCGATTCGCAGCACAACATCGCCTGCGTCGTCTGCGGCACCCGCCGCTTCACCCTGTTTCCGCCGGAGCAGTTGCCCAACCTGTACGTCGGTCCGCTGGATTTCGCGCCGACCGGCGCCGCGATCAGCCTCGCCCGGCTGGACCGGCCCGACGACCCTCGCTATCCACGCCTGCGACAGGCGCTGGCAGCGGCCCGGGTGGTCGAGCTCGACGAGGGCGACGCGATCTACATCCCGCCGCTTTGGTGGCATCATGTCGAGTCACTGGAACAACTCAACGCACTGGTGAACTACTGGTGGAACGCGGTCGGCGTGCCCGGATACCACACCGGCCATGCGCGCGCCGCGCTGTTCCACTGCCTGCTGGCCTTTCGTGCGCTGCCGCCGGCGGAACGTGCCGCCTGGCGGGACCTTCTGGATTACTACGTGTTCGGCGACAATGACCCGGCTGCCCACATTCCGGAATCGCGCCGCGGGGTGCTCGGCCAGCTCACGCCCGAAGTCGTGGAAGACCTGAAGCAGGGCGCCCGACAGAACCTTTGACAAGCATCCGCGTTGCCCGCCGGGTCGTACTGGGATCCATGGCAAGCGACGCCGAGGACTTTGGATCGCAGATGAAAGACATCGACTACCACGCGTTTCCCGACCAGCATGGCCGCTTCGGTGCCTACGGCGGCACCTTCGTCGCCGAGACCCTGATCGCGCCGCTGGAAGAACTCACCGAGGCCTACACGCGGCTGCGTGACGATCCGGATTTCCAGCGGGAATTCGACGACGACCTGAAGCACTACGTCGGGCGCCCATCGCCGATCTACCACGCCAGACGCTTGTCGGAGCGTATCGGCGGCGCGCAGATCCTGCTGAAGCGCGAGGACCTCAACCACACCGGTGCGCACAAGATCAACAACACCGTCGGCCAGGCGCTGGTCGCGCGCGCGATGGGCAAGCGGCGGATCATCGCCGAGACCGGCGCGGGCCAGCACGGCGTCGCCACCGCCACCGTGTGCGCGCGCTTCGGCATGCAGTGCGTGGTGTACATGGGCGCGGTCGACATCGAGCGGCAGAAGATCAACGTGCATCGCATGAAGCTGCTCGGCGCCGAAGTGGTGCCGGTGACGTCCGGTTCGCGGACACTCAAGGACGCCCTGAACGAAGCCCTGCGCGACTGGGTGACCAATGTCGCCGGAACCTTCTACATCATCGGCACGGTTGCCGGCCCGCATCCGTATCCGATGATGGTGCGCGATTTCAATGCCGTGGTCGGGCGCGAGGCCCGCGCGCAGATGCTGGAACGCTACGGGCGCTTGCCAGACGTGCTCACCGCCTGCGTGGGCGGCGGCTCCAACGCGATCGGTTTGTTCCACGCGTTCCTCAATGACCGCGAGGTGCGCATCGTCGGTGCGGAAGCGGCTGGCGAGGGCTTGGCGAGTGGCCGCCACGCGGCATCGCTGGCGGCCGGCCGGCCGGGCGTGCTGCACGGCAATCGCACCTACGTGCTGTGCGACGACGACGGCCAGATCGTCGAGACGCATTCGTTGTCGGCCGGGCTCGACTACCCCGGCGTGGGTCCCGAGCACGCATTCCTGAAGGACTCGGGACGTGCGGAATACGTCGGGGTCAGCGACGACGAGGCGCTGGCTGCGTTCCACCTTCTCTGCGAGACCGAAGGCATCCTGCCGGCGCTGGAATCGAGCCATGCGGTGGCGCAGGCAATCAAGCTGGCGCGAGGAATGCCAGAGGACGGGCTGATCCTGTGCAACCTGTCCGGTCGAGGCGACAAGGACGTGCATACCATCGCGCAGCGCGAAGGGCTGCCGCTGTGATGGCGGCGGGTGGATTTGCGTCATTCCGGCGCAGCCCGCAATCCGGTCGCCGTTCGACTTCGAAACCATGTCCCGACATGTCCCTGGCCGGGGTGACGTGTTGCAGTGTCGAGCATGCGAGGGATGTCATCCCGTGAATCGAATCGATCGCCGTTTTGATGAAGTGCTGTCCCGTGGGCGCACTGCGCTGGTTCCGTTCGTGACGGCGGGTGATCCATTGCCGCAGGCAACCGTTGCCGTGATGCACGCGCTGGTCGAGGCCGGTGCCGACCTGATCGAGCTGGGCGTGCCGTTTTCCGATCCGATGGCCGACGGACCGGTGATCCAGCATGCCGACGAGCGCGCGCTGCGTCGGCACGTGGGCATCGCGGACATCCTGGGCTGGGTCAGGGAATTCCGCGAGCGTGATACCGACACGCCCATCGTGTTGATGGGCTATTTGAACCCCATCGAAACCCACGGCATCGAATGCTTCGCGTGCGAAGCGGTGGCCGCCGGAGTGGACGGCGCGCTGGTGGTCGATTGCCCGATCGAGGAAGGCGCGACCTTGCAGCCGCTGCGCGACGCCGGCCTGCGGCGCATCCTGCTTGTCGCGCCGACCACCTCCGATGCGCGGCTCGCGCACGCCATCGAGGCGGGCGAGGGCTACCTCTACTACGTGTCGTTCGCCGGCATCACCGGCGCGGCCAGGTTGTCGGCCGTCGACATCGCGCAGCGCGTGTCCGGTTTGCGCGCCCGCGCGAGGGTGCCGGTCGCGGTCGGTTTCGGAATCAAGGATGCGGAAGGCGCCAAGGCCGTCGCCGCTTTCTCCGATGCCGTCGTGATCGGCTCCGCGCTGGTCGAAGCACTGGCCGGCGCGGCGACGCACGACGACGCCTGCCGGCGCGCGCGGGAGTTCCTTGCACCGATCCGCGCGGCGCTGGGCGAGGACTGAAGTCGGGGCAACGAACACCGGTACGGTGTATCCTATGCCACTGAAATGATGGCAGGAATCGCCTGTGTCCTGGTTGCAGAAACTGACCACGCCCAAGATCCGCACCGAAGGCACGGCCGTCCGCGGCAAGGTGCCCGAAGGCGTCTGGGAGAAGTGTTCCGGTTGCGGCATCGGCCTGTACCGCCCCGAACTCGAACGCAACCTGATGGTGTGCCCGAAATGCGGCCACCACCACCCGATCGGGGCGCGCGCACGCCTGGCCGCTTTCCTTGACGAGGGCGGCGACGAACTCGACGCAGGGCTGGCGCCGGTCGACGCATTGAAGTTCAAGGATTCCAAGCGCTACCGCGACCGCATCCTCGCCGCGCAGAAAAGCAGTGGTGAGAAAGATGCGCTGGTTGCCGTCGAGGGCACCCTCAAGGCCATGCCGGTGGTCGCCTGTGCGTTCGAGTTCTCCTACATGGGCGGCTCGATGGGTTCGGTGGTGGGCGAGAAGTTCACCCGCGCCGCCGAGGCCGCGTTGCGCGACAAGACCGCGTTGGTCTGCTTCACCGCGACCGGCGGTGCGCGCATGCAGGAAGGCCTGCAGTCGCTGATGCAGATGGCCAAGACGTCGGCCGCGCTGGCGCGCCTGCGCGCAGCGCAGTTGCCGTACATCGTGGTGCTGACCCACCCGACCACCGGCGGGGTGTCGGCCAGCCTGGCGATGCTGGGTGACATCCAGATCGCCGAACCCAAGGCGCTGATCGGTTTCGCGGGACCGCGCGTGATCGAACAAACCGTGCGCGAAACCCTGCCGGAAGGCTTCCAGCGCTCCGAATTCCTGCTCGAGCACGGAGCGCTCGACATGATCTGCGACCGCCGTGAATTGCGCGACCGCATCGCCGACCTGCTTGCGATCCTGACGCACCGCGCGAAGGTGGCATGACGCACATTGCGGTTGCGCGCGTTGTGCGAGCAAGCCACTTGCGATCGATCAATTGTCGTCCCGGCGCAGGCCGGGATCCAGGTTTTGGGTCAAGAGCCTTTTCGCTCGCTTCGCGAGCAAGCCACTTTTGTTTCGGCAAAAGTGGCCAAAACCATTGCGCCGGGCATGACGGTTTTGCCGATGTCGTGTCGGCTCAACTGCCCTTGGTGCTCGCCGCTTGCGCGCCGGCGCGAACTCGGCCATCCCTGGCCTCGAACATGCGCGCCTTGCTCGCGCGATCGACCGCGCGCCGCAGCGTCATGCAACGGCGCGTTTTTCACTTCGTTCCCGGCCATCCTGGCCACGACCGCAGCGAAGTCGAACAATCTGCTCCGTCCCATCCCACGCGCACGAAAAGCACAGGAAAAGGCGGGGATGCCGTTGTTCGATCCTCGACAAATCGTTTGCCATGAAGACACTCGACGAGTGGCTGGCCTATCAGCAGCAAATCCACGCGCGCGGCATCGACATGGGCCTCGAGCGCGTGCGCGAGGTGTGGCGGCGCATGGGCGCGCCGCGGCCGGCACCGGTCGTGATCACGGTCGGCGGCACCAACGGCAAGGGCTCCACGGTGGCGTTCCTCGAGGCGATGCTGCGCGCCGGAGGGATGCGTGCGGCCAGTTACACCTCGCCGCATATCCTGCGTTACAACGAGCGGGTGCGCGTCGACGATGTCGAAGCCGACGACGCCAGGCTGGTCGCGGCGTTCGAGCGGGTGGAGGCCGCGCGCGGCGACACCACCTTGACCTATTTCGAATTCGGCACGCTGGCGGCGTTCGACCTCTTCGAGCGCGCCCGTCCGGACGTCGCGTTGCTGGAAGTCGGCCTGGGCGGACGACTGGACGCGGTGAACATCGTCGACGCCGACTGCTCCGTGGTGGTCACGGTCGATCTCGACCACATGGACTACCTTGGCCCGGATCGCGAATCCATCGGGCGCGAGAAGGCCGGGATTTTCCGTACCGGCAAGCCCGCGATCGTCGGCGAAACCGATCCGCCTGCCTCGCTGCTGGAGCATGCGCGTGCGATCGGTGCCAGGGTCGAAGTGCTGGGTCGCGATTTCGGCTGGTCGCCGCTGTCCGCTGGCTTGCAATGGTGGCATCGCGACCCGGCGCAGGCGCGCTACGTCGCGCCGGCCGCGGGTGACGATTCATCGTTCGTGCTGCACGACGGCCTGGCGTTGGATGGCGCTTTCCAGTACCGCAACGCGGCAACCGCGATAGCGACGCTGCATGCGTTGGGCCAGCGCGTGCGTTGGGACGCGCGGGCGCTGGAAAAGTCCGGTCACACGAGTGCCGCGCCGTTGCTCGCGGGCCGCCTGCAGCATCTCGGAGAGCGTCCCGGGCTCGTCGTCGATGTTGCCCACAATCCGCAGGCCGCGCGCGAGCTGGCGCGCTGGCTGGATCGGCATCCGGTCGCGGGCAAGGTGCGCGCGGTGTTCGGCGCGTTGGCTGACAAGGACGTCGAAGGCGTGGCCGGGGCGTTGGGTGCACGCATCGATGCCTGGTACCTCGCCGACCTGACCGGCGAATCGCCTCGCGGCGAGTCCGTCGGACGCCTGTTGGCGCGCGTGCGGGCCGCGGTGCCGGGAGCCTTTTGCGGGACCTTCCCGGACATACCCGCCGCGCTGGCCGCCGCGCGCGCGGCGGCGTCGCCGGACGATCGCATCATCGCGTTCGGCAGCTTCCATGTGGTCGCACCGGTGCTGAGGAAAGTCTGATTTTTGCCGATGCGGTTCATGGTCCGACAGGCTAACCGCGACCGCGACGCGCATGACCCGTTCGCCCCGAGCCTGTCGATAGGCGGTCGACCGATCGAACCTGTTTGCCGTTGGACCGATTGGTCCCGGGCGCCGCGTATAATTCCCGGCAATCGCACATTCCGCGTTCGAGCCGACACGACTGCATCGCTCGGCTCAACGCTTGCACTGGTTCATTGCATGGTGTGGCAAACATGGATCCAGGTTTGAAGAAGCGCTTGCTAGGCGCCGTCGTCCTGATCGCGCTGGCCGTGATCTTCGTGCCGATGCTGCTGCCCGGCCATTCGGGTTCCGGTTCGCAATCGGTCGGCATGAAGATCCCGCCCGAACCCAGTGGCGAAATGCAGACGCGCGTCCTGCGGGTGGGTCCGGACACGGCCAGCGCTGGCTCGAGTACGCAAGCGGCGATCAACGATCCCGACCATGTCGCGACGCTCAACCTCGAACACGGCGCGCCGGCGCCGGCGCAGTCGGTGCCTTCCGCGACGGCGATTGCCGCGACCACGCCTCCGGTCGCGTCGACGCCGGCCCCGGTGCCGGTACAAGCCTCCGCGAAACCCGGACCGGCGGACAAGGTGGCCAAGGTGCCGCCCGCCTCGCCGGCGCCATCGGTGCCGGCGAAATCCGAACCGATACCGGGTGGCGCGGGTGCGGCAGCCGGCGCGTTGTACACGGTCAACCTCGGCATCTACACCGACCACGCCAGCGCCGGCAGGCTGGTCGCGCAGGCGAGGCGACACGGATTTTCCGCGGTCGCCACGCCGGAAACCTACCAGGGCAAGCCGGTACTGCGGGTCAGCGTGGGGCCGTTCCGCAGCCGCGGCGATGCCGAGGCCGCGCGCCTCAAGCTCAAGGGCATCGAGCGCGTTTCGATGACGATCGAATCCGGGGTCGTGGACCAGAAGGGCGATGCGCCGGCGTCGGCGATCGCACACGGCCAGCCGGGCGGCTGGGCGGTGCAGCTCGCCGCGTTCGCCAGCGAGGGTGTCGCCAACCAGTTGCGCGACCGTCTGCGTGCGCAGGGATTCGACGGTTACGTGGACAGCGTCGATACGTCCAGCGGCAAGTTGTGGCGCGTGCGTGCCGGTCCGTTCGCATCGCGCGACCTGGCCGACGCCGCGCGCGGGCAGATCGCGCAGAAGCTGAAGATCAAGGGCAACATCGTCACGGAGTAATCGTGCGAGCATCCTTCCCCGGTCGAGGCGATTGCCAGCGAGCTGTGGCACGGGGATGCCCGGGCGTCGCGATCACCCGGCCGCGCTTGCTTCGCTCGGTCATCAACGGAATGCGCTGCGAACGAGCTTCCCCCTGGGCCGGTCACCGACGATGAATGCAGCGGATATCGCCATCCTCGCGGTGCTCGCACTGGCGATGCTGTTCGGCCTGATGCGCGGGTTCGTCGGCGAGGTTTTGTCCCTGCTGTGCTGGCTGGCGGCATTCTGGGTCGCGTGGGCGTTCGGTGAACGGGTCGCGCAGTTCTATGGGCGCTGGCTTGACGAGCCGACCGCGAGGTTGATCGCCGGTTACGTCACCTGTTTCCTCGGTGTGCTGGCGGTCGGCTCGCTGGTCGGATGGGCAATGCGTCGGCTGATGAGCCGGGGCGGGCTGCGCGGCGGCGATCGCCTGCTCGGCATGCTGTTCGGCTTCGCCCAGGGCGTGCTTTTGGTGACCTTCGCGGTGCTGATGCTTGGTTTCACCTCGGTACCCAGGCAGGCCGCCTGGTGGCGGCAATCGATGCTGCTGCCGGCGTTCGTGAATGGCGCGGGATGGCTGGCACGATCGCTGCCGCCCGCGGTGACCCGGTACCTGGAGATCGGCGGCCAGGCCTTGCCCGCACTGTCGCGCGTCCCCATATCGGTCGTGCAACAGGCCACCCAGCGTCTGGATCCGGCGGTTGCGGCGCCTGCGGTGGCGGCGAGTTCCGGACGTGCGACCGGACACGGGCCCGGCCCGCGATGATGTGGGACAATAGTGTCTCGCTGGTCGGCTGATTCGGCAAATGCAGCGAACGTGCGCGAAGCCGCTTCTCCGTCCCCTTGAGTCTAGGGGACGATCGAATCCGCGCTTCTGCTTCATGCGGGCTGGATGGGGTTGTGGGTGCGTGGCGTGTTGGGTCGAAGCGTGAAACCCGGGCTACTTCAAAGCGGATAGATTCATGTGCGGAATCATCGGCATCGTCGGCAAGACCGAAGTCGCCACCGCGTTGTACGACGCGTTGACGGTGTTGCAGCATCGCGGACAGGACGCGGCCGGCATCGCAACCTACGACGGCACCAAGCTGCACATGCGGCGCGGGCCGGGCCTGGTGCGCGACGTCTTCGATGTCCGCGACATGCATCGGTTGAGGGGACACGCCGGGATCGGCCATTGCCGATACCCGACCGCGGGCGCGGAGGATTCCGAGGAGGCACAGCCGTTCTACGTGAATTCGCCCTACGGCATCGCCTTTGCGCACAACGGCAACCTCATCAACACCGAATCGTTGCGGCGCGAGATGTTCGAGAACGACCGTCGCCACATCAACACCGATTCCGATTCGGAAATCCTGCTCAACATCCTCGCGCACGAGCTGCAGATCCTGGAGCGCCACGCGCTGACGCCGGACGAACTGTTCAAGGCCGTCGCGGCGGTGCACGCGCGCGCGAAGGGCGGCTACGCCTGCGTCGCGATGATCCTCGGATACGGCGTGCTGGCGTTTCGTGATCCGCACGGCATCCGCCCGCTGGTGCTGGGCGAGCGCGACACCCCCGATGGCAAGGAATACGCGTTCGCGTCCGAATCGGTCGCCTTCGACATCCTGGGCTTTCGCCGCGTGCGCGACATCGCGCCGGGCGAGGCGGTGTTTGCCAGCTTCGATGGAGAGCTCGCCTCGCGCCACTGCGCCGAGGGTGCGGTGCATGCGCCGTGCATCTTCGAGTACGTGTACCTCGCGCGCCCCGATTCCATGATCGAGGACGTGTCGGTGTACAAGGCGCGTCTGCGCATGGGCGAGAAGCTCGCGGCCAAGATCCTGCGCGAATGGCCCGACCACGACATCGACGCGGTGATCCCGATTCCCGACACCTCGCGCACCGCGGGTTCCACGCTTGCCGCCGAACTCGGCGTGCCGTTCCGCGAGGGATTCGTCAAGAACCGCTACATCGGCCGCACCTTCATCATGCCGGGGCAGGGCCAGCGCGTGCGCTCGGTGCGCCGCAAGCTCAACCCGATTCCGCTCGAGTTCCGCAAGAAGAACGTGCTGCTGGTGGACGATTCCATCGTGCGCGGTACTACCTCGCGGCAGATCGTCCAGATGGCGCGCGAGGCGGGGGCCAACAAGGTGTACTTCGCCTCGGCCGCGCCGCCGGTGCGTTATCCGAACGTGTACGGCATCGACATGCCGGCGCCGGCGGAGCTGGTCGCGCACGGTCGCAGCGTCGAGGAAATCCGCGAGACCATCGGCGCCGACTGGCTGGTCTACCAGGACCTGCCCGACCTGATCGAGGCGGTCGCCGAAGGCAACGAGAAGCTCGGGCACTTCGACGATTCGTGCTTCTCCGGCAACTACGTCACCGGCGTCGAACCCGAATACCTGCGCCAGCTCGAATTCGCGCGCTCGGACGAAGCCAAGGCGCAACGCCGTAGCGCCTGAGCGGTCCATGCGGATGGAAAGCCTTTTCACCGCGGCGCGGCGAAGCATCGACTGCGCCGCGCCGGACGAGAAAGTCGCGCTGACCCGGCAGGCATTCGAGGCGTTGCGCGATGGGCGACTCGCCCTCGATGGCGGCGGCGACGCGCCGCTGCCTATCAGCGCGCCCGGTCGTCCCGCCAGGCCCCGGCTGGTGATGCCGCGCGACGTGCCGCAGCGCGGGCTCGGCAGCGACGAAGGCCGCGCCGCGCTGGTGCACGCGGTCGCTCACATCGAGTTCAATGCCATCAATCTCGCCTGGGACGCGGTGTACCGCTTTCGCGGCATGCCCGGCGACTACTATCGCGACTGGGCCGGTGTCGCGCATGACGAAT
>JAJXWZ010000005.1 GCA_021781345.1 Pseudomonadota bacterium
CCCCGATCGACCAGCCGACCTTCGCAGGCTGGTCGATGAAATACGTGGCGGCGTCGGAAGACGTGAAGCGCCTGCTCGCATCCTTCGGCCACACCCGCTTCGATCCGTACCGGTTCGACGACGCGCAAATGGCCGAGATGGTCGCGCTGTTGCAGGCCCGTCCGGAGGCGACCGAAGCGCGCGTCTCGCGGCCGGGCGGCACCACCCGGCCGGCATCGGCGGATCAAGCCTCCACGAGGATCGCACACCAGGCTCTGGTGCTCAGCGTCGCCGCGCTGGCGCTCGCCCTGCTGGCGATCGTGCTGGCGTTGCGAAGCTAGCGGCAGCAAAGGAGGCTGCATGGATCCGACACCCGCGGGTAGTCGCCGTGGCCATCGCGGCAACAAGGCATCACTGCCCAGCAAACCCTGCGCCGTGTGCGGTCGAACCATGAGCTGGCGCCGCGCCTGGGCGAAGCACTGGAACGAGGTGCGTTACTGCTCCGCGGCGTGCCGGCGCCGGAAATCCGGCGCACGTCGCCACGAGCCGGGCGATGCCCCCTGATCCGCACATGCGATTGGCACCACCGCACCGCAGCGGTGCGCCGGGATCGATCGCGCACCGAACCGCTTCGCAATGGAGAACCCGCCATGACCTCTTCCCCGATCGTCCTGGTCACCGGCGCAGCCGGCGGCATCGGACGCGCACTGGTACAGCGACTGGATGCGGCCGGTTGGCGGGTTGCCGTGGTCGGCCGCGACGCCGCACGCCTGGATGCACTGCCAGCGGCGTTGCGCATCGTCGCCGATGCCGGCGACCCGGACCAGGCCGCACCGATCGTAGCGCGCTGCAACGACGGCCTCGGGCCGCCGACCCACCTCGCGCACATGGTCGGCAATACCCTGGTCGCACCGCTGCACCGCGTGGCGCTGTCGCAATGGCGGGACGTGCTCAGGATCAACCTGGAGAGCGCGTTCGCGATGCTGCAGGCATGGATCGCGGCGCGGCGCGCCGACGGCGGCAAGGGTGCGGCGGTGCTCGCCAGCTCGGTAGTCGCGCAGATCGGCGTCGCCAACCACGAGGCCATCGCCGCCGCCAAGGGCGGCGTCGACGCGCTGGTGCGCAGCGCGGCAGCCAGCCATGCTGCGTCGGGACTGCGCATCAACGCCGTGTCGCCGGGCATGACCGAGACGCCGCTCAGCGCCGGCATGCTGAGGCTAGAGGCGCAACGCGAGGCGGCGGCACGCCAGTATCCGCTCGGCGGGATCCAGCATGCGGACGACGTCGCCGGCGCGGTCGCATGGTTGCTGTCCGACGACGCCGCGCGGATCACCGGCCAGGTCCTGCCGGTGGACGGCGGCTTCACCGCGATCCGCCCGCTGGTGCGCTGAAGCGCCGGGCGGCGCGGGACGCACATCTCCAGGCCGTGGTCGCGCGCGAATCGTGCCCGTCCGCGTTGCGGCCACGTCGCGCGGATCGCTATGCTCGGAGGCGCCATCCACCACGAAACCGTTGACGCACCCGATGTCGACCGATGATTCCGACCTGCCGCCGTGCGCGGCTTGCCGCCCGCGCGCATCGCTGCCTTTCGAGTTCACGATGGCGTTCCAGCCGATCGTCGATGTCGCCCAGCGCACCGTTTTCGCCTACGAAGCCCTGGTACGCGGCACGCGAGGCGAATCCGCATCGTCGATCCTGGCGCAGGTCAATCCGGAGAATCGCTATGTGTTCGACCAGGCCTGCCGGGTGAAGGCGGTCGAACTGGCGGCGCGGCTGGACATGCCCTGCTTCGTCAGCATCAATTTCCTGCCGAACGCGGTCTACCAGGCCGCGACCTGCATACGCGCCACGCTGCAGGCGGCCGAACGCCACGGCTTCCCGACCCGGCGACTGATCTTCGAGATCACCGAAAACGAGGAGCTCGTCGACAAGGAGCACCTCAAGCGCATCATCCGCGAGTACAAGCGGCAAGGCTTCCGTACCGCGATCGATGATTTCGGCGCCGGCTATTCCGGCCTCAACCTGCTGGCCGAGTTCCAGCCCGACCTCATCAAGCTGGACATGGCGCTGGTGCATGCCATCGACACCGACCCGGTGCGGCAGGCGATCGTCAAGGGCATCCTCGGCGTTTGCCGTGCCCTCGCCATCGACGTCATCGCCGAAGGCGTCGAGACCCTGCCGGAATATCACCTGCTTCGCGAGCTGGGCGTCGGATTGTTCCAGGGCTACCTGTTTGCCCGACCCGACTTCGAGGCGCTGCCGGCAGTGAGCTGGCCCGGCTGACATCGGGACGGCAGCGCCTGCGCCAACCGCGCCGCGAAACCGCGATCCGACCCTGGCAACCCTCGGCGGCGCAACCCGTTCGCCGATGCACGCATCCGGGACACCGACGCTACCGTAGAAGTCCGGGTGTGGCGGCCGAAGCTTGTTGTCAGGGCCGCCGGCACCGTGCATCCGGGACGGTGCGTCCGTCCGTCAGCCCAGCTGGAGCGCCAGGCATGAGCTTGATCGCCTTTCCCTTGCAGCCTTCTCGCATCCGGCCTCCGCCGCCGCCTGCGGACGAATCCTGCGATAACCGGATCCGACTTTCGGTATTCGCGCTGGCGCACCGGATCGAATCCGATTCGGCCGCCATCGACCATTGGTACGACGCAGTGCCGATCGTCGAACTCGGCGGCGGCACGGCGCGCGAACTGGTGGACGAAGGCCAGGGCACGCGGGTGCTGGGTTTCCTGTCCGAGATCATGCACGGGCGCCGTGGCTGACCTGCATCTACCTGGCGCACGCACAATCCATGACACCCCTTCGCGACTATGGAGTCGATCGCCATGAAATACGCACTGCCCATCGTCCTCGCCGGCCTGCTCGCGGTCGCCGCCAATGCCCACGCTGCATTGAAGCCGGGTACCCGCGCGCCGGCATTCAGCGCGCCCGGCTACCTTGACGGCAGGCCGTTCGCCTTCGACCTCGCCGACGCCCTGAAACAGGGCCCGGTAGTGCTGTATTTCTTCCCCGCGCCGCACACGGCCGGCTGCAACATCGAGGCGCACCTGTTCTCGCAGGCAATCGACAAGTTCAAGGCGCTGCACGCCACCGTCATCGGGATCACGGCCGGC
Organism: Pseudomonadota bacterium; assembly: GCA_021781345.1. Lineage (GTDB taxonomy): Bacteria > Pseudomonadota > Gammaproteobacteria > Xanthomonadales > Rhodanobacteraceae > 66-474. The sequence continues at coordinate 3,096 of JAJXWZ010000005.1, forward strand.
CACCTCGACCAACTCGCACAGTTCTCGCGCGAGACTAAATATTGCAGCGGCAAGTTCCCGGTGGCCGCCGACAAGGGCGCCAGGATCGCGAAGGCGTACGACGCGACGCTGTTCTTCCGTCCGGGCTGGTCCGATCGGACCTCCTACGTCATCGCGCCCTCCGGCACCGTTGCCTATGCCTACTCCAGCCTCGATCCGGACAAGCACGTGCAGAACACCTTGCGGGCCGTACAGGCCCTGGAGGCCGGCGCGCCGGGGCAATAGCCGCGGCGTGTAGTGCGCGCCGGCGTCGCCGACGTGCCGCAGGCGCGGCTAGCGGCGCCGGCAGCCCACCAGCCGCAGACGCTTGCCGATCTGCAGGTCGGTCGCGGAATGCAGGCGATTGCCCCGCACCAACTCGCGCACGTCGTCGCAATGGAAACGGTGCGCGATCGCGTACAGCGTGTCGCCGCTGCGGACCGTGTAGCCGGATCCGCCCCTCGGTGGCGGATCCGCAGCCGCGATCCGCGCAGGCGGGGTCGGCAACTGCGCATCCTGCAATTGGGTGGCCAACGCAACCCACTTGCCCTGGATGCACGAGCGCCTGTAGTCGGGCTGAAGCAATCGCGGCAAGTTGATGCGCGTGCCCTGCGGCTGGATCTGCGAGGGATCCATTTGCGGATTGAGATTGCGCAGTGTCCGGTACCAGCCGTTGCGCGCACCGCCGTCGTTGCCGAGACATACCGCCAGCTCGTTCAACGATGCAGCATTGGCGAGGTCGACGTGGCCCGGCACGTCGTCCACCCTGGGGAATTGCAGGTTGTAGCGCTGCGGATGCAGGAACAGCCACGCCGCCGCCAGCACCATCGGCACGTATTCGCGGGTCTCCGGCGCGAGCGCGAAATACAACTTGGGATCCCAGAAACTGGCGTCGGGCATGCCCTGCACCAGGCGACCGACCCTGCCCTCGCCGCCGTTGTAAGCGGCCAGCACCAATGCCAGGTTGTCGTTGAGCTGCGCGAGCTGCTCGTTGAAATACGCCGCCGTCGCCTGCGCTGCCATGGCCGGATCGAAACGCTGATCGAAGCCGTCCACGGTATCGAGGCCGAACCGTTCACCGGTCGCGGGCATGAACTGCAGCGGACCGGCCGCGCCCGAACGCGAGACCGCGTGCACGCGGCCGCCGGACTCCTTGGCGACCAGGCCGAACAGTATCGCTTCGGGCAATCCCGCTTGGCTAAACGCCGGCTCCATTTCGTAGCGCAAGTAACGGTAATCGACATACGCCCGGATCAGGTTCGGCCGCATACGCGTCAGCCACACCTGCAATGCCGCCTGTACCGCGCCGTTGTTGGCGACCAGGTCTGACAGCTTGTCGCCAGCGAGCAGCTGTTCGGTACGCCGGACTTGCGGCAAGGCGTTCAGCGTGCCGGCATCGCCGCCGGAGGCAACGGCTTCGTCATTGTCGAACGATGGCTCGTCGTCCTCGGTGCCGATGAAGCTGCCGTCCTTCAGGCGCAATGCGCGGTCGTACGCGGACAGGAAACGCGCCGTATCGCAGCCGGGCGTGTTGACGCAGCGGTCGGATGCCGTGCGCAACGAATCCAGCGCGGATTCGAGCGTCTTCTGAGACTGCGCGTCGTCGCCCTTGCGCGCTTGCTGCAGCGCCTGGTCGTATCGCGCAGTGGCTTGATCGAGCGCGGTATACAAGCCATCCGGATCCGCAGGCGCACCGGCACCCGCCCCCTTGGTCGGTGCCTGCGCGCACCCTGCCAACATCGCCAGCGCGCCGACGCACGCCATCCAGCCTGACCACCGCATCACGTACCGCCCGTCATCGAACCGAAACACGCACGCACCCTAACCGGAAGCCCCCGACGACTCAAGGCCGTGCCACGACGTACAATCCGAACTCCATCACATGCCGGGACACGGGGTGCTTCGGTGAACGACATCCTGATCGCAAGCAACGACACCCACGCGGTCGGGCCCGCTCCGGGTTCCGGCCATCGCCGCGGCATGATCGCCGGTGCCGGTGGCGCGGGCGACGCGCGAGTTGCCTTCGCCCATGACGGGTTCACCGGGCTCTCGGCCTAAGCCGTGTCGCGCTGGCGTCCTCCCCCGACCCGATCCACGGCGATCATCACGCGCGCGGGTTTCGACGCCTTGAAGGCGGAACTCGACCACCTGTGGCGCGAACGCCGCCCGGAAGTCGTCAAGGCGCTGGCAGCGGCGGCCGCCGAGGGCGACCGTTCCGAGAACGCCGAATACACCTATCGCAAGAAGCAGCTTGCGGAAATCGATCGGCGCGTGCGCTATCTGTCCAAGCGCATCCCGTCGTTGAAAGTCGTCGATGCCGCGCCCGCCGATCGCGAGGCGATCTTCTTCGGCGCGACCTTGAAAATCGAAAGCGTCGACAGCAGCGTGATCCACACCTACCGCATTGTCGGGCCGGACGAGACGGATGCGAAGAAGGGCTGGATCAGCATCGACTCGCCACTCGCGCGCGCGGCATTGAAGAAGCGCGTCGACGACGAGTTCGAGGCCGAGCTGCCCGGCGGCAGGCGAAGGTTCGTCGTGGCGGGCGTGGATTATCCG